>LFRN01000131.1:0-24268 GCA_001512375.1 Candidatus Methanoculleus thermohydrogenotrophicum | reverse complement strand
GACTCGGTAAAGCCGATGAACTGCCTGACCAGCCTGCCATCCTGTTCTTTGATATCCTCCATCACAAAGCCAAATTCGTTCTGGATATCCTCTCCGTCGACCGGGAACCCGAGGAAGAGATAGGGTAGCGGGGCCCGGTTTCCCTGGAGCAGGTTTCGGATGAATATTGCAACCGGTGCTGCGATGTTGATGAGCACAGCGTTCGCAAGCACGGCAAAGGGGAAGAATCCGTGAAGGGGACTACCAAAATATGGCTCGATCGGGAAGAACGGGACGCATGCCGTGATGATCATAAGGGCATACGCATCCGCTCCTCCGAAGAGGTTTGCAGCCTGGAAGAGGTAGAAGAATCCACAGAAGAGCGCGACCAGAATGAGGTAGCCTGCTGCCATTCGCCAGTCGACAAGAATCATCAATCCGTATACCCAGACGGCCGCCGGAATCGCGACCACGAGCGCGGGATTCCAGATCCTGTGAGGTACCCGACGCTCTTTTGCGTCCAGAACCGACGCGTAGACGAGTGTAACCCCTATCGCAACCGCTGCAACCATGAGCGGGATGGCGACCACAGGGGGGGGAGTCATGGGACAATAGTGTTATCCATCTTTTATATCTTATTTCTGGCGGTCTCTCCTTGTCTGTGGCTCCTGCAGTTTCAGCGCGTTCTTCTGTCTTATTGGGTCTCCTGCAGCCCCGATTCTCGCGGATGCATTGAGAACCGGGCTACCACGCCACCCCGGAGACCGGAATCCACCAAAACCGACCTCCCGGTCATTGAACCGGAACAGCACCAACAACAGTCGTCCTCCCTCCAGCGACGATTTTCGCCGTCCGCAGGCTCCGCGCAAGAAGAGGGGGAAAAACGCCGGGGGTCAACCGCCATCCGGGCACACCGCTCGCTGACCAGGACGAGGTTGCTGTTCATCGTGTTGCCTTCTGCGCCGGATGTGGCGCCTCCCTGGCATCAGAAGATCTCCAGGACGTTCCGGAGTGAGGAGGGCGCATGATACTGTGCGGTACCATGCTTCTTTATCTTGCGGGGTGAAGGGGCGGAGCGAGGAAGACCCCGGTCTTCAGGCCGGAGATGAAAGCGGAGCCCCTTCACCCCGCAAGATAAAATCAGAGAAGATGGGGACAAACTGCTTGTTCTCGTTCTCCCTGACGTGACCCTCTGTTCCGGGGGACGCTTTTCTCCGTCCTGAAAAACAGGCCTGCCTTACCTTGCAGGGTTCGCGGCGGCATGAGCGGGAAGCCCCGCCCTTCAGCGCGGGGTAGTTCACAAGCTCGCACATTCCACTACCCTATCCTCGTTCGAGGGGTGTATCAGGGTTTCCAGGGTCCGTATCGGGGATACTACTGATTGACGCCGCAGGAGCCACCCTAAGACCGGGAATCACTGCATCCGTTTGTCATCCTGTGGTGGAAAGCAGCGATGGCCGGATTCCGTTGCTGATTCTGGCTCAAGTGTGTCACCCTGGTTTCACCCGTTCAATATAACGATCCTTTCGATGATTCAGCGTCATTTATCTGGTAGATGGAAAGAGATCAGGGTTCTGTTCTTCTCCACGTTGTCCCGCGGGCTTCGCACCCCTGTTGCCGGGGATGCATGCCGCGGTAGATGCATCTTAAACGAATAAGATGGTGGTTCGACCCGCAATCCTCGATACAGCTTCTTGTCGCACTTCACCGATAACATTATAGGCCGTTCTCGCCCAGATTATATTTACCACGATCACCCAGAAGCTCCACGCGTGGTCCTGGTGAATCCCGGAAAGACATCTCAGCGGTGTTCCCGATGTGGAATGATTGCCAAAAAGACCCTCTCCGATCGGACCCACTCCTGCCCACATTGCGAGCTCGTCCTGGATCGCGATCAATGTTATGAGATTGGGACTGCAACCTCCGGGACGAATTACCCCGGATGCCCCCCCACTGAAATGGGGGGAGCAGTCACAGGAACAGGAGATCCTCGGGCAGTCGATGCACGAGGGGCGCTTCACCCCGGGTGAGCTGTTGCATCACAGTACCGCCCGCTTTCTGACCAGGACCCGGGTCTCAGGGGGTGAACCACATACATTTTTCCTGAACTTCTCCGGGGACGAACCAGACAGTGCTATTCTTGTTAACGAGAAGAGGGACCTCTACGGCGACCCGGCCGTCCTGTACCTGGACGACACAGAAGAGCTCGGCCTCTACCTGATGGCACCGCCGGTCGCTGATGCACTGACATCGCGTACCAGGATCTTTGGTAAAAACCACCTGAAGAGGAATGGCCGTCTCGATATCCCGATCATCAGCGCCGCCCCTACCCGGTGGTGGGGAGGAGTGCCCTGTCTGACTATCTATGACAGCCAGGCGCCTCTCGCCGCGGCCCACGTTGCGATCCGGAAAGGCAAACTCGTCATCATGAGCGACGTGACGGATTCGAATGGGCGCTACATCTGCGTGGTCCCGGACCGGACAGGAGAGCGGACGCGCAGCATCATTGAATTCTATAAATGCCGGGCAGAGACCCGGGTTGGTACCGGGGGCACAGAGTACGAAAAGAGATGAAGACGAAAGACGCAAATGGATAGCAACGGTCAGGAATCTTCTTTCAAAATCCAGGAAACCTGAGAGCGGCAATGGAGGTTCGGTAGTTGCAATTGACGACTTCGCGTTGACCCCATCCAGTCACGGGCCTGGTGAAGACGAAGTTCAGGAAGAAGCAGCCCTGGAAACTGATGACCCCGGTTCCGGTGAGGAGGGTGAGGAGAAATCAGAGTTCCCCCTTGAGCCGGCGCCAGAGAGAGCCGGGCACTATTCGTTCGTCGACCCTGTGATCCGGCAGGAGAATGTCAGAGATCTGCGTGCAGTCGGCGATGATGAGACGAACCAGGGCAAGAGGAACGCAGGGGAATATGATCTGGCCCCCGAGGACCCGCGGATGATGGTTAATGAACCGCTGAGCCCGGCATGCAGCCGCCACGCCCCTCCCGGTTTCCCTGACCCGCAGGTGGTGGAGAAGCCCGAACACGACGAGGATCTCGGTGCAGGCGTAATATCAGTCGATGAGACCAGAGACCTGACAGACAGGGTCCCCCTGAAGCATGTGACGTTTAGGATTGAGGAACTGCACGTTAATCGCAGCAAGCACCGATCTGACTCTGTTGATGACGACGCCCGGATCACATCAGAGCTTGATGGACTCCCTGCCAGGGGCTACTCGCCCGGCACACTTGCAGCGGCTGCGGCAGCCGTGGAAGTTCCAGCCGAGGATGTCCCGAAGCCCCGGTTTGGGTTCCTCTGGAGGCTCCAGCTCTCGAAGGCCGAGGAAGTGATCGAGGAGTACAACCCCGCAATCCACGGACCGCTCGTCGACCTCTCGGTACCGCCGGCGCCGGGACTCGAGGTGGTCGAGTTCTACCCGTTGAATGAACCGTATGCCTACGTTCAGGTGACCTGCGATGACTCGACCCACGAGTATACCTACCACGTCCTTGAGCCCGTGCTTACGCCCGGGGAGCAGGAACTCTTCAGAGAGATCAAAGAGCGTCTCTTTGAGACGCTCGACATCACCACCCGGGGCCTCAGCCGCGACGAAGCAAGGAAGATACTTTGTGACGCTGTCAACGCGATCATCGCTGACTACGGGATCCACCTTCTCCCAGTCAGCCGGGAGAAGATCCTCTACCACGTGGAGATGGAGTTCCTGGGCAACGGGCTGATCGACCCGATAATGCATGACAGCTACATCGAGGATATCTCCTGCGACGGCGTGGGGAGCACCATCTTCGTCTATCACACAACGTATGAATCGATGAAGACGAACCTGATCTACCGTGATGCTGCCGAACTTGACTCGTTCGTCGCGAAACTCGCGCAGCGGGCCGGAAAGTACATCTCGATCGCTGAACCGATGATTGACGCCACGATGAGCGATGGATCGCGTATCCAGATGACGCTCGGGTCTGAGGTGACCGCTCACGGCTCGACGTTTACGATCCGGAAGTTCCGGGATGAGCCGATCACGCCGACCGACCTTATAGAGTGGCATACCTTCTCGCCGCTCGGGATCGCCTTCCTCTGGCTTGCAGTCGAGAACGCTAAGTCCTGCATATTTGCCGGCGGGACAGCGTCCGGGAAGACGACGACCCTGAATGCCATATCACTCTTCATCCCACCGCTCGCAAAGATCGTGACGCTTGAGGACACCCGTGAGCTGAAACTTCCTCACCCAAACTGGATCCCGAGCATCACCCGCGACTCATACTCGCAGGACGGACGGGGCGAGATCGACATGTATGAACTCCTGCGCGCTGCCCTCAGGCAGCGCCCTGAGTATATCCTGGTCGGTGAGGTCCGTGGCCGCGAGGCACTGACCCTCTTCCAGGCGATGAGCACCGGGCATGTCACCTACGCGACGATGCACGCAGATTCGGTAGCAAGCGCCGTCCACCGCCTGGAGAATCCACCAATCAATGTGCCGAGGAACATGCTCTCAGCGCTCTCTCTGATGTCCATTCAGGTTCAGGCGCGGGTGGGTGGCCAGCGGATCCGGCGAAACAAGCAGCTCGTCGAGATCCTAGACATCGATCCCCGGACAAACGAACTGATCACGAACGAGGTCTTCAGATGGTACCCGGCAACCGACGAGATCCGCTACTCCGGGAAGTCCTACATCCTCGAGGAGATCATGGAGGACCGGGGGTGGAGCGAGGAGCGGATGCAGGAAGAATTGAAACGGCGGCAGGAGGTGCTCGAGTGGATGCGTATCAAGAAGATCCGCCACTTCCGCGACGTGAGCAACATCCTGGTCTCCTACTTTCGCGACCCGGAGACGGTCATCCGGCGGGTGCGCTCCGAACTCTATGAGGAGGGCGGTGCCACATGAACGGTTATGAGAGGTTCTGCTTCAACCTGATCGGCCGGAACCTGAATGAGAAGCGAGGAGACTTCGTCAGGCTCCGCAGGGATCTCACGGGAGCCCGGATGAATACACCGTTTGAGGCCTACCTTGCGACCGCCTACGTCACCTCGGTCATCGTGGGGCTGGTCGCTGCTGTGTTCATCGGGTCTGTCACCTACTTCCTGCGGATCCCTGAGATGATCACCTACCAGGGAGCGGTTCCCGCGTTTTTCTATGCGTTAAACGATTACAAACTCGTTATCGGCACCACCATCATCACGATCCTCTCGTTCCTAATCCTCGGCGGTATATCCTGCCTGACTTTTCTCCTCTATCCCGGCATACGGGCCGGGGAGCGCCGCCGGAACATCGACGCCACCCTGCCCTATGCCATCAACTACATCACTGCCATGTCCTCGGCCGGGGTCACCCCCGACGAGGTTTTCCGGCTGCTCGGCCAGAGTGAGATATACGGCGAGAGTGCCATTGAGGCACGCTACGTCTCCCGGGAGACTGATTTCTTCGGGAAGGATCTCCTCGAAGCCCTCAGGACAGTGTCTCAGGCGACGCCGAGCGAACGGATGCGGGAGTTCCTGCAGGGGGCTGTTGCAAGCATCTCCAGCGGGAGCGACCTTACGGAGTATTTCCGCACGAAGGCCCACCGGTATACGCTTGAGAACCACCAGCGGCAAAAAGCGTTCCTCGAGACGCTTGGACTGATCGCGGAGTCCTACGTCTCGGCGATGGTTGCCGGCACGCTCTTTTTGATCATCCTGCAGTCGGTTATGACGATCCTCTCCGGAGACAAAACCCCTCTTTTTCTCTACATCATCATCTACCTGATCGTGCCGTTTGGGAGCATGATGTTTATCATCCTGGTCAGTTCTGTGGCGCCTGAGGGCTGAATATGGGTTTTAAAGAGATTATCAACGACTTCCTGAATATATTGCCGGGCTGTAGCAGGGAGATGGATGCCCGGGTGCCTGACACGTTCGAGGACCAGGATCGGGAGATCTTCGATAAGATCAAGGATCAGCGGAAGTACCGGAAAGGATTTTACCGGTTCACCAGGCACCCGCTCCAGGTGATGATTGAGGAGCCCATCACCGTCCTCTTCATATCGGTCCCGGTGGCGCTCCTCCTTCTCATCGGCGGGTCTGCGAGCCTGGTGGTATCCTACGGCCCCGACGTCATCTTCATGACGACGATGATCGACGATGTCGTTGTCATCTCGCTCCTCGTTGCCATCGTGCCGCTCGCGATCCTCGACCTCAAGGAGGCGCTGCGGGTATCGAGCATCGAGGCATCGCTCCCGAACTTCTTTCGGGACGTGGCCGGTATGAACGACTCTGGTATGACGCTCCCGCACGCGATACACATCGTCTCGGAGGGCGAGTACGGGGCACTCACGCCGCACATCCGCAGACTTGATACCGAGATGTCCTGGGGCGTCCCGTTCGTAGAGGCTATCCGCCGGTTCGGAGAGGGCGTGAACACACCGCTTGCCAGGCGGAGTGCGGACCTGATCGCGCACGCGGGTTTTGCCGGCAGCGACGTCAGCGAGGTGCTGCGGGCGGCTGCTCACGACGCGTATGAGTTCTTCAATCTAAAGTCGGAACGGAGGGACAGTATGATGGTTTACACGACCATCATCGTCATATCGTTCCTTGTCTTCCTCTTTGTCATCGGGGTGCTTTCGAGCACCTTCCTCTCCACCATGGCGGATGCGGGCGAGGCGGTCGCGACCTCGGGCTCGAGCCAGACGTTCATGGGCACCGTGGATCTCTTCCTCTACAACCGGCTCTTCTCCCACTCTGCACTGATCCAGGGGTTCTTCTCCGGGCTTACAGCGGGCATCATGGGCGAAGGTCGGGTGCTTGCCGGGCTGAAGTACTCGGCCGCCATGGTGCTGATCGCCTGGATTGCGTTTCGGTTCTTTATCTGAAGGACCGGGCCGGGTAACCGGGGGTTCCCGGCGGTCGGGGGTGTCGGTGACGATACCCATACATGGCGATTCGTGCCGGCCGTGCAACCCCCACGTGCCCCGATGAGGCCGCCATTGTCATAACCGCGACCGCGTCCCCGGTGCATCTCCCGGTCGCCCTCTCACCGACAGCCATCTTGAAAATAGGCCATAATCGTATCCATATCCACGTGCTCCTCAAAGTGCCGGGCCAGATCGTCATAGGCAGCGTCGCCACCTGCCGCCGTCACCGGCTCGAACGGCACCCCCCGCCGCTCCGAGAGGTAGGCGAGGAGGGCGTTTGCGGCGCCCGGGTTCTGGAAGAGGCCGTGCATGTAGGTCCCGAAGACCAGGCCATCCGGGGTTGCGGCCCCCTCCCCGGTAAACGCCTCGGGCAGGGCTCCCCGCCCGGTCTCGCCCGTATGGAGCTCGTAGCCCGTCACCTCTCCCATCCGCGAGAGGATGGGACCGGGGCCAGACGCCCGGCGCCTGACCTGCACCCTCATCTTGTGGTAGCCGGTAAAAGTGGTGACCACATCGAGGAGCCCGAAGCCCTCGTATTCAGCCGGGGAACCTGATTCAATGCCACTGTCGATGATCCGGCGGCCAAGCATCTGGTAACCTCCGCAGATCCCGATCACCGGGACGCCCCTGTCCCGTGCACGGCGGAGTTCCTCCCCGGCCCCGTGCCGGTGCAGCACGGCAAGGTCCCCCACGGTATTCTTCGTCCCCGGGAGGATGATGCAGTCATAGCCGGCTAGCGGCGTCCCGGGCGGGACGTAGTCCACCGTGGCGTGGCGCTCGAGGAGTTCGAAGTCGGTGAAGTTCGCGATCCGGGGGAGGCGGACGATGGCGATCCGTATCGGACTCCCGACCGCCTGCCGCCCCTTATCGCCGAGCGAGAGCGAGTCTTCGCTCGGGAGAGAGATATCCGTGTAGGGGACCACCCCCAGCACCGGGACGCCCGTGAGCTCCTCAAGTTTCTCCACTCCCGATGCAAAAAGCCCGACATCGCCCCGGAACTTGTTGATGATGACCCCGACGACACGCGGCCTGATATCATCAGGGAGGAGAGCGAGCGTCCCGTAGACCTGGGCAAAGACCCCGCCCCGCTCGATATCGGCGACGAGAATGATCGGGAGCGCGAGCCGCCTGGCGAGCCTGATGTTTGCGATGTCACGGTCGTAGAGGTTCACCTCCGCCGCTCCCCCGGCCCCTTCCACCACCACGTGCCCAAAGCGTCTCCGCAACCGCTCAAACGCCTCCACCGCTGCTGCAAGGAGCGTATCGGCCTCGGCGTAGTAGTCCTGGATCTGCACATCTTTGTATGGTCGACCGAGCAGCACCACCTGCGAGGTCAGATCGCCCTTCGGTTTGAGGAGGATCGGGTTCATATCAGCCACAGGCTCGATACCTGCAGCGAAGGCCTGCACGGCCTGGGCCATCCCGATCTCGCTCCCATCGACCGTAACGTAGGAGTTGAGACTCATGTTCTGCGACTTGAACGGCGCAACCGGGATCCCGCGCCGGTAGAGCGCACGACAGAGCGCCGCTACCGTCACGCTCTTTCCCACGTGGGATGCAGTCCCGAAGATGATGAGAGACATTACCAGCAGAGAAGTTGGACACGACGGGTTATTAAGTGCGGGGATCCATGACTGCAACATGGAGCTCACCCCTGTGGCTCGCCTCCTCCTGGAGCGCCGTTATCTCCTTCCTGGCGAGACACCGCACGGCCTCTTCAACCGGGTCGCCGAGGCCGTGGGCGGCCCGGCACGGTCCCGCGAGTTCTTCTCGCTCATGGCAAGCCTCAGCTTCCTCCCGAACTCCCCCACCCTGATGAACGCAGGCACCTCTATCGGGCAGCTCTCAGCCTGCTTCGTTCTGCCGGTGGAGGATAGTCTCGAAGGAATCTTTAGAAGCCTCACCCACATGGCGCTCATTCATAAATCTGGTGGGGGAACCGGGTTCTCGTTTACCCACCTCCGTCCCCGCGGCGATATCGTCAGCGAGACGATGGGCGCCGCAAGCGGGCCGGTCTCGTTCATGCGGGTCTTTGATGCGGCGACCGGGGCGATCAGACAGGGCGGCCGGCGTCGGGGGGCGAACATGGGGGTGCTTGCTGCCTCCCACCCCGATATCGAGGAGTTTGTCACTTCAAAACAGACCGAAGGCCTCTCAAACTTCAACATCTCGGCTGGCATCGACGCCCGATTCCTCAGGTGCCTGGAGACCGGGGCGGACTACGAGCTCATCAACCCCCGCGATGGCAGCGTCTGGAAGAGCATCGATCCCCGAGCACTCTGGCGGCTGATCGCAACATCAGCCTGGGCCTCCGGCGAGCCGGGGATACTCTTCCTCGACGAGATCAACCGACGGAACACCACGCCGCATCTCGGACCTATCGAGGCAACCAACCCCTGCGGCGAGCAGCCGCTCTATCCCTACGAGAGCTGTAACCTCGGAAGCATCAACCTCGCCCGGTGCATCAGGAAACACGAGATCGACGAAGACCTGCTCACTACTGTTGTCAGGTGCGGCATCGATTTCCTCGATGCGGTCATCGACGTCAACCGGTTCCCGCTCCCCCAGATTCGGGAGCGGACCCTTGCCACCCGTAAGATCGGCCTCGGGATCATGGGGTTTGCGGAGACGCTCATACGTCTCGGGATACCCTATGAGTCAGAGGAGGCGCTTCGGTTTGCCGGGAGCCTGATGGCGGGCATCCAGACTGTGGCCCGGGAGCGGTCTGAGGAGCTCGGCGCCGAGAAGGGATCGTTTCCGGCGATTGAGGGGTCAATCTACTCCGGGGATATGCGCAACGCCACCGTCACCACCATCGCTCCCACAGGATCGCTCCACCTCATCGCCGGGACGACGAGCGGAATCGAACCAATCTTCTCCTTTGCCTACACCAGGACGATCGACGGGCAGCAGGTCAGTATTATAAGCGACCTCGTCCGGGAACTCCTGCCAAAGACGGTGGGAGGGAGGGACGTGGCAGCGCACGTGCGGCGCTACGGGACGGTCGAGGGCCTCCCTCTTGCAGCCCATATCCGCGATCTCTTCAAGACAGCCATCGAGATCGCACCGGAGCATCATGTGCGGATGCAGGCGGCGTTCCAGGAGCACGTGGACAACGCTGTCTCAAAGACGGTAAACCTCCCCAACACCGCAACCGCCGAAGACATCGCCCACATCTTCTCTCTTGCTCATGATCTCGGGTGTAAAGGTATCACCGTCTACCGCTATCAGAGCCGGCCTGATCAGGTTCTCTCCCGGGGATGCGACGTCTGTATCATTGACGAATGACCAGAGCGATCGTGAAGATACCTCGACCCTGAAGGCCCGGACGACCACCACGACGCCTGAACCTCCCATCCTCGCTCATCTTGCCGCTCTCGCCCCGGTCGTCGCCGGGGTGCTGAACCGGCCCCCCTCACTCTTCACTCCCGCCGGAGACCGATCTACGGGAAGGGCAATCGTTTTGGGGGAGTGCCGGCAGCCGCCGGTATCCCGCTGATCGCTCTGTTACAGCAATTCCTCCCCGAAGCGACCCCTCCTGCCGGCAGGTTCGCGGACTACGAGAAGGACGGCCGGAGAAGCCATTGAGGAGCGTCGATCCAAGAGTATATCCCGTTTAGGGGCAATCTATTGTAAACCTGAGATTGTCGAAGATTGTCGGAGGATTGTAGACAATATCACGACACCATCGGCCCGGGCGATCACGACGGACAGAGCGCTCCTCATCACCCACTTCTGCCACTCAAGCCCCGACGATATCAGAAGACCGACCCTGATCACTCCTCACTCCCGCCGTAGACCACCTGCCCGAAACTGATGCACCCGTCCCCGAGGGGGTACTCCCGGTTCATAACCAGCTCAAGCCCGGCCCCCACAACCTCGCGGCGGATCGTCTCTCTGATCGCCCGGTTATACGCCACCCCGCCCGAGAGCGCTACCCGGGGGATCCCCCGCTCATCAGCCGTCCGGATGGCCATCGCGGCGATGCCTCTCGCCAGATTATACTGGACCGATGCGGCGATATCGCGGACCCGCTCCCCGGCACGAGCCCGCCGGTACGCCTCCAAAAGGATCGAACGCGTCGAGAGGACCTCAACACCCGTCCCGTCGCGCAGGAACTCAAGATCCCAGGCCGACGCCCTCCCCGCGTATGCCGCCGCCTCAAGCTTCATCGCCGGTTCACCGTCGTAGGTCTGCTCCCGACAGACCCCCAGGAGCGCCGCAGCGGCGTCCAGCACCCGGCCGGTGCTCGATGTGGCGGCGACGTTCAAGCCCCGCTCCACCTGCCGGGAGAGGACGCCGAGTTCGATCTCGCTCCACCCCCGTGATACGAGCAGGTCATGGACCCCGTCAGTCGGCAGGATCCCGTACAGCATCCGTTCAGGGAACCGGGTCGCAAGATCCCCACCCGGCATCGGGACGACCTCCAGGTGGGCGACCCGATCGAGGTGGGGGACCTGCCCGGCAAAGACCTCTCCGCCCCAGACCGTCCCGTCGTCGCCGTAACCCACCCCATCGATCGCGATCCCGACACACTCCTCCCTGGTCGCAGCCGCTATATGCGCCCGGTGGTGCTGGACCGCGAGGAGTTCCGCCCCGGCCGCCTCAGCAACCTCCCTGGCATACCGGGTCGAGAGAAACTGCGGGTGGAGATCGTGGACGACCAGGTCGTACCGGGCGCCAACAAGCCCCCTGAGATTCTCCACCGTCTCCTGCAGGTAGGCAAGGGTCCTGGGATTCCTGACGTTCCCGACGTGGGGCGAGGTGACGCAGAACCCTCCCAGGTAGATAGAGATGTTCGAGTTCAGTTCCGGGCCGACACCCAGGATACACTCATTACCGAGGTCGATCGCAGCCCGCTTCGGGGCAAGTCCCCGCGAGAGCCTGATGATATACCCGTCTCGCACGACCGAGTCATCGCACCGGTTGACGATCCGGCGGTCGTGAGTGAGGATGTAGTCCACCATTCCGGAGAGCCGATCGAGGGCGCTTGCGAGATCGGTGATCATCGGGTAACCAGGGAGATTCGCGCTCGTCATGACCAGGAGTCGGTGGGCGAGGTCCGCGAAGAGGAGGTAGTGCAGCCCCGAGTAGGGGAGCATGCACCCGATGGTGTGGAGCCCCGATATCGCTGGATGGGACGTGGGGTCCCGTTTTTCGAGCACCACGATCGGTCGGGCCCGGGAGTGGAGGATCCGCCGGTCCCTGTCTGATACAACCGCGATCCGCTCCACCTCCTCCAGGCTTGCCATCACCGCAAGAGGCTGCTCACTCCGACCCAGGCGGCGTTTCAAGACGCCTGCCGACTCCTCGATACAGGCGATATGAAACCCTCCGATCCCCCGGATGGCGACGATCGAACCCGCATCAAGGAGGGCTGCCGTCTCCCTGATGGGATCATTTGCCGCAATCGGTGTCCCGTCTGCCCGGAGCAGGGAGAGGCGTGGTCCACAGGCTGCACAGGCGATCGTCTGGGCGTGGTGGCGCCGGCAGGACGGATCGGTGTACTCGCTCTCGCAGGCAGTACACATCGGGAACGCCTCCATGGAGGTACGTTCCCGGTCGTAGGGGATAGCGTTGATGATACTGTATCGCGGACCACAGTTAACGCACGAGGTGGCCCAGTAGCCCTCGTACCGCCCGCCCGGTGTGAAGATATCGGCGATGCAGTCACCGCAGATGGCGACATCGGCCGGGATGAACCCTGAAAGGCTCCCTGAGCCGCTCTCCAGGATGGTAAAAGTATCAGGAGGATCCCCGCGCAGATCCCTGACATTGACGGAATCTATCCGGGATAACGGAGTCCCCCGGGACAAAGCCTCCAGAAATTCCTCAAAGCGATTCCCGAACGCATGGATCTCCACCTCGCTCCCAAGGTTCTTGACCGACCCTGTTATCCCGAATTCCCGCGCCTTTGCATAGACGAATGGGCGAAAGCCAACGCCCTGGACGATGCCCCGGATGATAATTATGCCGCGTGTACGCATCGAAAAATCAGCAAAAATTTATGGAGTTATACAGCGATATAACAATAGGGTATCGCATTGACGGGACATATTAAAATTCTCAATGATCCAGTGGACCTAGTCCCTCTTCTTATAACGTTCAACAACGCAGATTATAAAAGGATCTATGAACTCCTGAATAAGGCCTGGTTGACTGAGGAGGAACTCGCAGCATACGTAGACACCTCCACAGTGGCCGAGTGCCTCTCTATCCTCAAGAAGGGAAACCTGATCGAAGAACAGTGGCGGATGCCTGAGCCCGGACAAAAGCCGATGAAGGAATACCGGACGACATACAATAGATTCAGAGCCAGTTTTCAGTGCTCCATGAGCGACATCGGAGACCTGCTACACATCGCCGTCTCCAACGACGAAAGTCTCCGGGAGATTGTAGATTCGGTCGAACGAGAGGTTGCAGCGGGGACCTCCTCGATCGGTGATATATCCAGAAAACACGGGGTCAGCCCCACCTTTATTAGGGGGCTGGCCAAGCGAATCCCAAGCCTTGATGTGAAAGGACAGGGAATGGTGTTACTTGACCAACCTCGCTGAAGATCCGCTCTACGTGATCCTGCGCAGCAAACGTGAGTCCACCAGGTTCCAGATCCTGGTGGAGATCGCCGAGCACCAGCCATCCATCCGCCAGCAGGAGATCGCGGAGAAACTCGGCGTGACGCCGCAGGCCATCTCCGAATACATCAGGGAGATGGTGGATGAGGGGCTGGTTACCGCCCACGGCCGGGGTCGTTACGAGGTGACGAAGAGCGGAATCGAGTGGGTCCTGCGGCACGCCGAGGCGCTCGAATCCTATGCCCGGCATATCACCCGGGACGTCATCCAGCAGGTGGCGGTCTGGACGGCCATCGCCCGGGACGACCTCAAGAAAGGAGACACAGTCGGCGTCTTCATGCAGGACGGGTGGCTCTACGCGGCGAAAGAAACACATAGCGCCATGGGCCAGGCGACGATGGACGCCCGGGCCGGGGAGGATGTGGGTGTCGCACACTTAAACGGCATCATCGACCACGAAGAGGGGATCATCCATGTCTGCAAGGTGCCGCGGATCGAGCGGGGCGGGTCCCGGAAGGTCCGCACCGATCTCCTCCGCGCTGCTATCCGGGACGCGGATATGGTGGCCGCCGTGGGCCTCGAGTCATACGTGGCTCTCAGAAAGGCGGGTATCGAGCCTGATATGTTCTTCGGTTCCCGGGAGGGCGTCATCGAGGCGGCGTTCCACGGCCGGGAGTGCGCAATACTTATCGTTGATGAGGAGTTCACCGATTTCCTCAAACGACTGGAGACAGTAGGACTCACCTACACGATCCACGATATCACACCATGAAGGTCATCGTCCAGCCCCAGAAAGGCGTGTACAAACTCCTGTTCGTCGAGGAAGGCCGTGTCAGGTTGACGGGGTTCGTCAACCTGACGGCAACCCCGAAGGGCCATCGGCCAAAGAACTTCAAGGTGCGCAGGCGGGGCAGACAGCTCAAACCCACACCGACCCGGGACCTGATCACATTGCTTCGCCGGTCTTCGGTGCACCTCGCGGGGGAGAGTCCAGAGTTCGAATCGTTTCTTGCCGACCTCCAGATCCCTGTATCCAGGATCGATATCTGCCGGTTCTGCCAGCTAGAAGACCGTTTCACACCGATCGATAAGGCAACCGGTGTCCGCTACGGCGGGGAGTGGATCTGCCTGGAGTGCGCAAAGCGCGAGATGCGCCGGGAACTCGGGTATATGGGCAGGTTCGGGGGTTCGGTGCTCGTGCATCTCGAGAAACTTCTTGCCCAGGTCAGGGACCTCGACCGGGTGCTGGCGTCGGTGGGGCCTGAGAGGTTCGACCGGTCGCGGACCCTCTTCGACCGGTTGGAGGCACACGAGGTCCAGAAGACAACTCATATCACCGACCTCCCGCTGCCTCCCGCGTTTGCGAAGGCTTCCGGGGTCGAATACCTGATGCCAGTCCAGCAGCTCGCGGTCCAGGAAGGGCTTCTTGAAGGGCAGCACCTCCTGGTCGTCTCCGCCACCGCGAGTGGTAAGACTTTCATCGGAGAGATGGCAGGGATGAAGAACTTCCTCGAAGGGCGGGGAAGGATGCTCTTCCTGGTCCCGCTGGTTGCGCTTGCCAACCAGAAGTACCAGCGGTTCCGCGACCGCTACGGCCACCTGATGCGGGTCAGCCTGCAGGTCGGGGTGAGCCGTCTCAACCTCCCCGAGACCCGACCTGCAGGGGAGCGGGACATCAACGCCCCGGTCGTGGTGGGGACCTATGAGGGGATCGACCACGCGCTGCGCACCGGGCAGTCCCTGAAGGATATCGGAACCGTTGTCATCGACGAGATCCAGATGCTCGAGGACCCCGACCGGGGCCACCGTCTCGATGGGCTGATCGCCAGGCTCAAGCACGTTGCCCCTGACGCTCAGTTCCTCTACCTCTCTGCCACCATCGGGCTTCCCGGACTGCTTGCTGAAAAACTCCAGGCGAACCTGGTCCGCTACGCCGCCCGGCCGGTGCCGCTGGAGCGACACCTCCTCTTCGTCGAGCGGGCGAAGAAGATCGGGTTCATCAAGCAGATGGTCGCCGAGGAGTACAAGATCAAGTCATCGAAGGGTTACCGGGGCCAGACGATCGTCTTCACCAACTCCCGGGCCAGGTGCCACGTCATCGCAGATGCCCTCGGGAAGAAGGCCGCTCCCTACCATGCGGGGCTGGCCGCCCAGGAACGGCGGGACGTGGAGCGGCGGTTTGCAAACGGCGAGCTCGCCGCTGTTGTGACCACGGCAGCGCTTGCCGCCGGCGTCGATTTCCCGGCGTCCCAGGTGATCTTTGATGCCCTTGCGATGGGGATCGAGTGGCTCACAGTCCAGGAGTTCCACCAGATGATGGGCCGGGCCGGCCGACCCGACTTCCATGACCTTGGTCGGGTGGTCATCATGGCGGAGCCTGGCGGATCATACTCCCGGATGTCGCGGATGACTGAGGATGAGGTCGCTGTTGGCCTCCTGCGTGGCGAGATGGAGGAGGTCGCCCCTGAGTATGATATGGAGCAGAGTTCTGAGGAGTTTGTGGCGAACGCCGTGGTCTGCGGCGGCGACGAACAGCAGATCATCCGCATGAACCGGGTGATGGTCGGGACTCTGGAGCCGGCACTCCCGACGCTCCTCGATCACAACCTGGTCCGGCGGCGGGCGGGGCGTATCGAACTCACCGATATGGCGCGGGTGATGGCCGAGCACTTCATCGGCGTCGAGCGCCTGCTCAGGATCAAGGATCTGGTCCAGGAAATGGACGATGCAGCCGAGATCGTGGCTGAACTCGAGTGTGCCGGGGAAGAGGCGCCGGAGTGAGTTGTCGGGGAGGAGGGTACAGGACAGCCTCTCATCATTTCAGTCAGAGATGAGATCCGCGGGTGGAGACCAGGTAGTTCACCCAGCAGCCTCCTGGTCGATCCCCCGCATCATCACGGCAAAGACCACGGTCCCGAGGAGGCTTATCGCCCCGCCCACGTAGAAGACAGCCTCAACACCGATGAAATCCATGAACGCACCCCCAAGCAGCGGTGCGATGATCGTCCCGATGCCAAAGATTGTGTTGTAGGCGCCCATCGAGGTCCCCATCCCGATGGTCCGGCCCACATCGACCGTCAGGGCCATGATCGACGGTTGCTGGATGGCCCCCCCGACACCGATGAGACAGGTTATTGCGAGCAGGGCCCAGAACGAGCCTGAGAGGGGGATTGCGGCGAGTGCTACCGCTGCTATAGCCGACCCGGTGACGATCAGGGCGATCTTGTCCCCGGAATCGGTGATCCTCCCTATCGGCACCTGGAGGAGCGCCTGCAGGAAGGTGTTTACAGAGAGGACGACACCCACCTCGGAGGGGCTGAGCGCGATCGATGGGGCGAAGATCGGGATGAAAACCATCATACCCCCGCGGCCAAGAGCGCTGAGGAAAGAAAAGACCATGACCCCTCGCATGACCGGCAGCCTGAAGATCTCCTGAAACGAGGCGGATCTCCCGCCCGGGTTCCCGAGCGAACCCGGTTTTGCCTCAGGGAGGGAGATCGCGACAAGGAGCGTGGAGAACGCCGAGAGGGCGGCCATGACGTAGAAGACCGATGAGATCCCGAAGGCGTCGTTGAGAAACCCCCCGAGCAGCGGCCCCACCCCCATCCCGAGGAACATCGATATCGAGAAGTTCCCCATGTGACTCCCCTCCTTTCCCTTCTCGGAGAGGTCTGCGATGTAGGCCATGGCTACCGGGACGACCATGGCTGATGCGATCCCGTGGGCGAAGCGGACGGCAGTGAGCGAGTAGACGCTGCCGGCGATGAGGTAGGCAAGCGAGAGCACCGCGTAGGCGAACATCCCGATGAGGATGATCCACTTCCTCTCCCGCCGATCCGATATCCGGCCGATGATGGGCATGAAGAACGACCGGGAGAGAGCAAAGGCTGAGAAGATGATGCCAAGCCAGATGCCAGTGGCGCCCAGGTTCTCCGCGTAGATGGGAAGCAGCGGGCTTACGACACCGAGCCCGAGCATGGTGGCAAAGACGGAGATGAATAAGACGTTATAGATGCGCCTCGCGGTATTCATGAACGATGCACCAATATGAGAGAGAAATTTAGTAAAATATGTTAATTATATTCAGACTTATATGTTGGCCCGGTTGCAGGCCAGATCACGCCCGCCTCGCGACGCAGCACCACCGATCGTAGATGGGGTCGCGCCGATTCTCAAAGACTCTGGCGTCCCACTCCTGGTCGATGCACCACCCTTCCACCAGGGCCGCCTCTGCCCCGGTTCTGACGGTGATCAGCGCCTCATCGGTAAGGGCGAGCAGCCCGACGACGATCGCCTTCCAGAGGGGGGCGTTGTAGGAGTAGATCTCCCCGGCCATAAAGATGGCCCCGAGAGGCGCCGGAGCGATATAGCAGGACGCCTCCCGTGCATCGATACACATCGTCTCGGCCGGCGCAAGGCGGCCCCGGGAGAGCCCAAGCGCGAGAAGCGCCGGGTCGTTGTCGTAGGCGAGCGTCTGCATCCCTGAAGCCCGAAGGGCCACACTGCCGATACCAGACCCACAGCAGCAGTCGAGACAGAGGGCCCCGGGCCGGTCGCCCCAGACCTCGCCGATGAGATCGCGGAGTTTTCCTTTCCGGGCCGGGGAGAGATCCTCAAAGGCCGGGAGAACGTTTTTGCAGATATCAAGGCTGTAGTACTCACGGACCGCCGAGAGCCACACCGCCCGATCCTCCTGGTAGATATCACCGCCGACCTCCTCAAAGCACTCGATCGCCGCGAGCGTCGGGGGCCGGAAGAGGAACGAGACAGCGTACCACCCGGATTCATCATGCAACGCGAGGGCGATCGGCTCCTCCTCCTCGTCGATCAGGAGACGGGCCTCATCCGCCACCACTTCCAGCAGGAGGGCTGTGTAGGTATCTATCGTCAGTTCCGCAAACGACGGCTCGACCAGCCGGCACCTGTCAACCTCAAGAATTTCTGCAACTTTCACTTCTCTCGCCTCTCTATCTTCAGGCCCCCTGGTGCCCGGATGACCCCGTCCACGCGGGCATCCTCGTGCAGGGTGAGGCCCCGGCAGGAGACGTTCCCGAGGATGTGCGCATCCCGCTCGATCACCACGTCGCCGTCGCTCTGGATGTCGCCGTGGATGATCGAACCCCGGGCGATGCTTGCGTCCCCCTGCACGTGGAGACTCCCAAAGATCGTCGTCTCCTCCTGGACTGTGATCGCCCTGGCACGGATGTTCCCGTGCAGCCGGCACCCCGACCCCACGGTCATCTTATCCGGCACCGAGAAGGTCTGCGTATTGAGGACGGCGCCGCCCGGGATCATCAGCGGTGTCCTGNNATCCCGAGGACGGCCACGAGGTACATCACGATGTAGATGATGACCGGCATCGGGTTCCTGATCGAGATCCAGCCCTTCGCCTCAAACCCGCGCTCGATCTGGACGTTGTCGCCGATATCGAGATCGCCTCTGACGACCAGTTTACCCAGGATCTTCACGCCCTCGCCGAGGTAGGCATCCTCCTCAACAACGACGTCTCCGCTGATCTCGCACCAGTTATCTATCCTGGCATCCCCGCTCGCCATGATGTTGCCGTTGATCTTGCAAAATTCGCAGACCACAATCTCTTTGCCTGAAAGACCGTAATCGATCCGGCACCGATCCGCGATGACGATATCCTGGTCGGTCTTGAGCATCCTCTCCTGGAGCTCGGTGTGATCCGGGAGGGTGCAGCCCCTGATCCAGTCGTGGTCCCCTGTCGGTTCCATTTACCTGGTATAATCTTCATGCGCCATACTTATGACTCTTATTAATTAGATCCAGGATGATCGGCATGATATCACAACCCCTGATACGGTTGAGGCCCCCTTCCGCACATGAGACCTCATCGAACCGGACGGTCCGGTCAACCCTGACCCCCGGACCTCTGATGACAACCGGCACCGGGTCGGCGCTGTGGTCCCTGACCGAGCAGGGGGTGCTGTGGTCGGCACAGATAACGAGCAGGGTATCCTCCGGGAGAGCGAGCAGAGGCTCGAGGGCAGCGTCGATCACCTCGATGAAATCCCGTTTCTGGACCACATTGCCGTCGTGACCAGCCTCGTCCGCACCCTTGATGTTGAGCAGGACAAAGTCTTTCCGCTTAAGTTCCCCAAGCGTCGCCTCCACCTTGGCGTCCAGATCTGAGTCGACCGATCCGGTCGTCCCGGGCACCGGGATATGCTCAAGCCCCACGACCTTCCCGATCCCGGAGATGAGCGTGGCCGCGGAGATGACGCTCCCGGAGAGTCCATAACGTTCCTGGAAATTTGGGAACGTGCCCATCTTCCCGGCGCCCCGGATCAGGAGGAAGTTTGCGGGGGGCAGCCCTTCTTCCACCCGTTGAGCGTTCAGGGGATGGGCGGCGAGGATCTCGGCTGACTGGCTGATGAACTCGTTGCAGGCGCGAGCGGTCTTCTCATCCGCGGGATCGTCGGAACAGGCCCGGATCGGGAGCGGTCTCACCCCTTCCTTCTTCGGGTCATTGGACGAGACCCGGTCGCCGAGACCTTCACCAATGAGGGCGAGGGCAGCCCGGTGTCCGGCGCCCGACTCAAACCTGAACCCGACGCCGAGCGCCGAGAGGTCCACGCCCTCGCGGATCGCCGCAGAGAGCGGCCCTGTCCCTGATATCCGCCCGGCCCGGCGGTCGATGATGAGACCGTCCCTGTCGACGGTGGCGAAGTTGCACCGAAACCCGATCATCCCGGCGGTCATATGGATGCCGGTCCCCTCGGCCTCGAGCGGACCCCGGCCGGTGTAGTAGTCCTGCGGCGGGTAGCCGAGCAGCGCGAGGTGGGAGGTATCCGATCCCGGCCGTATGCCAGGGGCGATGGTATCCATGATCCCGCATACGCCCTCTGCTGCCAGCTGGTTGAGGACCGGAGTCTCTGCGGCGGAAAGAGGAGTCAGTCCGTTGAGTGCTTCACAAGGACGGTCAGAGATCCCGTCCAGTACCAGGAAGAGCACCTTCTCTGCAATCATCGGGTAGAGGTGAGATCCCGAACCTGATTACTCTTCCCGGTGGAGGGTCACGGGGCTATCCTCTTCCCGCGCCGCCACGCAGACCTCACCAGGCACCGTTCAGCGTGGCGGAGCGCCTCTTTCGCGAGGGTGTCGCCGCGTTCGCGGCAATCTTCCTCACAATTAGTCATGACGAGGATGTTGGTCGTCTTGATCATATCGGCGGAGAGGCAGCGGATCTCTGTTGCGAAATCTTCTGCCACGACTGTCTCCACGTCGCGTACGATATCGTACAGCTGGTGCGAGTACCGGTCGAGCAGCGCGTTTGCAGCCGCGACCCAGGCTTCACCGCTCCCCTGGTCCCGGAGGGCGGTCCACTCCTTGTGGAACTGGATGAGCACCCGCCTGATGATCCCGAGGGCCATCACCTGCCGCTCTTCCGGAGGCCCCGAGCAGAGGACTATCTGCCGTGTCTGCCGCGCGCCCCCATTCTGCTGGTAGACTGTCATGGTCATCACCTCCCCTGTGGTCTCTCCAGGTGAGGATATGCTGATCATGTGGCATATACCTTCGTACGGGATCGCGGAGACGGGGATGACCCGTGATTGAAGGTAATGGTTATCGAGAATTGATGCCCCCCGGCGGGTGTAATAATGCACGAAATGACGTGGTTTCAGGAAAAATAGGTTGAACAGCCGGCCTTATACGGTTGCGATCTGTTCAACTTTAGATTTGGTTATCTCAACCCGACGTATCGGATAGATCGTCTTGACGATCTTAAAGATGTCCCGTGCCATATCACCAGAGACGATATCCTTAATCAGGGTCTCAAGATCGCTCTCCGCCGCCCGGGCAGAGAGAAACTGTGAGATCGCTTGTCGCACAGCATAAACCTGGCTCTGGTCTGCCCGTGATAGGGTGAGACAGACGACCGTCACCCGCAGGAGTTTGCCGTCCTTGCTGATGATCGGGTGGATGGTGTCGATACGAGATGCCCGCCGCTTGACCATCGACCGCAGGTAGTCCCGGGTCACCTCGTGACCGATGAACTCGGTGTAGGCGGCGTCCCCGGCCACGTTATTAATCTTAAACTTCATCTTGATGTGGGACTTGGAGTAGTCCTGCAGCACTTCGCCGAGCGTCGCGGTCACAACCCGGCCGATCATGTTCTCGGGATCGGCCGAGATGGTGTCGCCAATCTCAACTTTGCCGAAGGCTTCTGGCGCATACACCCGGTACCACTTCTTGGCCTTCCAGCCTTCCACCCTTCTTCCAACCTGTTTCTTCTTTGCCATGCAATCACTTTTTTCTCTGTTACATCTATTTTACAGCCTTATTGACCCGTAATGCGCTTCCTGACCGCCCTGTGAACCGGTTGACCTGGAGACGCAGGTGCAGACATCCTCTGCTATTGCCAGATTCATGAGGTAGTCGTCTACCGATGCGATGATCGACCGGAGCCCGGCCCCCTTGATCTCGGCCCGCACACCTTTCTCTGTCGGGAAGGTCCGCATCAACGTGAGGTTGTCGGGCTCCAGTGCCGCTGCCACGCAACCGGGGTGGCGGTGCGGCGTCTCGATGCTTCCTTCGACCCGGATCATGCGGGAACCGCCTCTAGGAGCTCCTGTCTGAACCGATCCACCTGGTCGATCCCGACCAGGGCGCCGGCCCTCCGGTGGTGTCCACCGCCCCGGCCTCCGCAGGTTTCCGCGATCGTTCGCATCAGCGCCTCGAGGTCGAGGTCGACGCCAGGCGGGCAGCGTGCCGATACGGAGTAGTGGTCTCCCCTCTGCCCGATGACGAAGACAGGGCCGTCCTGAACGAGGTCGTTTGCGAGCGCGTCCGCGACATCGCTCGTCACCGATCCGTCGGTCACCTCAAAGAGGGCGATCCTATCGTCCAGACGGCGTGCCCCGTGGATGCCGGTGATGACCGCCTGCCGGTAGCGGATGGTGATCTCCCAGGCCTCCTGCAGCCCGTAAGTCGAGCGGAGGCAGAGCGATGCACCGATATCCCCGGACCCCGCCTTACCGCAGGCGTCAACGACGGCGGCAAGGTTCGCGGCCTCGTCGATGACCTCTCTGCCGAGGTTGTAGGTGGTACCCCAGATCCCGTAGATCGCGGAGAGTGATGCTTCCGGGGCAGCCGCAAGGACGATCCGGGAGAGGAGGGACTCGCAGTCCACGTCGTCCTCATCGGTGACCTGCGTGACCAGCGCCCGGACGGCGTCACGCTCGCCTGAGAGACCGGGAAGATAGGGGTTTACGGCGAGCGCGAGCTGCTCGACGAGTCCTCTCCCCGGGAGGCGGAGACCGCGTCGGGGTGTGATGAACCCGTTTGCAATGCCTTCGTTGGATATATCGCGGTTCGGCCCCTCGAGTTCCTGGCGGTCCCCGAGAATGCCAAGGAGCGCAAGCCCCGCGAGGTCCCGGTTGTCCCCCATACGCCGCGCGACGAAGTATGCCGCACCGGCAGCCGAGAGGTTCCGGTCGCCGTCGATGCCCGCAAGGCGCGGGTTGACGTGATAGTCCCCTTCGAAGTGAGGCAGGTGGTGGTCCACCACCATCACATCATCCGGGAGGTCAGGGAGCGCTGACCCGAAGTCGCAGAGGAGCACGCTGCTGTTGCGAGGAACGTCTGCTGTGGTGATGCTTGAGCGAATCCTCAGCCGGAACCGCCCGCCCGCGCGGAACATGGCGTGGCAGAGGATGGATGCCGCGGCTATGCCGTCGGCATCATGGTGCGCCAGCACCTCCACAAACTCCTGCTCGAGCAGGTGGTCGGCGAGGCTTGCAGCAGCGGCGTCAAGCGACATGGGTCATCTCATCAGCGGGAGAGCAGGATCTCCGCAGCCTCCGGTTTGTAGGTCCAGCCTTTCGGCATTTTCCCGGACTTTACGTAGTACCTGGCGAGCCTGCGCACCTTGGATTCAGTGATCTGGAGCTGCCGGGCGTTATGAACGTCCTTCTTGTTCTCAGCGAGGTGTTTCCTCAGCCTGAGCGCTTTCTGCATCAGGTTCCGCAGGTCTTCGGGGATCTCAGATTCAAGGTCGTTCTCGCGAAGGATCTGATTCACGCGTTTGCCAGTGGCGAGCTTGACGTCAGGGACGCCGTATTTGTCCCGCAGCACAAGGCCGATCTGGCTGCTCGACATGCCGTCCTTGCGGAGTCCAATGATGATCTTCTCTATCTCCGCCGCGTCCGTGTTGGACCACTCGGGTGCTTCCTTCCGGTAGGGTCGGACGGAACCGCTGGTTCCACGACGCCGAGCGTACATTCTTGCCATTTATACACCTCCGTTAGATACACTATGTTAAGTCCAGAAAAGAGTCCTTTGACTGACTATTCTCTGTAATCCCGAGCCCTCGCGGGCAGTGCGTGGGAGCACGTCGGACTTACCATAGCCAGCACATAATGTGCTGCAACATGTTCTCCGGGATGTATCTTAAGGGTATCGGGGAGGTGTGCGGGCTCAAACGTTCGAGGACGGTTTGTGGAACGTTGCAAGAAGAGGGGCCCGTGCATGGGGCAGCCATAACGGTGGTTCTGCCCGCGCTATCTCACAGGGAGACGAGCCGAATGTTTATCATCTCGGGGATCAACATATGATGGTACCGGAGCGATAGTAGTCTAGCGGTAGGACAGGGGCTTCCCAAGCCTCTAGCCCGGGTTCGATTCCCGGCTATCGCATGGGTGTATCTTTTTTCCGGCATTTCGCGGAGCTGTTTTCTCTATCACCGCGCCCGGGTTGTCGTACCTGGCCGAACCGCAACTGATGCGTTGCGTTTGGCTTAGAACAGACCTTAGATTCGGGGGTGAGTCTCGCCGGGGCCGGTATCCCGCACCT
>LFRN01000030.1 GCA_001512375.1 Candidatus Methanoculleus thermohydrogenotrophicum | reverse complement strand
CTCGCCGACGGTGAAGGGATGCTCGTCGGGAACACCTCCTCGGCGTTCCTGCTGGTGCACCCTGAGACCCTGGAGAACCCCTACGTGGCCCCACGTCCGTTCAGGGTGAACGCCGGAGCGGTGCACGCCTATACCCTCCTCCCGGACGGGAAGACCGCCTACCTCACTGACCTCTCGGTGGGCGACCGGGTGCTCATCGCCGAGCATACCGGCGCGACCCATGAGGCGGTCGTCGGCAGGGTGAAGATCGAGCGCCGTCCGCTTCTCCTCGTCGAGGCAAAGGCGGGTGATGCGAGGGTGAGCCTGGTCCTCCAGAACGCAGAGACAATCAGGCTCGTTGCGGAGGACGGCAGACCGGTATCGGTCGTCGATCTTGCGGTGGGCGACCGGGTGCTCGGGAGCGTCGCGGAGGGAGGGCGGCACTTCGGTGTTGCTGTCGCCGAGACCATCCTGGAGAAGTGACAGCGATGCTTGCAGGCATCATCGGCGGCACCGGGCAGATGGGACGGTTCTTCGCCGGGGTCTTCGAAGAGGCGGGGTGGGAGGTGGTCGTCTCAGGGACAAAGACCCCCCGCACCAACCAGGATGTTGCGGAGATGGCTGACCTTGTCATGGTCTCAGTGCCGATCCGCGCCACTGTCGGGGTTATTCGGGAGGTCGCCCCACTGCTCTCTGAAGAGCAGATCTTCTGCGACCTCACCTCCCTCAAGGTCGAACCGGTCCGGGCGATGCTTGCCTCCCGCGCCGAGGTGATCGGGCTCCACCCGATGTTCGGGCCGGGCGCGGTATCGCTCAGGGGCCAGACGATCGTCGCCACCCCGGCCAGGTGCTGCCTCACGACCCTCGAGGAGCTGCTCTCGATCTTCCGCGGCCAGGGGGCGGTGATCACCCTCTCGACACCCGAAGACCACGACCGGATGATGGCGGTGGTCCAGGGGCTCACCCACTTCGGGACGCTTGCGAAGGCGGAAGCCATCCGCCGGACCGGCACCGACGTGAGTGAGACTCTAGCGTTCACAAGCCCCATCTACCGGATCGAGATGGGGCTCGTAGGAAGGCTCCTCGCCCAAGACGCGGGGCTCTACGGGGACATGCTGCAATTGAACCCGGCTGTTCCTGAGGTGCTTGCCAC
>LFRN01000168.1:688-1535 GCA_001512375.1 Candidatus Methanoculleus thermohydrogenotrophicum | reverse complement strand
ACACGTTTTTCAACCGTGAACGTCACTGGTTCGGAATCGGGGGCGTAAGCGTCGAACGATGGCGGTTCACGCCATTCGGCTCTGACCGTGTAGACCCCCGTCTCGCGGAGGTCTGAGAGCGGTATCGGACCAGGCCTGCCGGGGTCGTCGGTGTAGAACTGGGTTGAACTCACATTGAGTCCGGCGAGGTTTCGTCCGCCGATGACGGTGGTCTCTGCGCCGCCCGGATGGGTCACCACGATATCGATCGTCGCCGGGTAGACTCCTCCGGCGGTGTAGAAGGCCCCGACGTCGGGGCACGCTATCTTGAACGCTATCCTGGTGTTTTTAGAGACAGAGAGCCCTTCCAGGCGTTCATTGTGGTGGGGGCTTGCGAGCACCACATCGAGGTATATCTTCGGCTCCCTGATTATCACCGGTTTTGTTACACCGTCCACCGGATTGTAGGCGTAGTAGGTCCCATAATCCCCTCCTACGAGCAGGTCCAGCACCTCAAAGTTAGTGTCGTCAGCGACGGGGATACTCTTTATGAGCGTTTTTTCGGGGTTGTCGTCCTGGTACTTCCGGAGCGCCGTGATCGGGTTCTCTGTGGTCGCTTTGCGGAGTTGCGTGAGGTTCAGCCCTTCTTCGTAGACGAAGATTGTGTCATAGGGCTGGATATCACTGATAGTTGGGCCTCGGGCCCCTACCTGCCCCACGCAGAGGGTGAGGATACAGAGCGCGAGGAAGATGGGGAGGCGGCGTCGCCTGCGGATCCTGCCTGATGTCATGATATCTCATATGCCAATTCTGTTGATATAATTTCGCACCATGTCCCATCCTTAAGTAATTCACCCTTCTGGGTTCT
>LFRN01000168.1:0-676 GCA_001512375.1 Candidatus Methanoculleus thermohydrogenotrophicum | reverse complement strand
GCTTCAGCCTCATGTACGTCTCATGTGCAACATTGTTTTGCGTGCGACAGACCACCCGTCTCAAGCACCAGGATCCACAACATAAGGTGAAATGCTCCACTACCGCCTCCGCAGGTACCCGGCGAGAGCGCAGGCTGCCATGGCCACCGCCAGCGGCATGGCGGGTGCCGCTGCGGTCGGGGTGGGGGATCTCGCCGGCGCTGTTGTCGTTGCCGGTCTGGTTGTCGATGGTGGTGCCGTCGTCGCCGTCGGCATGGCGAGTGCCGCTTCGCTGACCGTGAATTTTGTGCTCGCGGTAGCATCCCCCTCGACCCACTCCACGATCACGGTGTACTCGCCTGGCTCAAACCCGGTGGTATCGGCCTCAAATGCCCAGGTATTCGCAGTGGCGTTCCCCTTCTGCACGACGGCCGTCCCCGAGGTGCCTGCCGCCCCCCCCGGTGCGGACTTGTTCGTTGGCGCAAAGCCGATCGGCGTCACCGTGACGGCCAGGCGGTTGCCGGGCGCGATGTTTGTCGTCCCTGATATAGTGACCATCTCACCGGTTGTGACGTCACCGATCTCATTGATGTCTACCTGCTCCGCGGCTGCGGTTCCGCAGACACCTGCTGCAAGCAGGAGCACGACCGCGAGCCCTACGACCTTTATGATGTTCATGGTTCACCTCCACCTTGCA
>LFRN01000039.1 GCA_001512375.1 Candidatus Methanoculleus thermohydrogenotrophicum | reverse complement strand
CTGGTATGGGTATACAGAGCAGCCGCCGGGGCGAGTAACCATTCGCCCGGGCGACACTGTTTCCATGCGCTCTGGCAAAGCACGGTGCCAGATGACGGATCCAGACTGTTACCCCGCCTCACCGATATGGCAGCTGACCGCGGTGGGGACGGGGGGCGCGCCCTCTCACTGCGCAGGGCAAGGCCCACGATCTCCCGCCCTCCGGGACGGGGGGCAGTGTGTGGTGGTACCAGGAAAAAACCCTGCCCGGGTGCAGCGCAGGGTCTCCGCCCGGAGCGAATCGCTCGTCTCCTCGTCGCGTGCTCCCTGACCGGGATCAAGACCGTTTTCCGAGGGAGGGGACCACTGACCGCAGGCCAGCCAGGAGTACCTCAGGTTGGCCTTCGTCTTCCGAATTGAGCGTTGCCCCGGCGAATCTCCATATCCAACATCAGCGCGTATGGCGGGATCCCCCGTCCCTGGGCGTGATGCCCCTCACGGTTCACCGTGCGGGAAAAATCCGGTAACCCGGAATCGACGTACTAGGCGCCTTTCCGCTTCTCCACGACGCGGACGGCATCGATCCTGGTGACGGGGTACTGTCCGTTCTCGTCCTTTTCTGCTGATTTAACCATATCCCAGACGGTGAGAAGGGCGACAGAGACACCGGTGAGTGCTTCCATCTCGACACCTGTCTTCCCGTAGGATTTGACGCGGGCGGTCGCCTCGATGTAGCCGTCCCCCTCCTCGAACTCGATGGTGATGGCCGCAAGTGGTATGGGGTGACACATGGGGATGATGCGCGGCGTATCTTTCACCGCGAGGGTGGCCGCCACCCGTGCGGTCGCGAGCACGTTGCCCTTGACCAGGGTTCCTTCCCTGATAGCCTGGAGTGTCTCGTTGCGGAGGTAGATTCTGCCGCTTGCAACCGCTTCGCGGGGGACCTCGGTCTTGGCCGAGATGTCCACCATCTGCGCGCGGTCGTTCTCGATGTGGGTGAAGACCGGCCTCTCACTCTGTTTACCGGACCTGCTCATGGATATCGCAGGAGAACTTCTGTCTCTCCGGGAATAAAAGAGGGTCTCTTCGGGCAGGCTACTGAGATCGATTGCATCTACCAATCTCATACCGCTTCGCGTTCTTCGCGCACTTCTGCGTGGGGCTATGGTGTACCTGAAATATTAAGCGGAATGGTCCACTACCCGGGTGCTCTCCGGCCAAAGAGTTCCCGCGGGATGAAATCCAGTACATCGGTGGCGAGCATACCGCACCCCCTCTCCTCTGCGGCCCGCATACCGGCCCTGCCGCTTGCGTAGGCGGCGATACAGGCAGCTTCGAACGCCGGCAGGTGGCAGAAGAGGGCGCCGGCCACACCGGCGAGGAGGTCGCCCGTCCCCCCCGTGGTCATGGCGGCGGTTCCTGTCCGGTTGAATCTGACCCGCTTCCCATCGGAGACGACGTCGACCGGGCCTTTGAGGAGGATAGTCCCCGCTGTCGCGGCGGCTTTAACGCTCCGGGCGCGCGCCACGAGGTCGGCTGCGGGTTCCACTCCGGTCATCCGGGCGAACTCACCCGCGTGTGGAGTGTAGATCGTCTCCTTCGCCACCGGCAGGGGATGGACGAGCGCATCGGCATCGAAGACCGCCTTCTCTGCTGCCTCAGCAACGGCAAGCACAACATCGTGGCTTGCTCTCCCAAGCCCCATTCCGCAGATGACGACGTCTGCTCGCTCGACAAGCCTGAGGATCGTCTCCAGGTGGTCTTTCGTGATCACATCCCCCTCCAGGCGCTCGTAGATCAGGTCTGGCATGGGGATGTATGCGGGGGAGGCGATCCGCACAATATCGGCGCCGGCGCGGAGCGCCCCCATGGCCGCGATGTAGGGCGCCCCCTGGTAGGGCCCGCCACCGATCACCAGAACCTCACCACCGGCTCCTTTGTGGGCTCCTGGTGCTCTGGCTGGAAGGAAGACGAGATCGCCGGGACCGGTGTAGATCTCCGCATCGAGCGGGATGCCGATATCCACGACGTCCGCGCCCTCGAGTTTTGGCCGGTGGAACGACACGATCCGCGCGGCCCTGGTTCCAGGGGTGGGGATGTCAACGGCGACGATCGGTGCGGCGCTTGCGTTTGCCCGAGAAACAAGGGTTGCAAGTGGCTCCCGTGCCGCGCCCGAGGCTCCGGTCCCAAGCATTGCATCAACGATGATCTCTGCCGCGTCAAAGAGGCGAGAGAGTGGCTCGATATCAGCGGCGCACCTGATCGGGTGGAGAGTGACGGAGCAGTGCTTAAGGAGCGATGCCTGGACGGTGGTCTCCGGGGTCATTGGACCGCCACCATCAGGATAGATGACGTCGACCGCATCGAGGTGCTGGAGGTAGCGGGCTGCTACCATCCCGTCGCCGCCGTTGTTTCCTTTCCCGCAGAGAATGAGGACGCGGGAGGGGTTATACGACAGGATAACGTTCGCAAGCGCCTGCCCGGCGCTCTCCATCATCCGGAGCGATGAGTGGCCCAGTGCAATGGCGTTCTGCTCGATCGCTCGCATCCGTTCGGCGCTGATCACGCCGCTCTCAAGAAACTCCTGCATCCTGCCTGTCATCAGTTACCCTTCCGGAATTGTGTCTGATGGTGCTATGGTGTTCTTTTCATAGATACCTTTTGAATGGAGTGCGCGGGCCCCTCCCCGGTCTCCACCACGGTCCACTCTCCGGGGATAAACACTAGAACCGGAGCAGAGGTTTGAGAGAGTCTGATACTTCGCAATCGATGTACCGGGTATCCTGGACCTCTCCCCACAACGCGTGCCCCCTCTCCTCACATGGGTTTATTGATACCCGCGACGCACTACTATGGAGATGGCCCTCAAACGCGATCTGCAGAGAGCGGCAGATATAATCTGCGAAGCGGAGTCGGTGACGATCATCTCCCACATCGACGCTGACGGTATCAGCACCGAGTCGATCCTTGCGCAGGTGCTCGCCCGTGAGGGCAGACGGGTCAGTTCCGTCTTCGTCCGCCAGCTCGAGCCGATGGCGATGCGCCACGTCCCGAAAGATGACTCCTTAAAGCTCTTTACTGATCTGGGAGCCGGCCAGCAGAGTCTCCTCGAGGAGCACGGTCTATCCGCAGATGAGGTCCTGATCCTCGACCACCACGTCAGCCAGCCCTGTGGCACGGCCTACCCCCAGGTCAACTGCCTGGACCACGGCATCACCCATATGAGTGCGGCCGGCGTCGCATACCTGGTCGCAAAGACGATCGACCCTACCAGCATCGATCTTGCTAAAATCGCAGTGGTCGGGAATGTCGGGGACATGATGGCCCGTGAGAACTGCGGGCTGGTCGGCCCGGCGCGCGAGATCGTCCAGGACGGCGTGGAGTACGGCAACATCATCGTCCGGGAACGGGACCTGAACTGCTATGGGATATCCACCCGCCCCGTCCACGTCTGCCTTGGCTACAGTGATGACCCCTATATTGACGGGATCTCAAACAACACAAACGCGGCACTTCAGTTCCTCGAGAGGCTCGGTGTTGAGTTAAAGAACCCGCGGGGCGGCTGGCTCGTCTGGGAGGAGCTCCCGTTCGATGACAAACGGACGATCATCAGTGCCCTCGCCCAGCAGCTCATCGCCCACGGGAGGGAGATCGATCGCCTCCTCGGCGAGACCTATATCTTCCCCGATGAGCCTGAACGGACGCCGCTCCGGAACGCATCCGAATACGCCACCCTGCTTAACGCCTGCGGCCGCTGGGCAAAGCCAAAGGTAGGAGGCCGCATCTGCCGCGGGGAGCGCGGAGACGCTTACCGCGAGGCCGAGTACATGCTCGCACACCACCGCTCGGTTATCCGCGACCTGCTCCAGTACATCCTTGAGACCGGGGTGACCGAACTCTCGCACCTGCAGTACATCCACACCGGCGACCGATTTCCGGACACCATCGTCGGGATCGGGGCTGGCATGGCTCTCTCCAAACTGGATTGGAGAAAACCGATCATGGTGCTGAGCGCAATGGTGGACGAACCAGAGATCACCAAGATCTCGATGCGCACCAATCAGTGGGCGCTCGCTCGGGGCGTCGACCTCCAGGAAGCGCTCGTCGAGGCATCGGCAGAGGTGGGCGGTGCAGGCGGCGGGCACCGGATCGCGGCCGGGGCGTTCATTCCCCAGGATAGGGAAGAGGAGTTTGTTGATAATGTCAACCGGATACTCGAAAGACAGTCTGCTCCGGCGGATCAGGACGATCGCTGACTACCAGTTCGGCGCCGGGTCAGGAGAGGCTCTTTTTCCTGATGAGTGCACCTTCCAGCTCTCCTCGACAGGACGCATCCGCCAGGTACGGCTCAGGGAGGAGAGACTTGCCACCGTCAGGGCACAGGACGGCCGCCTGACCCTCGGGATCGCCGGAGGGGCGCGTCTCCTGAAAAAGCTTGCCCCACCGGCTTACCGGGTGGCGGTGCAGGAGGATGTGGCCCCGTTCATCGCAGATGGGAAGAACGCCATGGCAAAGCACGTCGTCGCTGCCGACGCCGGCATCCGCGCCGGAGATGAGGTGCTGGTGGTGACCGGCGACGACATGCTCCTTGCCACCGGTGCAGCCCTGCTCTCGGGCCGGGAGATGCTGGCATTTAATTACGGTGTAGCGGTAAAAGTACGACAGGGGAGAGGGATGGAATGTTTCCAGGAAAGATAAACCCGAGAAAGATGAAACAGATGATGAAACAGATGGGCATGGAGATGGAGGAGATCGAGGGCGTGGAGAAGGTAGTGATCTACACACCTGCGGGGAACTATGTCTTTGACGACGCCCAGGTCGTCGCGACCACCATGCAGGGGGTCACCACCTACCAGATCAGCGGGGAGGCCCGGTTTGAGGAGGCGGTTCCGGAGATCCCCGATGAGGACGTCGCCCTCGTCACGTCCCAGACCGGTGCTACCGATGAGGTTGCCCGGCAGATGCTCATCGAGACCCGTGGCGATATCGCCGAAGCAATCCTGAAACTCACACAGCAATGATCGAGGATGGCGAAGGGGTCCTGCTCGTAGGTGAGAAGCGCGAGTACCTTGTGAGGGCGGGTGAAGGACAGTTCTCCACCGACCGGGGGGTGATCGATCTCGGTGCGCTCGCAGGTATGAACCCGGGAGACGAGATCAGGACGCATCTCGACGCCCCGTTCACTGTGCTGCGCCCCCGGCCAACCGACTTTTTTGTTCACGCAAGAAGGAGCGGAGCCCCGATGCTCCCGAAGGATATCGGGATCGTGATCGCCTACACGGGGATGAACCGCAGCGATGTGGTTCTCGACGCCGGGACCGGGAGCGGTGTTGCCGCGATCTACTTCGGGAACATAGCCCGCGAGGTGAAGACCTATGAGGTGCGTCCGGAGTTTGCCCGGCTCGCGGCAAGGAATATCAGGGATGCCCGCCTCGAGAACGTCGAGGTGATCGCGGCCGATATGCTTGAGGCGACCGGTGAGTTCGACGTCGTACACCTGGACCTTGCGATAACACCGGCACACATCGAACACGCCTTCTCGCTCCTCCGACCGGGCGGTTACCTCTCCTGTTATACCCCGTTTCTCGAGCATACGTTTGTCACTCTCGATACCGCAGGGGCACTCTTCCGGGAAGTCCACTGTTATGAGTGTATGGAGCGGGAACTGACACGTTCGAACAGGGGGACCCGCCCGTCGACCCGGGTCGCTCACAGCGGTTATATCACGATCGCACGAAAATAGAGGGTTTTGCCTCTGTGGGGCCTTGAGCGGAGGGCATCGAGCAAGAGGGGGTCCTTCCGCAAGGGGGTGAATGGCGCGCCCCCTTCTTCAGGAGACACAGATCCGCTCAGCACGGTTGGTATCAGAAGGTGTGGATCAGCGTCGCTGCAGGAACATCGGCGTCAGCCGTGGTGGCGTCTCTCCGGCCAGGACGCATCTTGATCTGGTTTGCCCACCGGGCGAGGAGCGCGGGGTTCACGGTATTCGGGGTGAGATGGATGGATCCCCGTGGCCCCGGAGTCGGTGTTGAGGAACTCGATGACCCATTCGAGCGCCCCGACCTCGGCCATCATCCCGCGGTCGGAGGGCGAGGATCTCAAGCATCCTCCGGGTCTCACCCTTCGTAGTCTCACTTCAGGGATGGCGGCGCTGGCGGGATATTTATCTCCTCAGACATCAGATATGATTCTGGCGGCCTGGCGGAGCGCGTGGTGGCATTCTTGACCCAGGCCGCCGCTTTGTCTCTCCGGTCTGCCGGATAACTGCTGTTCCGGGTTCTTTTGTCTGGTTCTGGCTGCATGGATCTATTATTCTTCACGCACCAGGACTCTGCCCGGCGCATACACCATTCTCGAGCGCCGTTAGCTTAAAAGCTGAGCCAATAGCTCCGGAAAAGGAAACAGGTCCTACATACACGTTACTTCACGAGGATTTACAGGCGGATCTGAAAGGAATTCCGATCAGGGGCCGAATTCCAGAAATAATTTATTCTGATCGGTCCGGACTCTTGCAGGCGGTGACAACCTCGTCGGGGTCGTATCTGAGACGGACCTCCCACTCCCGTCCCCGGCCCGGGCGTGCGGCCGGCGAGATCCGCACCCGGGTCTGCAAGACAGGGTGAAGTGATCCACTACTGCAATGATTCTCAATTACCGGCACTCTCAACGGAGGAGAGTATCGACCTTTTTCACACTATCCAGGGGTTTGCATCCTGGAGGACGGCTTTCCACCGGATATACGCCCGGGTACTGCCCCCCCGGTAGGGGCGGGGGGGAGGAGCGCGGGCAGGGTGGGGGGACGGATGGGAGCGCTCCGTGGGGGAGGGGACGAAGGCCCGGTAGAGTCTGTTAATTTGGAATCGATGTACTACTTTTTCACGCCGCGTGACTGCGCCCCCAC
>LFRN01000008.1:1794-2790 GCA_001512375.1 Candidatus Methanoculleus thermohydrogenotrophicum | reverse complement strand
AGATGTGTATAAGAGACAGCCTCGGTCCCCCGTGTTCCCCACGTCGTGAGGAATCTGCCGGAACCATCGAACTTCTGGATACGGTCCCGATCGAACACATAGACATTGCCGGAAACGTCAGCTGCAATGCCAACCGGCCACTGGAAGTCCCCCTTGCCTCTGCCCCATGATCCCCATTTCATGAGATATCTGCCGGAACCATCGAACTTCTGGATGCGATGGTTCCCTGAGTCTGCCACGTAGATATTGCCGGAAGCGTCAATGGCGATACCTTCTGGCGACTGGAACTCACCATTGCCGGAACCCTGTGACCCCCACGTCGTGAGGAACTTCCCGGAACTATCAAACTTCTGGATGCGATGGTTCCCCGAGTCCGTCACATAGACGTCGCCAGCAGCGTTGACAGCGATGCCAGCCGGACATCGGAACTCGCCATCCCCGGTCCCCCGTGTTCCCCACGTCGTGAGGAATTTCCCGGAACCATCGAACTTCTGGATGCAGTGATTGCGTCTATCTACTGCGTAGATGTTACCGGAAGCATCAGCCGCAATATCATCCACAGAAGAAAACCCGCCGTATCGCCCTCCCCACGTTGCGAGGAGATTCCCGGAACTATCGAACTTCTGGATGCAATAATTCCCTGAGTCTGCCACATAGATATTTCCAGAAGCATCGGCCGCGATACCGGAAGGTATGTCAAAATCCCTGTCTTTCGTGTAGAGCACCGGCTCGAACCGGACCTCCCCGATCCTGTCCCTGAGGACCCAGATGCCGTCGCGATCCGACCCGATAACGAGCGCACCGCTCGCGGCATCGACTGCCATGCTCACGATGCTATAACATCCGAGGTTCTCTGGCCCGAGCGGCTTGTACCACGTCCAGTCCCCATCATGGTAACGGTGAAGGCCTGCCCGCCCGGTGGCAACCCAGATCTCGTCTCCCCATCGCACCATGCAGTTGATATTAAGGTTCTTGAGGAACTGCTGGTCCTGGATG
>LFRN01000008.1:0-1756 GCA_001512375.1 Candidatus Methanoculleus thermohydrogenotrophicum | reverse complement strand
CATGACATTAAGCGGTGCAAGCATGCCATAGGCCGTCTCCCCCGGGTGCCTTGCATTGACCGAGTACCAGGTTCCGTTTGCCATGTATATGGAAATGCCGCTATCGGTCGCGAAGATGACATCCCCAAAACGGCCGTTGATCGCATCCTTCACCCCGGCGGATGCGATACCGGTCTCGTAGTCGGGAACGTCGACGTAGATGGCTGATAACAGAGGAGTGAGGAGAAATGCCAGAAGAGCGGAAGCCATCAGAGCTCGGTACATGTCCCGTCTGCCCTCTTGATGATCAGGCGGCCTTTCTTCTCAGGCCAGTAATATACTGACCGGCCAACTCTCCCGCCGGTCTCTTCGTGCGCGATCCTGATGCCCAGGTCATCGAGCAGGTCCTTCACCGCAACAGTGTTTCTCTCCCCGATGTTCAGGGAGTTTGCTGAATAACTGAACATGCTCGCACCGCCGATGACATTTGCGACGATCGTGGATGTTGTGCTCCCGAGTCTCTCCATCTCCTGGAGGAGGGAGGTTGTGGCGGTATCAGCGAATTTACCGGGACGGTCGGTGTTCCCGCGGCTCTCAGGGAGCATGATGTGGGCAAGTCCGCCGAGTGCATGCCTCTGATCGTGCAGGACGAGCGCGATGCAGGAGCCAAGCCCGATCGTTCCCATCGGACACGTCCCGACCCGGAGCTCGCCCAAACCGAGGATAACAGCATTCTCCTCACCGAAAAAATCGTCTTCCATGGCCATCCCGGCGGTTGTTCAGATGAATGGTGCCATCAGACGTTCTAACATGGTGAACAACTGCTGCATGAGTTCGGGTTTCGGGAGCATGTAGATACTCCCATAGACGGGTGGCGCCTCGCTGGCAAGCTCGGTGGTGAAGATCAGTACATCATTCACGTCGCCGGCCATCTGCGCTATGATGGACTCGAAGGCGGCATGTGCCATATCGATGGCCAGCGCCGGGGGGGATGGCAACATAACGATCTCCAGGAGTTCGGCGGTCGCATCAAGAAACGCCGATATCATAATGTTCCCGATCTCGATCGCGGCGCTCTGGTCCATCTCGTTGATCTCGCGGTCGTCATCTGGAGTGCCGAGCATCTGGTTTGTCAGCCGGATGATGGTCTCCTGGGGCATGCTGACGATGATATACCCACCATCCGCGATCTCTCCCTGGATCTGGAAGACGACAATGGCTGATATCTCGCTGCCTATGTAGTTGTGCATCTCAGCGATGTCGATAGCCTGCACCTCCGGCACCGTCATCTCAATCGGGCTCATCAGCATCTGCGAGAGGCTTGTCGCCGCGTGTGCCGCACCGATGTTTCCAAGTTCCATCAGCGCATCAGTCTGAATCGGGTCAAGTTCCATAGAATTTTCACCTACACAATCGTGTTTACATCAAGAACCGGCACAACCTCGCCGTCTCCCGGGATGGTGATCCCGCTGATTCCGCGGCAACTGCCGGCAAGCCTGGAGAGCGGTTTCACCACCACTTCCTGTTGGCCATCCACAGTATCAACGACGATACAACATTTCTTGCCGCCGTTCTGCAGCACAACAAGCGTATCGCCCTTCTGCGCCCGGCCAAACATATCTTCCAATCGGTACATGGGAAGGATCTCGTCGCGGAGCAGGATCGTCTCGAGATCGCCGATCCAGTGGACCGCTTCCGGCCTGGCCAGTGCCACCTCGACGACGTTGCTGATGGGGATAGCGCACCGCCTCCCATTGATCTGAACCATCATGACATC
>LFRN01000226.1 GCA_001512375.1 Candidatus Methanoculleus thermohydrogenotrophicum | reverse complement strand
CATCCTTGCTCATAATTCATACATCATCGGGGCGGGTGGAGAGGTAGCAGTCATCGATCCAAGGCGCGACTGTCAGGTCTACACAAAGCTCGCCGAAGCCTGGAACATGAAGATTACGAAGATCTTTGAAACGCATAAAAACGAGGATTACGTCAGCGGTTCCCGGGAACTTGCCCGACCAACCGGAGCAGAGATCCTCCACGGGACACGGGAGGAGTTTGAATTCGGCACCGGTGTCAGGGAAGGAGAGACGTTCAGTCTCGGGTCGATCGAACTTGAGGTGCTGGAGACACCTGGCCACACCCCGGAGAGCATATCGCTCGTGCTGCGCGACCGGTCGGTCTCTGACGATCCACAGATGATCTTCACCGGGGATGCGCTCTTCGCAGGGGAGGTCGGGAGGACCGACCTTGCCGGCGAGGACCGACGGCAGGAGCTGGTGGAGATGCTGTATGCGAGCCTGCACGAAAAGATCCTGCCCCTCGGCGACGGCGTTATCGTCTGCCCTGCCCACGGCGCAGGTTCGATCTGCGGCGGGAAGATCAGTGACCAGGAGCACACGACCATCGGGTTTGAGGCGGCGACAAATCCGTTGCTCTCCCTGGAGAAAGAAGAGTTCGTTGAGTATAAGATGAACGAACGGCTCTATGAGCCGCCATACTTTGCAAAGATGCGGGAACTCAACAGGTCTGGCCCGCCCCTGCTCTACAACCTGCCTCATCTTCAGGCCGCATCAGCACGCGAAATCCGACCTCTCGCAGACCAGAAGGCGCAGATCGTTGATATTCGGTCACCAACGAGTTTCGCCGGCGGACATATCCCAGGAAGCATCAACATCTGGCGGGCCGGCCTCCCTCTCTTTATGGGCTACTTCCTGAACTACGAGGATCCTATCACTCTGGTCGACGACTTCAACCTGAGCCTTGACCACGTGGTGCGCCACTTTGTGCGACTCGGCTACGACAACATTGCAGGGTATCTCGCCGGCGGGTTTCCGGCCTGGTTCAAGCAGGGTGAGCGGATTGAAAGGACCGGGATCTGGTCGCCCGGCGACCTTATGGAGCACTTGGACGATCCATCGATCTCCATCCTCGATGTGCGGAATATCAATCACTGGAATGAGAAAGGGCACATCCGCGGTTCTCACCACATCTATGTCGGGCACCTCGAGGAGCACCTGAACGAGATCCCCGAGGATAAACAGATCGTCGTCTACTGCGATGCCGGATTCAAAGGAAGCCTGGCGGCAAGCATCCTGCAGAAACATGGTTTTCAGGACGTCACGAACCTGCTTGGCGGCACTATCGCCTGGGAGGCCGCGAACTACCCGCTCATCAAAGACTGACGCGGATGTCTCCCGCACGCGGGCCGGCCCTCTTCCGGCAGGACTGTTTGTGACTGCTCCCCCTTCTCTCGTCGGACATTCTGCGCGTTTTATACGTAAAGAGGGTATGTGGCAGCAGGAAACGTCCAGATCCCCGGGACAGGCAGGGGATCTGGAGGTCCTGTCAGTTAACAGGCACCCACCCCCTTTACCGCATCGGCAGGCAGCCGCCGGCCACGTCGGCGAAGATCTCCATGAACTGCTCCGGATGGTTGAGGAACGCGACGGAGCGAGGCCGCCCGATGAGGTCATAGAGCCCAATCCCTTTCTCGATGCCGAGTTCCGGGATCTCCACCGGGTTGCAGTAGCGCACCGGCGGGGCGTCGGGGTATCGAGGGTTCTTCACCAGCGCCCCGCCTTCCATCTCATAGTAGGCGGCGCCCTGCCTCTCTACATAGGGACCATAGTTACTGGAGAATTCTTTCGAGACGAGGTTTGCCATCACAAGGTCCATCCCGGCCGGATTGATCGTCACATGACCGTACCCCGGTGGGATCAGGATCTTGTCGCCCGCAGAGCCCACGACCATCACCACGTCGTCGGCATCCCGGGTCTGGAGCAGGTAGTGCCCGGTCCCGGCGAGCACCTCGTAGATCTCGGGATAGGGCACCCCCACCGGATTGAGGGTATGGTAATGCCCCTTTGTCTTGACATACTCCCCGCAGAGAGTCTGGGGAGGGATAACGGTTATGTCGTACCTGACACAGTGTTCGTGGAGCCACCGCCGGTCGTCATCACTCTTCGCCAGGTCTCGGTACATAAAATAGAGGGGCTGATCGGAGGTGCAACCTGGATCCGCGAGGACATCCCGCATCTCCTCAATCGTCCTTACCCGTGCCTCCGGTTTAGGCCCGTCCCAGTAAATCTCCATCACTCTTTCTTGCGATGCACGAGTATATAATACGCGGCCCCAGCGATGATAACTACAACAATGGTGAGGAAGATCGGATTGGTGAATAGAGCACCCGGTTTCTTCTCGAGAATCACTCTCACCTTCATGGTATCTGAGATCTTGCTGTTGTCGAGGTCGTCGCGGTAGCGGATCTCGGAATCGATCCCGTACTCCTTCAGGGTAGCGTCAGAGTCGATGCTCACTTCAAATCTCGCAGTAGCAGTCTCGCCGGGGGCAAGGTCGCCGAGGTAGGCGGTATCGTCGTTGCTGGTGAAGGGGTCGACAGCGCTGATCCGGGCCTGGGCGTTGTAGACCTTCGCCGCTCCGGTATTCTTGTAGACAACCTCGAGGATGCTCTTACCCCCTGGATAGAGCGTTGCCGGTGGAGAGACAACATCGAAGTCGATCTTCCCGCCGGTGGGGAGGCCGATCGTTACCGCCTTGGTGGTCACTGTCTTCTCCTCGTAATCCTCGTAAGTGACCACGACATCTAGCGGGTACGACTGGGGCTCGGCGTTGTCCGAGACAGAAACCTTGAACTTCACATCCACCGTCTCGCCAGGCCTAAACGTCCCGATGTAGGCGCTGCTGTCGGTGGGGATGAGTGGGCTCGCGCCGTTTCTGACAACCTTAGCGACGGCCTTGTTTCCCGTGTCGTGTCCGATGTTCTTGAGGGTCATGTAGACGTAGCCTTCAGTGCCGACGTTCAACGACTCAGACCGCACATCCAGAACCTCAATGCGGAGGTCGGGCGTAACCCGCACGGTCAGCGGAAGGACCTCGGTCTTCTTCTGGTAGTAGTAACGGAGGGTGTCTGACCCGTACTCTTCCGCCTCTCGCAGGTAGGTATAGGTCACCTCGAGCGGCAGGGTATAGGTGCCGGGTTTTGCGGAATCAGCCACCTTCACGTTGAAGGTAGCATCCCGTGCGGTGCCTCCCGGGATGTCGCTCACGAACTGCGGGTCTGTTTTGATCGTGAACGGCGCATCCTCGCTCTTGAGTGCCGCTGTAACCAGTTTCGCGGTGTTCGGCAAGTCGTCCCGGTTGATGATATCAGAGCCTACGATCTTGTGAGTATACAGGCCGCTGTTTGATATGATGACGGTAAGACTGGTGTCGGCACCTGGCGCAAATTCGTTGGTGCCGGCGATCGTTGCTGAGAGTTCGGGGTTTCCATAGAGATACTTGGCCCCTGCTGCTGCTCCAGGAATAACCAGGAGTGCCAGCAGAAGAATCAGTATCGGTACGTGCTGCCAACGCATCATCTGATCACCTTGTTGTTTTTTTAACAACAACATTTATCATTAAACGGTATATATACATGATGGATGAAACCTCCCCAGGATATACCAAACGGCCTCCTCGAATCCCTGAAATCGCTGGGACTTACGAAGTACGAAGCCCTCGTGTATATCGGACTGCTCAGAGTGGCGGGCGCGACCGCGACCAAGATTCACGAGATATCGGGCGTGCCGCGCGCATCAGTCTACCCGGTCCTCGACCGTCTCGCCCAGAAGGAACTGGTCAGCGTCTCCCACACGACACCAAAACGTTTCGAAGCGATCCCCCCCGCCCGAGGCATCAAGAACCTGATGCGCCGGATTGAGAGAGATGCGGAGAACGCCCTGGTGGCCCTCGATGCATTTTACCGCGAGAAGAATGCGGGCGGGCGGGGCAACCAGGAGCTCATATGGACCATCTACGGCGAGGAGAATATCAAGACCCGCCTTGGTGATATGTTCCGGAGCGCGGAGCGGAGCGTGGAGGTGCTGGCCGCATGGAACCTTCTTCGGGAAAATGTGCTCTCGTTACTCGAACTTATCCCTGAGTCGGTGCAGGTCGATATCGTCACCGACAACTGGAAGGGTGAGCGGCCTTCCCGGTTCAGCGTCCGCGTCTACCCCCTCGGTGCGCACTACGAGACGCACGCGCCGCCGGGAAAAGGCCTGCGATACGAGAGTTCCGGTGTCTTCCTGGTAGATGACGCCAAGGCGCTAGTCTGGCTGGGATCGGCCGGAGATCAACCATCGGCGCTCTATTCTGAGTCGGCCGGGCTTGTCCAGTTCGTCAGGCGCTATCTCACCAGCGTCACTGAGTGGGTAGCGACCGTCAGTCAGTAATCCTCAAGGTAACCCATCTCCCTGATATCGATCAGCCCTTTGAGCGCCCGGGTCACAACCGGGCGTCCCGCTTCCCTGACGGCCGCCATCGCGTTCGTGCCCCCGACCATGGCCACGCCGACGTACTGTGGGCTCACCGGGACCCCGAGCAGAGGGACGTTTGGGGAGCCAACATCCAGGACGCCAGAGAACCTGATTGCCGAGAGTTCGTCGAGGACCTCCCCCACAAGCGGTTCGGCTTCCATGTGGCACTCCCTGATGTTTGCGAGGATGTTGCCATTCCCGTGGTGCATAACATCAAGGACTGACGTGGCCTCCTGAGATATCAGGACCTCGAGAGGATCGAGCGTGGTGTCACGGTAGAGGATCATGCTCGTAAACCGCCGCGGGGCCCGTCCCTCGATCTCGACAACCCCGCCACCGATCGGGTTGACCGGGATGCCGCGCCTGAGGAGGAGGGCATCGAGGGTGATGCTACATACGGTGCAGATGGCGTGCCGGCCGTCCGGCACAGTGTAGCCGGAGACTCGCTCCCCCGGGCCGGCGATCAGGATCCGGTCACTGACGGCGATTCCCACCCGATGGGCCTCTTTCACAACAGAGATCGCGAACTCGAGGTCGTGGCTCTCGATGAACGAAAGGTTATAGATAATTGTCCCGACATTCTCCTCCGGCCGGTAGGTCACCCTGAGTGCGTACTCCTCGATACGGTGGTTGGTAAATTTCAGGGGGAGATACATTACCAGATTTCTGGTGCGGCAGGGGAAAAGAGTTACCTTCAGGGAGATCCCGGGAACCACGGGAAGCGCCGCGCCGCCTGGACGTTTCGCGTCAAGGGTTTTTCCTGGGGTACGCCGATGCATTGATCGCATACATGCCAGCATTATTGAGACCGGGCCGTGCTGTTGGGGGATTCATGTCCCGAAGATGGGGGCTTCTCATCCCCCAGCGCGAGGCGGGGCATCTTCCTGCTCGATGTCCACCGACGAGCCTCGCAGAGATAGCCAGGGGGTTTCAAATATCCAGAACCAGGAGATCTTAAGGAGTCCTCTTAACGGGATCAAGGCACCTTTGTCCCTTCAAGATCCTCGGGCCGCGGATTCCCACGACGCGAGAGGTGGGAGGAATCGGTCCTCTGCAATTCCTCATACATTTTCGCGGCGCACGGTGGAGATTAATAGCAGGTGAACGCGCAACGGTCGTCTGTGTGCGGATTCGGCTGCCAAAGGCACGAAGCGGGATTGCCCTGGAAGACTTGATGGGCATCCGCCAGCGGACTATGGTTAAGGAAGACTCAGCGCGAACGAGGCCACAAATGGGCGGGTCGTGTCGCTCCGCACTTTCACCGAGTACAGGGCCAGAAAAGAGGGTGGAGATGGTCAATGGAGCGTATACGAGTCAGCATCCATCGGCCGGAACAACCGCACAAACCCGGGCGGGGTTCCTCTGCCTCGCGTGCGGTCATGCGGAGAACGCCGATCTGAATGCAGGCGTTGGAACATCGCTACCCGGGCTCATGTCAACGCGTCTATTGCGGTCTACTCCCTGACGGGAGAAGAGGGTGGTTGACAAGATACTGCGACCTGCTGAGTCGTTCCAGTCCAATCGAGACAGACTAGAGCAGGGTATCGGGGTATCAGGTTCTCAGGCTCCCCGCCAACGCGGTATCACAAATACTGATGTCGCTTTCACGGTTCAGCAGTTCGCTCATCCCGGGTTCCCGACTCTCACTGAAATCAAGGCCGGTGCGCGGCATCGCTCCGCTCCAGCCAGACTCCCGGGGAAACAGCCCATCGACCATCCGACCCCGGAGGGAAAAATTGTTCTACTCCCCTGTGGAAAAGTATCATAGATGGAGAGTGGGATTTGGGAAAAAGCCCGGAACGTGCTGAAGCGGATACTCGAGGCAGCCTCCTATAACGTGGGTGAGGTCAACGACCCTCAGATTTTCTCCGCAATCAAAGATGATGCTGCCCTGCTGGTGCTCTGCTCTGACGATCCGGAAATGATCGCGATGTTTGATTCGATGAATTACCACCTGCACGCCGGCGGAAACAATATAGCCTGCAGGAAACTGCTTTTCACACTTGATCCAACGGTGCAGACTGAGGACTGCATCCGGTGGGGCGCTGATGAGTTTGTCCTCAACGCAGGCAGAGCCGCGCTTGCTGAGGTGCTCGGGCAGACCTTGATCCTGGACCTGAGTCGGTCGGTGCAGGAACCAGAACAGGTCAACTGGCTCACCCCGGCTATTGCCGCAGGCATGGCTGAGGAGGAAGAAGAGGAGATGGGGCCGGAGTTGCCCCATCTCCCCCTCCAGGTTAGCGAAAAGCGTGCCTGCGGCATCGCCGGGCTACATGGGTCGGCGAAATGTCGGTTCATCCCGTACTGGAGCTACACCTACGTGAGCACCGGGGAGCGTGAGGTGAAGGACCGGCTGGTCTCCTTCGAAGCCGAAGGAGCAGGGGCTATCAATGCCATCAACGGTCTGAAGATGAAACTTGACCCGGACACCATCAAGTACGGGGCGATCCCGTTCGACTCCACGATCATGTCGGCCCGGCTCGTGCAGGAAGATGTTGAGGAACAGATCGTACGCGAGGTCATCGACCGGCTCACCCAGCGGGTGCGGTTCCGCTACGAGAAGGGCGATGCCATCTTCTACGAGGAGAAGACCATCAAACCAGACAGGAACAATATCCGGGTCGATCTCAAGATGATCTACGTGCCGGTCTGGCAGGTCAGGGGTGGGAGCAGGATCGTTGAGGTCAACGGGTTCACCGGCGAGATCCTCTCGATACCGATGGACGAGGGTGTCGAACTCCTGTAGGTGGGGCCATGATCATCGTCATCGGCGGCGGACCCGCGGGAAGGATCGGGGCGATGCGCCTCGCAGAGGGTGGCTCTGAGGTCAGGCTCATCGAGAGGCGCAAGATCGGCGGACAGTGCCTGCACGACCGGTGCATGATGGTTTGCGCCTTAAACGACGTCGCCAGGCTCCTGGACTGCGCCAGGGTCATGAGGGACCTCGGGATCGTGGACACGGTCCCGGCCGTCTCTTACCCGACGGTGAAGCGGAGGATGCGCGAGATCCAGGAGAAACTCGGCCTGGTCCTCGATGCCGAGACCCGCCGGGCCGGGGTCGAGGTCGTCTACGGCGCTGAAGGCCGGGTTTCTGGTGACCGGGTCTACATCGACGACGAAGAGGTCAGGGCTGACGCGGTCCTCGCTGCCACCGGGTCACGGGCGGCGATCCCCGATGATATCCCTGGTGTCGATCTTGCCGGCGTCTACACCTACCAGACGCTCCATGCGATGGGCGACCTCCCGCGGCGCATGGCTATCATCGGCGGTGGGGTCGTGGCGGCTGAGTTTGCTCATATATTCCAGTCATTCGGGTCGGAGGTCGATATCGTCACCAGGCGTGGGCTGCTCCCTCTCCTCGACGCGAAGATGCGTTCGGCCGTGATGCGCCATGACCTCGCCGGCGTCAGCATCCATGAAGAGACTGCTGTTGCAAGCATCGAGGGGGGTGCCCGGGTCAGATCGGTCCTGCTTGGCAGCGGCGAGGAGATCGAGGCCGATGCTGTCCTGCTTGCTACTGGGCTCGTTCCCCGGTCTGAATCGCTCCAGGGGCTCAGCAAGCGGCCGGACGGGGCGGTCATCGTGGACCGTCATATGCGCACCAGCGTTGCCCGGATCTATGCCGCAGGCGATGTCATCGGCCCGCCCTACCTCACCCCCGCAGCACGGCGGGAGGGGGTGGTGGCGGCCGAGAACATCCTCGGGCACCCCACCGTCATGGACTACGCGGGTATCCCGCAGACGATGAACCTCCGCTACGACTACGCCATCGCCACGATCGGGACCGATGACGGGAGCGTCAGCCTCTCGGCTCCTGCCCCTGCCGGTCCCGGGTCGTTCTGGGACGTGGCCAGAGGCTGGAGTGGAGTTGCGCAGATCAGGGTCAACCCGGAAACCGGTCGGCTCGTCAGTGCCGCCGCCGGGGTCCCGGGCGCACCGGCTATCATCTCTTACATCGGCTACTTGATGAAACGTGGCGTCACCGTCAGCGATTTTGAGGATCTCGTTGAGGTTCACCCCTCGACCGACGGCATCTACGGACTCGCCCGCTACGCTGCCGGTCTGCTCCGGAAGAAAAAGAGTGAACCCCCCGGCTAGAGGTTCGTCAGTTACCCCCAACTCAAAGTCAGGGGGCTCCTCAGCCCATGTTCCTGAACATCTGCCCGAACTTCGGGATAAAATCTTTTTTCCTGGACATGACCCCCTCGAGCCGGCGTGGCTGCTCCCTGAGGTCGAGTCTGGTGATGATCCCCTCCTCCCCGGCGGCAAAGAGGTCGCTTGCGTTCGCGAAGACGTTTGTGAAGAGGGCAAAGAAGCAGTCGACCCCCATCGCCGTCCGCAGGCGCTCGAGTTCGGCCCGGATCTCGTCGGCACGGGTCTCTGCAAACTCAAACGATGACGTCATCACCTGCGAGACCATGATGCTCCACCCGAAGAGGTTGTAGCGCTTCATGTCCCGTGTAAGGAGTTCCTCCTTCGGGAGGGCGTCAAGGTCCATGCCCCTATGAATCAGTTCAGGCCCGTACTCGGCCGGGTCAACCCCGGCGATCTCGGCGAGGTAGTCAGCAGCCCTGATATCCACCGGTGTGGTTGTGGAGAGTTTCATCACCATCGTGTCAGAGAGGATCCCCGAGAGGAGGAGTCCGGCGGTCGATGGTGAGGGTTCGATATCGGCCTCGATAAACTTGTTCGTGACGATCGTCGAGGTCGACCCCACAGGATCATTGAGGAACTTCACCGGCTTGAGGGTGGATATCGCGCCGAGACGGTGGTGGTCGATGATCTCAAGGATATCAGCCTGCTCGATCCCATCCACGGCCTGGGAGTACTCGTTGTGGTCAAGCAGGATCACCGATTTCTGGACGTCCTGCATCAGTGTTGTCCTCGATATGAGCCCGATATGCTTGTGCCGCTCGTCGACGACACAGGCCGT
>LFRN01000214.1 GCA_001512375.1 Candidatus Methanoculleus thermohydrogenotrophicum | reverse complement strand
GCGCTGCGGAACCGGTTCTCGGGAAGCATGGCCGATAAGAACATCCGGGCAGCAGAGCGCGCGTACAACCTGGTCGGAGGTGCCGCGTAATGGCGCTAGGAGTTGGCTGTTCCGCGCCCCCGGGGAGGGCTCTTGAGAACAAGACCGGTGCCTGGCGGGTCTTCAAACCAGTCTTTGACCCTGAGACGTGCAACCGGTGTGGCACGTGCGCCCAGGTATGCCCTGAGGGCTGCGTCCACGAGACCGAGGAAGGGACGTTTGAGCCTGACCTCGACTACTGCAAGGGTTGCGGCATCTGCGAAGAGGTCTGCCCGAAAGAATCGATCCGGATGGAGAAGGAGGAGAAGTAATGATGGAGATAATGGAGGGGTCGCATGCGGTTGCCGAGATCGTGAAGCGTTGCCGCCCACAGGTGATCTCGGCCTACCCGATCACGCCACAGACGCACATTGTCGAGGCTCTTGCCCAGATGGTGGCAGACTGTGAACTTGATGCAGAGTATATCACGGTCGAGAGCGAGTTCTCGGCCCTCTCCGCCTGCCTCGGCGCGAGCGCGGCAGGCTCCAGGGTCTACTCGGCAACGACCTCCCAGGGACTCGCCCTGATGTTTGAGGTCTGCTTCAACGTGGCGGGGATGCGCCAGCCGATCGTGATGACGATCGCGAACCGCTCCCTGGGCGCGCCGCTCTCGATCTGGAACGACCAGCAGGACTCGATATCTCTGCGCGACTCAGGGTGGCTGCAGTTCTACGCGGAGGATAACCAGGAGATCGCCGATCTCCACATGATCGCGTACCGCGTCTGTGAAGACCATGACGTCCTCCTGCCGGCCTTCGTCTGTTTCGACGGGTTCATTCTCTCCCATACCTACGAACCGGTCGACCTTCCTTCCCAGGAGGAGGTGGACGCCTACCTGCCTGCCTTTACACCCTACCATCGGCTGGACGCTGAGGCACCGCTGAGTATGGGTATGTATGCGACCCCTGAATACTACATGGAGTTCCGGTACGAGGTCGACCGGGCGATGCACCGCGCCAAGGAGACGTTCATCAGAGCGGGCCGCGAGTTCGGCGAGCAGTTCGGGAGGGACTACTCCGCTTTTGTAGAGGGTTACCGGCTCGATGACGCCGATGTCGCGCTCGTCGCCATGGGCTCCATCTGCGGCACGGCAAAGGACGCCATCGACGAGATGCGCGACGCTGGCAAGAAGGTGGGGCTTTTGAAGATTCGGACCTTCAGGCCGTTCCCTGGTCCTGAGATCGCGGAGGCGCTCAAAAGTGTCTCGACGGTGGCGGTGCTCGACAAGAACATCTCGTTCGGGAGTGGCGGGGCGGTCGGCACCGAGGTGAAGGCGGCGCTCTACGGTTCCGGTGCGGCCGTCTACGACTACATCATCGCTCTCGGTGGACGCGATGTGCGGAAACGTGATATTGCCGCGGTCGTTGACCTTGCCGAGAAAGGAAAAGGAGATTTGTTTTATGGACTGCGGACGGAGGTGCTCTGAATGGCTAAAGTAGAGCAAGAACACGAACTCTTCACGGCAGGACACCGGGCGTGCGGGGGATGCGGGCCGGCGCTTGCTGCCCGTCTCCTCCTGAAGGCGACCGGGAAGAATGTCATCATTGCCGCCTCGACTGGATGCATGGAGGTCTTCTCCACGCCCTACCCTGAGACCGCGTGGGGAGTCCCCTGGATCCATTCGCTCTTTGAGAACGTTGCGGCAGTGGCGTCGGGCATCGAGGCGTCGCTGAAGAAACAGGGGCGCAGCGAGAAGGTCGTCTGCATCGCCGGCGACGGCGCCACGTTCGATATCGGGGTGCTCTGCATCAGCGGCGCCTTCGAGCGGGGCCACGACATCACCTACGTATGCTACGATAACGAGGCCTACATGAACACCGGGATCCAGCGGTCGGGTGCCACACCGTATGGCGCAAGCACCACCACGACTCCAACAGGGGCATGCGCACCCGGCGGCAACCCGCTCCCGAAGAAGGATATGCCCGCGATCCTCGCTGCTCACGGTGCGCCCTATGTGGCGACCGCCTCGATCGCCTATCCAAACGACTTCGTCAAGAAGGTCAGGCGGGCGATCAACACTCCCGGTCCCTGTTACATCCAGGTGCACACCCCCTGCTGCACGGGATGGGGCTTTGAGTCAGGGGAGACCCTTGCCATGGCTAAACTTGCCATCGAGACCGGTCTCTGGGTGAACTACGAGATGGTCAACGGTGTGGTGGAGAAGGCAAAGAAGGTGAGACGGAAACCGGTCGAGGAGTATCTCTCCAGGCAGAAGCGCTTCCGGCACCTCTTCAGGCCCGCCCGGCAGGATGATGAGATCGCGAAGATCCAGGCGATCGCTGACGCGAATGCGGAGCGGTTCGGGATCGATATCAAGGTGAAGGAACCGGCAGAATAAACCATCCCGATAGGGCGGAGCTCTTCGCCACCCTCTCTCTTTTTGATCGGCGTCGGGGTGCCGGGCGATGCGTCCTGTCTTCGTGAATGCCGTGTCCCGCAACGGCTCTACAATCATAACGTTTAATTATTGCTACCGACTCATAGATCAGTGTCACCTGGTATGATATTTTCAAAGACACCTTATAAAAACGACGGGGGAGAGGTCAACCGGAAACTACCATGCATCCTGATCTTTCTGCTGCTTGCCATTGTCCCTCCGGCAGCAGCATCCGTCGTCCAGGTGACAAATGATTCTGCAATTAACTCCTACCCGTTCTGGTCGCCAGACGGGAGACACATCGTCTTCACCTCGTACGACGACGGCGCGGCCGTCCTCAGGGTGATTGAGCGCGACAGAGAGATCCGGGAACAGACGGCGACGAACCGCTCATGGGAGTTCGCCCCGTTCGACCCCTGGTCCCCGGACGGAAAGACTCTTCTCTTTCTCTCCGCCGAGGGCGACCTCTGGCGGATGAACCCGGACGGGACCGGGCGGGTGCGCCTGACCGAAGAGGGGCGGGTCATCCCCGGCCTGCCGCTCACCGGGTACGGGGCCGACTGGAGTGCTGACGGGAAGCAGATCGTCTACACCTCATGTCTCTTCGAGAATGTGGCACTCCCGGATGCCCTCACGGCGACCACCGCAGTGAACGTCTCGGGTCTCCGGAAGGATGCCGATATCTGGGTCATGGACGCGGACGGCGCGAACAAGACCCGGCTGACGACCGGCGGGGATGCGTGGTTCCCCCTCTGGCAACCCGGCGGGGACCTGATCGCATTCCTCGCGACAAGGTCGGGGAACCAGGAAGTCTGGGTAACGGACCGTGACGGGAGAGCACGGCAGATGACGTTCTCCGGGGGAGACGTGACAGAATACGCCTGGTCGCCTGACGGGGACGCTGTCGCCTGCGTCGTCGCATCCCCGCCGGAGGAGTGGCCGGAATCATCGCTCCGGGTCGTGCCCCTCGACGGATCCGGCGCAGAACGCCTGACCTCCGGGAATTGGGACCAGTCCCCGGTCTGGTCGCCCGACGGGGCCAGGATCGCGTTTCGGTCGATGTCGCGGAACCAGGCGGCGCTCTGGGTGATGAAGAGCGTGGGAGGAGACCCCGAACCGCTCATCCCCGGTGACTACATGATGCACCAGTGGTCGCCTGATGGCCGGGGGCTCGCCGCAAGCGACGGTGACGACATCTACCTGATCGCGCCTGACGACCCGGTGATGCCCGGATTTGAAGCCACCAGAGCTCTCGCGGCGCTTTTTGCCCTCGCCCTCAGGCCGAAAGAATAGTCACGACGAAGTACAGCCCGAAGAGCACCATGGCAAGCCCGCTCGCCTGAACCACTCTTTTGTAATGCGGTCCGAGGATATTCGCTCCCCGTGAAACCGCGATCCCGAGCAGCCCGAACCAGGCGATATCCGCGCCGATATGCCCGATGTAGAACGCGATAA
>LFRN01000062.1 GCA_001512375.1 Candidatus Methanoculleus thermohydrogenotrophicum | reverse complement strand
GCGCTGCGGAACCGGTTCTCGGGAAGCATGGCCGATAAGAACATCCGGGCAGCAGAGCGCGCCTACAACCTGGTCGGAGGTGCCGCGTAATGGCGCTAGGAGTTGGCTGTTCCGCGCCCCCGGGGAGGGCTCTTGAGAACAAGACCGGTGCCTGGCGGGTCTTCAAACCAGTCTTTGACCCTGAGACGTGCAACCGGTGTGGCACGTGCGCCCAGGTATGCCCTGAGGGCTGCATCCACGAGACCGAGGAAGGGACGTTTGAGCCTGACCTCGACTACTGCAAGGGTTGCGGCATCTGCGAAGAGGTCTGCCCGAAAGAATCGATCCGGATGGAGAAGGAGGAGAAGTAATGATGGAGATAATGGAGGGGTCGCGTGCGGTTGCCGAGATCGTGAAGCGTTGCCGCCCACAGGTGATCTCGGCCTACCCGATCACGCCACAGACGCACATTGTCGAGGCTCTTGCCCAGATGGTGGCAGACTGTGAACTTGATGCAGAGTATATCACGGTCGAGAGCGAGTTCTCGGCCCTCTCCGCCTGCCTCGGCGCGAGCGCGGCAGGCTCCAGGGTCTACTCGGCAACGACCTCCCAGGGACTCGCCCTGATGTTTGAGGTCTGCTTCAACGTGGCGGGGATGCGCCAGCCGATCGTGATGACGATCGCGAACCGCTCCCTGGGCGCGCCGCTCTCGATCTGGAACGACCAGCAGGACTCGATATCTCTGCGCGACTCAGGGTGGCTGCAGTTTTACGCGGAGGATAACCAGGAGATCGCCGATCTCCACATGATCGCGTACCGCGTCTGTGAAGACCATGACGTCCTCCTGCCGGCCTTCGTCTGTTTCGACGGGTTCATTCTCTCCCATACCTACGAACCGGTCGACCTTCCTTCCCAGGAGGAGGTGGACGCCTACCTGCCTGCCTTTACACCCTACCACCGGCTGGACGCTGAGGCACCGCTGAGTATGGGTATGTATGCGACCCCTGAATACTACATGGAGTTCCGGTACGAGGTCGACCGGGCGATGCACCGCGCCAAGGAGACGTTCATCAGAGCGGGCCGCGAGTTCGGCGAGCAGTTCGGGAGGGACTACTCCGCTTTTGTAGAGGGTTACCGGCTCGATGACGCCGATGTCGCGCTCGTCGCCATGGGCTCCATCTGCGGCACGGCAAAGGACGCCATCGACGAGATGCGCGACGCTGGCAAGAAGGTGGGGCTTTTGAAGATTCGGACCTTCAGGCCGTTCCCTGGTCCTGAGATCGCGGAGGCGCTCAAAAGTGTCTCGACGGTGGCGGTGCTCGACAAGAACATCTCGCTCGGGAGTGGCGGGGCGGTCGGCACCGAGGTGAAGGCAGCGCTCTACGGTTCCGGTGCGGCCGTCTACGACTACATCATCGCTCTCGGGGGGCGCGATGTGCGGAAACGTGATATTGCCGCGGTCGTTGACCTTGCCGAGAAAGGAAAAGGAGATTTGTTTTATGGACTGCGGACGGAGGTGCTCTGAATGGCTAAAGTAGAGCAAGAACACGAACTCTTCACGGCAGGACACCGGGCGTGCGGGGGATGCGGGCCGGCGCTTGCTGCCCGTCTCCTCCTGAAGGCGACCGGGAAGAATGTCATCATTGCCGCCTCGACAGGATGCATGGAGGTCTTCTCCACGCCCTACCCTGAGACCGCGTGGGGAGTCCCCTGGATCCATTCGCTCTTTGAGAACGTTGCGGCAGTGGCGTCGGGCATCGAGGCGTCGCTGAAGAAACAGGGGCGCAGCGAGAAGGTCGTCTGCATCGCCGGCGACGGCGCCACGTTCGATATCGGGGTGCTCTGCATCAGCGGCGCCTTCGAGCGGGGCCACGACATCACCTACGTATGCTACGATAACGAGGCCTACATGAACACCGGGATCCAGCGGTCGGGTGCCACACCGTATGGCGCGAGCACCACCACGACTCCAACAGGGGCATGCGCACCCGGCGGCAACCCGCTCCCGAAGAAAGATATGCCTGCGATCCTGGCCGCTCATGGGGCGCCCTACGTGGCGACCGCCTCGATCGCCTATCCAAACGACTTCGTCAAGAAGGTCAGGCGGGCGATCAACACTCCCGGTCCCTGTTACATCCAGGTGCACACCCCCTGCTGCACAGGATGGGGCTTTGAGTCAGGGGAGACCCTTGCCATGGCTAAACTTGCCATCGAGACTGGTCTCTGGGTGAACTACGAGATGGTCAACGGCACGGTGGAGAAGGCAAAGAAGGTGAGGCGCAAACCGGTCGAGGAGTATCTCTCCAGGCAGAAGCGCTTCCGGCACCTCTTCAGGCCCGCCCGGCAGGATGATGAGATCGCGAAGATCCAGGCGATCGCTGACGCGAATGCGGAGCGGTTCGGGATCGATATCAAGGTGAAGGAACCGGCAGAATAAACCATCCCGATAGGGCGGAGCTCTTCGCCACCCTCTCTCTTTTTGATCGGCGTCGGGGTGCCGGGCGATGCGTCCTGTCTTCGTGAATGCCGTGTCCCGCAACGGCTCTACAATCATAACGTCTAATTATTGTTACTAACCTATAGATCAGTGTCACCGGGTATGATATTTTCAAAGACACCTTATAAAAACGACAGAGGAGAGGTCAACCAGACACTACCATGCATCCTGATCTTTCTGCTGCTTGCCGTTGTCCCCCCGGCAGCAGCATCTGTCGTCCAGTTGACGGATGGCCCGGCAATCGATTCTTATCCGTTCTGGTCACCTGACGGGAGATACATCGTCTTCACCTCGTACGATGACGGTGCGGGTGCGGCCATCCTCAGGTTGATTGAGCGCGACGGAGAAACCCGGGAGCAGACAACAGCGAACCGTTCCTGGGAGTTCGCCCCGTTCGACCCCTGGTCCCCGGACGGAAAGACCCTTCTCTTTCTCTCCGCCGAGGGCGACCTCTGGCGGATGAACCCGAACGGGACCGGGCGGGTGCGCCTGACCAAAGAGGGCGGTGTCATCCCCGGCCTGCCGCTCGCCGGGTACGGGGCCGACTGGAGTGCTGACGGGAAGCAGATCGTCTACACCTCCTGTCTCTTCGAGAATGTGGCACTCCCGGATGCCCTCACGGCGACCACCGCAGTGAACGTCTCGGGTCTCCGGAAGGATGCCGATATCTGGGTCATGGACGCAGACGGCGGGAATAAGACCCGGTTGACGACCGGCGGGGATGCGTGGTTCCCCCTCTGGCAACCCGGCGGGGACCTGATCGCATTCCTCGCGACAAGGTCGGGGAACCAGGAAGTCTGGGTAACGGACCGTGACGGGAGAGCACGACAGGTGACGTTCTCCGGGGGAGACGTGACAGAATACGCCTGGTCGCCTGACGGGGCTGCTGTCGCCTGCGTCGTCGCATCCCCGCCGGAGGAGTGGCCGGAATCATCTCTCTGGGTTGTAGCCCTCGCGGGATCTGGCGCAGAACGCCTGACCTCCGGAAATTGGGATCAATCTCCGGTCTGGTCACCCGACGGGGCCGGGATCGCGTTTCGGTCGATGTCTCGAAACCAGTCGACGCTCTGGATGATGAAGAGCGGGGGCTCAGACCTCAAACCGATTGTCCCCGGTGACTACATGATGCACCAGTGGTCGCCTGACGGCCGGGGGCTCGCCGCAAGCGACGGTGACGACATCTACCTGATCGTGCCTGACGACCCGGTGATGCCCGGATCTGAAGCCGCCAGAGCTCTCGCGGCGCTCCTCGCCCTCGCCTTCAGGCCGAGAGAATAGTCATGACGAAGTACAACCCAAAGAGCACCATGGCAAGCCCGCTTGCCTGAATCACTCGCTTGTAATGCGGCCCGAGCACGTCTGCTCCCCGTGAAACCGTGATCCCGAGCAGCCCGAACCAGGCGATATCCGCGCCGATATGCCCGATGTAGAACGCGATAA
>LFRN01000134.1:4384-6136 GCA_001512375.1 Candidatus Methanoculleus thermohydrogenotrophicum | reverse complement strand
ATCCCGGACCAGGTTGTCACCACTTCGTTACCGTTGACCTCGACCCCCTCAAGCGCCTGCCCCCCGATCTCCCGATCGGCAGCCCCGAACTTCGCCGGGGATGCCCCCAGCCGGGCGAGCATCGTCATCGTCGTACCCTCGACGTGGCAGGACTGGATGGCCCCCCTCGCCCGTATCCGGTTCGCTGCGTCCCACTCGATGGTCCCCCGGGCCCGGCAATGCTCCCGGATCTCCGCGAGTCCGGATTTCTGGTCGACCATGACGAGGAACTTCATCGAGAACAACGGCCCGAACCGGGCCCTTACCTTATCTGGTGTGAGTGTAATCATGATGTCACCGAAATTATCGTTAACAAAATTATCGGCGACACAAGTATTTAATGGGATCGTGCGAGCGGGAGAGGCAGGAATGAAAACAGCGAAGCGCACGCCCGCCTGATTCCGCAACGTCACTGATGGCCCGCACCATCCGCTCGATATGCTCCCGGCCTTCCTGTGTCCCGAAGAGGTGGTGGCGAGCCCGGGCGGGAGGTCTCCTGGATCCGCTTCCTTGATTGGCCGGGGTATCATCCGCGGATTCGGAGGTCCTCGACCCACCGCCCCTGTTCCTCACTCGTGAACCAGGAATTACGACGAGATCTGATAAAAATGGATTTCTCCCACCGGGAACCAGGAAGACTTTTTCCTCACCGGGTGCAAGAGATCCAGTAATCATGAACCACGACCTGAAGGCAGCCGTCCTTGCGCGGTGCCAGAGTATGGAGATCCCTCTCGTCGGGGTTGCAGGCACGGATCGGTGGGAGAATCCTCCGTTTTTGCCCTGGATGCCCGAGGAGTTCTACCCGCAGGCGATCTTTCCGGAGGCCAGGTCGGTGATCGTCATCGGCCTCCCGGTCCACCTCCCGGTGCTCGAGACCGCGCCCTCGATCTATTATCACGAGCTGTATAAGACCATCAACACCCTGCTTGACCAGTACACCTACCGGCTTGCATCGTTCCTCAATGAACAGGGCTGCCCCTCGATCTTCGTTCCCCGGGACGGCTACGGGAACATCGAGACCCTCCAAAAGAACCCGACCGCCTTCTTCTCGCACCGACACGCGGCGCTCCTTGCCGGACTTGGGACCTTCGGCGTGAACAACGCCATCATCACACCCGAATACGGTCCCCGGATCAGGTTCGGTTCGGTCCTCACCGCCGCAGACCTCCCGCCCGACCCGCTACGGGAAGATGACCTCTGCACCCGGTGCATGAAGTGTGTCCAGGCCTGCCCCGTGGGCGCGCTCGACGGGCGGGACTACCCCGAAGGTCGCACCGATAAGGCCGCCTGCACCGAAAACAGTGCAGACCTCGCCCGGCGCCGCATCTCCCCCTGTGGCATCTGCATCGCGGTCTGCCCGGTGGGGGAGGACCGGCGACATTACACCTCTGCCGGCGGTGAAGATCCACGCCACCGCCAGGCCAGGGAACATGTCAGGAGGTACGGCGGGCTGTGAAGCCTGCTCGAAAAAATTGAGTTACTCCTGTTTCACCCCGGCCATCAACCGGTCCATCATCTCCCCGATCAGGACCGGCTTCTGGTGGATCGGCCTGTCGTAAAGCGGTGCATGAGCGCGAGTATCGCTGGCATGACCAGGATCGCCCCCACGAGCGCGAACCCTACCGATATGACCGTCACGGTCCCGAAGTTGCTGACAATATTGAACGTCGAGAGGGTGAGCGCCGCGAACCCGAAGACCGTCGTCATCCCCGA
>LFRN01000134.1:1997-4242 GCA_001512375.1 Candidatus Methanoculleus thermohydrogenotrophicum | reverse complement strand
AGCGAACCCGATCACGGTCATCGTGACCCTCGATTCACTGATATCGTCCATGACGGCGGCGAACATCTCAAGGCCGCCGGTCAACATCACCGTCGTGCCGACCGGAGGTTCATTCCACGCAGCGTCGCGCTGCATCTTCTCGATGAGAGACTTGGCGACGTCCATCTCCATAGAGATCGTGGAGAACTCGAGCACCGTCTCCATGTTTCCGTTGAGATGGCGGTCCCGGGTCTTCGCCGGGATCCTGGCGAGGGCGTCGTCGATCTCCGCGCGGGTTTCGGGCAGGACGCCGTTGTTCTGGTCAGCAAGCAGAGTTGCGATACTGGTAACTCCGGTTATCTCGTCGTTATGTTTGATCTCATACGCCCCGAACTCTGCTATCCATTCAAGCATCTCGTGGCTGAGGACGTCGTCGCCGATCACGATGACCGGGATGGTGCTCGTTGACCCCATCGTCCGGGTGACCTTCTCCATATTCAGGAGGGCGGGCATATCTGAGGGGACGAAGGTATTCTCGTCCGCGTTGATGGGAACGCTCTGGTCGAGGTGATAGCCCCCCACCGCAACCACGGCAAAGAGCAGGATGACAGGGATCGGATGTTTTGCGATGGTATAGGCCACCCGCCCAAGAAGGTAGTCATACCGCTCGATGAGAGAGGTTCCTGTTTCGGGGACGGGGTTGGAGGCTGGAGCATTCCCCGTCTTCGGCTGGTAGCGGGTGATGATCGCAAAGACCGGGACGATGATCAGCGCCGCGATGTAGCAGGAGATGACCCCGATGGTGCAGACCATCCCGAAGTCGGCCACCATCGGCACCGGGGCAAAGAACATCGCGATGAACCCGAGCGACGTCGCCAACATGGCGATCAAGACCGAGGGGCCGAGGTTCACGATCGTTGTCCGTACAGCCCCCGGGATCGTGTCCCGCCTGATCTCCTCGTCGAACCGGGCCTGGAACTGGATGGCGTAGTCGATTCCGATCCCGATGAGCACCGGGAACGCCCCGACCACTGTCATGCTGACCGGGATCCCGAAGAGGCCCATGAATCCGAAGGTCATGATGAGCCCGACAGCCACGACCGCGACCGGGAGGAGCCGGTAGCGGACGTGGGAGAAGAGGAGCGAGACCGCAAGGACCATGAGGAGCATGGCCGCAATGATCAGCACGCCCATCTGCCCTCCTATCTCGTCGCTCATCTCTTTCGCAAACGCCGGGCTCCCGGAGACCGTGACGGTAAGGCCGGGCGGCGGATCAGATATTCTGATGGCCGACTTGATATTCTCGAGGACCTGTTTCTGGGAATCCCAGGGGACACCGGGCTCAAGGGTGATGACGCTGAGAGTCATGAGATCCGAGGGCATCATCTGCTCGATGAGCTCCGGGGGGGCCTGCCCGATGATCGCGTCGATCTCTGCCTTGGATGCCGGCAGGGTGCCGCCGTTGCCCAGTTTGAGGAAGTCGATGACGCCAGAGACCTCGGCGACGTAACGTTCGTTCTTGAGGTCTTCCTGGAGGTCATCGATGTACCTGAGGATCTCAGGGCTCCTGACGTTGTCAGCCTCGTAGACGAGCATGATCGCGTCTGAGCGGTAGGTATCCTTGTAGTGGCTCAGGAGCGCACCGCGCGGGGTGGTCTTGTCGAGGTAGGTGTCATCTCCGGTCTCCGTCGTCACCATCGTGAGCCCGAGAGACGCCAGGAGGAAGACAGCCACGGCGACCCCGACAACAGTCCAGGTATGGTCGTTGATGGCGTCAGCGAGCCACTCGTAGGGGTTCTTCACGCACGCCCCTCCCGGTCGGCCGGCAGGCGTATCTCATTCCCGTACTCACTGATGATCGCGAGGGTCACAGCATGGGCGATCTCCTCGTCGCCCCTCCCAGCAGGCTCGATACCATACTCCTTGGCGATGCGCCGCAGCCTCTCCGTGTCCTGGATCCGGTACCTCTGAGTACGATCCGCGTTCCTGCGCCTCTCTGCTGCTGTAAGAGCGCACGAGAGCAGGGGTGTTACGGGTTTTTCAGCCATGGCGAGACAATGGAGCAGGGCCACAACCTGCCGGTAGCCAGCCGGGGGGAGAAACCCGGCCTCGGCCCATACCTGGCTGGTCTCCTCGGGATGTGACATTCCGGGGCGAGCTGGCCCGCGGCCCTGCGGGGGGCCGGTGTTGAAGGTAGTTGCAGTGTTCACGGGTATCCTCACTCTGAAGATGATTGATTTTTGGGAATATCTTTTTTAATGGGTCC
>LFRN01000134.1:0-1968 GCA_001512375.1 Candidatus Methanoculleus thermohydrogenotrophicum | reverse complement strand
ATTTTACTGGCGGGCTATAACCAGTCCGCCAATACATTATAAGTACAGGGTCGTACTCGCTTACAATATTATTTGTCATGATCACCCGGGAGCGTTGTGGAAGAAACCGGCTCACGCGTGATCCTGGTGAACCCCGGAAACACGTCACAGCAGTGCTTGCGATGGAACGGGATGATTTACCCCGGATGCCCCCGACTTCGGTCAGGGGAGCAGTCACAGTGGTGTCCCGGGACAGTTTTCTTGCCAGGACAGGGTGGGTTTTAGCAGATAGCCCAAAGCCCAAGGAACTTCGAAGGATCTGGCGCCGGCCCGGCCCGAAGAACGGGGTCGGGAACACTTGCTTGTCTCTGCAAATCCGCCGTTCCCGGGAGAATAGTGCGGGCGGCGGCTCAGCCACGCTTGAGCCCGCCGCCGGGCACACGTCCCGGGCATGCTGATGAAGGATGTTCCTTGAGTTCCAGAGTATGTTTTATCAGGGCTTATCCGGCACCGTGTCGTATTCTGGCGGTTATCGCTTGCGTGCTGCTCTCTTCGTCTCACCGGCGTGCTGTCCTTGTCGATGGGGGTGGAGATGCCCGGGTTGGCTTATCGATCATCGAGCGTGCGAGTTACTGATGAGTGGACCCCCATAGACAACCAGGCTGCTCTTCGGTGGACTTATCCTGCGAGGAGATGGTTTCTCTCTCGCCAGAACATTGGTTTTTCTTCGCAAACCATAAATCTGTTGCAACTAAATAGAGATGCAATGACGCCGGAGATTATCCAAAAGCTCCGAGCTCTCGGGATGAACGAATACGAGGCGCGCGTCTACTCGACGCTCGCCGGGCTGCAGAAAGCGACCGCACGGGATATCCACGAGATGAGTGGAGTTCCCCGGGGCCGGATCTACGAGATCTTAAACGACCTGGCCAGGCGGGGGTTCATCGGTGTGGAAGAGGGATCTCCGACCTCCTATTATGTTCTGGACATCGACCAGGTCTTTGATCGGCTGAAGGCCGATTACATCCACTCTCTTGAGGAGACAAGGGAGGCGCTCAAGAGCCTCTCGATAAAGCCGCATCTTCCCCCGGTCTCGTTCTTTATCCTGCGGAGCGACTGGGCGATCGAGAACCATATCTCATCGCTCTTCCGGAGGGTGAAGAAGAGCATGGTGATCCTCTGTTACAGCCCCGAGTTTCTGCAGAAGCACTACAACGCCATCAAACCGCTTGAGCGCAAGATCGACCTCTACGTGGTCGTCCGGGGGAGAGAGAAGTACGCCGACATCAACCTCCCGATCTACGAGGCCCGGGGGACCGTGATCGAACTCCTGGAGACCAGGCCGATGATGGATGAGATCAGGCCAGGAGGCGTGGTACAGGACGAGTGCTCGATCCTGGTAGACGGCCGGGACTTCTTCACTATTGTGATCGCGGGGTCAGGGCGGTACGCGGTGGTCGGGTCTGATATGCCGCTCATCAACTACCTGCAAAAGACCATCATCGAGCGAGTCCGGGATGAGTGAGGGGAGAGAGGGTACCCTGCCCCTTACCGGAACCGGATGTTCACACTCTCAAATCCGCCACGGATACTGGTGTTGTTAACGAGGGGTCCCACCCGGGAAAACATGGCGTGAACCGGGTAGGAGGAAGTCTGGACGACGGCGAAGCCGGTCATCTCGACGTTCTCGTCCTCCCGGTAGATCTCCGCCGAGGAGGCCGCCGCAACCCGGCCGTCCTCGGTGCGGACGATGAAGTAGCGGTAGTCCCCGGCCATCGTCTCCCGCAGATAACCCGGATCGCTTGATGGGGAAGGGGTAGGTGGCAAAGACTCCCCGGTAGAGCGCGGCGATCTCCTCCGCGTTGTCCGGGGTTGCGGAGACACAGGTGAAGCCCGGCAGCAGGGCGGTCGGTCGCGCATCGCCGACTTTCGCCCGGACGGCCGCGAGAACCGCGGCGGAGTCGGTCTTCTCCCGCCGGCGCTCCGCAT
>LFRN01000177.1 GCA_001512375.1 Candidatus Methanoculleus thermohydrogenotrophicum | reverse complement strand
GGAGAGGTTTCGACCTTCCTGCTCATACGCCCGGATTTTCTGCTCCAGAGAATGGTTGTATACAAACCGACAGGCATGGATGTGTTTCATGAGGAGCGCAACCTGCTCCTCTGAAGGATACATCCGATACGTGTAGGCTTGGAACATACAAAATGTCATTTGGTATACACCAATATATAATCTCTACAATCTCTCTGAAAGCGGAGCCCCTTCACCCCGCAAGATAAATCTCCCTGCTTGCGTCGTGAAAGTCTATGGGGACACGCCAAAGGGCAGATTCCTCCCCCAGCTCAAAGCCCATGATCCCGATGTTATGTCTTATGACTCACCCTGAGCGCTTCCCTGGCAGCCAGCCGCACCTCCTCCTGCTCGTCGTCCAGGGCCTCGATCAGGGCATCAACCGATCCGGGGTCGCCGATCCTCCCGAGTGCCAGCGCTGCGCCCGCGCGGACACGCGGGTCCTCGTCGATGCGGAGCGCCGCGATCAGGGGGAGAACGGCGGGTTTGCCGATCTGGCCGAGAGCAGCGGTCACCCCCTGCCTGATAACCTGCTCGTCGGTCCGGAGCGCCTCCACCAGGGAGGGGATGGCAGCTTCCCCGATATCCCAGAGCGCGGTCACGGCCCGCTGCCGCACAGCCTCGTCCGGGTCCCGGAGCGAATCAATGAGAGCAGCGACGGCCCCTGCCCCTCCCATCCTCCCGAGTGCCAGCGCTGCACCCGCGCGGACCCGTTCGTTCCCGGTCGAGAGACTGGCTATGAGCGCCTCCTCGGCGGGTTTGCCGATGGCAGCGAGTGCGAGGGCTGCCCTGCTCCTCACATAATCGTCTTCGTCGTTGAGTGTCTCCAGCAGTGCAGGGACCGCCGCCGGGTCTGCAATACCGCCAAGGGCGACCGCGGCCATCCACCTGACGTCCACGTTCCTGTTCTTCAGGCACTCAGTGAGCGGCCCGACGGCCGGAGAACCCAATTTCCCGAGCGCCTCCGCCGCCTTCCAGCGCACTCCGCTCTCCGGGTCATCGAGGAGGGCCACGAGTGGCCCGACCGCGGCCGGCTCCCGGGCATCACCGAGGCACGCGGCCGCCCGGTAGCGGGTTTCCGGGTCCCGGCTCGAGAGGTGAGCGATCAGCCTTCTCGTATCAGGGTCGCACGCAGCCGGCGCGGGTTCGCTGATACGGAGGTGCCGGGTTTCTGGCTGCTTCCCCGCGGCATTGAAGAGGTGGCCAAGGAGGTAGGTGAGGGCGATGAAGAACCCTGCGCGCGCGAGGGTCCCGGGTCCGGGAGGGTAGGCGAGGCCGGCGTAGAGCATCGCGAGCAGGATTCCCGCGTACACCGCACGCTCGCGGTACCAGAACGCGGCCAGGATGAGTGCCAGGTAGAAGAAGTCGGTATACGCGGCTCCGATGGCGAAGAAGAGAACCGAGAGCCCGATGATCAGGGCGATGACCGCAAGCCTGCCCCACACTGATCCTGAGAGTCTCATCCCGGAAGAATGGGTGCGGGCCGCTGATAAAAGGGTTTGTGCGGACGGGCTGGCACCCCTCGCTCGCCTTACCCTGGCACCGCAACCGCGACCTCTCTGAGTTTCTCAAGCGACGCCGCGATGAACGCCGGGATGTCCTCAGGTTTCCTGCTCGAAACCAGGTTGCCGTCGATCACCACTTCCTGGTTGATATACTCCGCACCGGCGTTCCTGACGTCCTGGACAATCGACTTCCAGCCGGTGATCTTTCTGCCCTTGAGAACCTGCGCCGTGATCAGGATCTGGGGGGCGTGACATATAATAAAGACCGGTTTGTCGCTCTCCGCAAACCGCCGCACGAACTCCACGGGCGCGTCGTGGGCCCTGAGTTTGTCAGGCGAGTAGCCGCCCGGTATAAAGAGCGCATCAAACTCATCCACCGATACTTCAGAAGCGGCCCGGTCAATGGTGACCGCTGTCCCCTCCTTCCCGCGCACGGTCTCGCCCGCGGTGAGACCGACGTGGACGAGGTCGTGGCCGGCCTCCCGGAACGCCTCGGCGGGTTTTGTGTACTCGATGTCCTCAAACATATCCGTGATCAGGACTGCTATTCTGCTCATCACCATCTCCTCCAGACCCTTGCCCGATATAACGTTACCGGGTGGGTGGATGCTCTGGGTTTTTATAGCGCGGTGGCTGAATCGGTGGTATGTCCTCACCGCCTGACTGGTGGACCCTCCCCCTCGAGGAGATCCTGCGGGAGCTCGGCACCGGTCCTGCCGGCCTGACCACGAAAGAGGCAGAGGAGCGGCTGGAACGCTATGGAAAGAACGTCCTCCAGGAGGAGGCACGAGAAACCCGGCTCCAGGTCTTCCTGCGGCAGTTTGAGAGCATTCTCATCGCGATCCTCATCGTAGCCGCGGCGGTCTCGTTTCTCGTCGGTGAGCTCCTGGACGCCGCAGCCATTCTCATCATCGTCATCTTAAACGCCCTCCTTGGTTACTCCCAGGAGTGGCAGGCCGGGGAGGCCATCGAGGCGCTCAAGAAGATGCTCGTCCAGCGGGCCGTGGTCATCCGCGATGGGAAGCAACAGGAGATCGATGCGTCCCTGGTCGTGCCTGGGGACATCGTCGTCCTTGAGATGGGGGAGCGGGTGCCTGCTGACCTTGTGATCGTCGAGGCGACATCGCTCCAGGTCGACGAGGCGGCGCTGACGGGTGAGTCTGCGCCGGTCGATAAGGCGCCAGGAATGCTCCCATCCGGGACTGTTCTTGCCGAGCGGAGCAATATGGTGTTTGCCGGCACGACGGTCGTCAACGGCCGGGGGCGAGGGGTGGTCGTCGCCACCGGCATGGAGACGGAATTTGGCAAGATTGCGGGACTCTCTCAAGCGGTCACGGCCGAGCCGACCCCCCTCTCCCGGCAGATGGCTATCCTCGGCCGGGACATCGGGGTCATCGCTCTCGGTATTGCGGTGGTCACGGTCGTCGTTGGGGTCCTGCAGCAGCGCGAACTCCTGGAGATGTTCCTCGTCGGGGTCTCGCTCGCGGTGGCGGTGATCCCGGAGGGGCTCCCTGCGGTCGTGACCCTGACGCTTGCCATCGGGATCAAGACCTTGATGCAGAAGAACTGTCTCATCAGGCGGCTCCCGGCGTCTGAGACCCTCGGTGCGGTCTCGGTGATCTGCACTGACAAGACTGGGACCCTTACCCGGAACGAGATGGCGGTTGTCAGGGTCAGGACCGCCGGTCTTGACGTGGCGGTGACCGGGACCGGATATGCCCCCGAGGGAGAGTTCCTTCTCGACGGCCGGGCCGTCGACCCCAGGGACTTCCCCGGGCTCTGGCAGTTCCTGCGGGCGGTGCTCCTCTGCAACCACGCGACCCTGACCCGCGATGGGGATGGGGGGTGGCGGATCTTCGGGACCCCGACCGAGGGGGCACTCGTGGTCGCGGCGGCGAAGGCCGGGCTCTCCCGGGACGAGTGCCCTGCGGCGGTGGGCGAGTTCTCGTTTGACTCCACCAGGAAGCGGATGACGATCATCTACCATGAGGAGGAGGGGGACGTCGCTTACGTGAAAGGGGCGCCTGAGGTGCTCCTTGACCGGTCGTCGCGGGTCTTCATGGATGGGTCGGTCGTGGCGCTCACCGACGACCTCCGCGGGACCATCAGGCAGGAGATCGCTGGCTACGCTTCAGAGGGACTCCGGGTGCTCGGGGCTGCATACCGCCCGCTCCCGGCCGGTCTTCCCCGGACGGCGGACGCGGTGGAGGAGGATCTGGTCTTCCTCGGGTTTGCCGGGATCCTCGACCCCCCGCGCCCCGAGGCGGCTGAGGCGATCAGGCTCTGCAGAAGCGCCGGGATCGACGTCATCATGATCACCGGCGATAACCCGCTCACCGCCTACGCCATCGCGCAGGCTCTCGGGCTCTCGAGCGAGGGGGCGCTGACCGGGGCCGAACTCGAGGCCCTGACCGACGACGAACTCGAGACCAGGCTCCGGACGACGAAGATCCTCTCCCGGGTCACGGCCGAACACAAACTCCGGGTGATCGATGTTCTCTCACGGGAGCAGGCGGTCATTGCGATGACCGGCGACGGGGTCAACGACGCCCCGGCGCTGAAGAAGGCGAGCATCGGGATAGCGATGGGAATCAAGGGGACTGACGTCGCAAAAGAGTCAAGCGACATGATCCTCGTGGACGATAACTTCGCAAGCATCGTCGCCGGGATCGAGGAGGGGCGACGGGAGTACGACAACATCACCCGGTTCACCCACTACCTCCTCTCTTCGAATGTTGGGGAGATCGTCGCGATCGTCGGCGGGCTCCTCCTGGGACTGCCGCTGATCCTCATCCCGGTTCAGATCCTCTGGATCAACCTGATCACCGACGGTCTGACCGCTCTTGCGCTCGGTCTGGAGCCCGCCGAGCCGGATGTCATGCGCCGGCGGCCGCGGGATCCCGGGGAGCCGATCCTCACGGGACGCATGTTCCTGGTCATCCTCGCCCTCGGGGCATGGATCGGGCTGCTCACCCTCTACATCTTCTCGGGTCTCTACGCCGTTGACCTCGACCGGGCGCGGACGATGGTTTTTTCCGGGCTGGTCGTCTTTGAACTCTACAACGTCCTGAACTTCCGGTCGTTTCGGTTCCCGCTCCACGGGATTGGGTTCTTCTCAAACCCGGCTCTGCTCTACACCATTCTCGGGAGCCTCGTCCTCCAGGCGCTGGTGGTCTACGTCCCGGTCTTCCAGATCTTCCTTGGAACCGCGCCCCTGACACTCGCTGACTGGTGGGTCCTCGCCCTCTTCGGGCTCCCGATCCTCCTCGCCGGGGAGATCTACAAGATCTTCCGGACCCGGGAGGAGAGGGTGGGCGCCTGAACCCGCTCAGGTTCGCCGCCCCGCCTTGACCTCCTCGAGGCGGCCGACCACCCGCCGGTACGCGGTCGTGGTCGCGGCTGCCTCCCGGGCCGATGGGCCCGGATCCTCGTTTCGCATACGGTCAAGCGGTTCATTCGCCTTCGGGTCGGCAAGCGCCCGGATCAGCCCGCCGACGTCCTGGTTGTCGCGCATCGTTTCGATCTCGTCCAGTGTTGCCACAGGGATTCCCTGCCGTGCTTGTCCCGGCGATATATTTTTCCGGGCGGCGGCAGGACCGACAGGGGGACCGACCCCAGCAGGGGTGCAAGCAGTCTGCTATTGTCTTGAGACGCATCTCCTCGATACCACCTCTCTTCTCCGCAGGCCAGCGTGACTGGAACGACTGCGGCGGGGGGTCATGGTCAGCCGCTGGGAGCAGTCGTTCACGTTTGATGGCGAGGTTCACCTGGCCCGGTGCTGAGGAGACCTCAGTCTGGGTGACATTGACAGCAACTGCTGTCACTTGCTGAAAAGAAAGATTGTAGGGATGCGGGACATCCAGGTCCACGTGTGTAGTAGTTCCGGCAACTGTTCGAAAGGGACCGGGTGTGGTGGAGGTCCCCGGAAGCGACGATGCTGGTGACCTTCATACCGGGAGGGATGCAGGAATTATTCTCGGAGATACTTCCCCCCGACCGGGACGAACCGCTCGGGTTTCTTCACTGCCTCGTACTCCCTGATATCCTCGAGTTCGAGGGCCAGCCAGGTTCTCTTTCCAGGCTTCTCTTTCCTGACCCGGGTCCCCTGCCAGCGCTCCTGATTCTCCACGTAGGCTCTGACCTCCTCTCGGTTGAGGAAGACCGCGTCGCCGAAGGTCTCGAAGAACGCGAAGGGGTCGTCGCTTAAGATGATCCGCTTGATCGTCGCCTCCCCGACGTAGCCGGTGTCCTCCCGGGACTGGTAGAAGACGAGTTTCATGCCGCTCCTGAGGTGTTTGAAGGCGGTGGCGGGTTTGATGAAGACGGTCTTTCCTTCAGCAAAGAACCGGGGCATGAGGGGTTTGGGGACCGGAAAGGTGACGCCGGTGATCTCGGACATCGGTTATGCCTCCTCTCCGGCCCGCGTGAGGATGAGGTGGTAGTCCTCTTCCGGGATGGTCCGCATCGCCACGCGGAGGTGGCCGGACCACATCCTTTTGTTCGTGATGAATTTGAGGTCCGGGATCAGGGGTTTGAACTCGAGCGGTTCGGTAAAGACTGCCACCGGCCTGACCTTCATCCGGAAGGGGAAGACCTCGTCACCCATGTGTTCCGGGGTGACGAAGAGGGGTGTTGTGTCTTCGTAGGGTTCGGAGACGACCTCGTATGCTCCGGTTACCGCTGAGGGAAGGAGTGTGTCGCCTGCTTTCTCCTGGCGTACGTACAGGAGGATGGTATCGCCGGGCTTCACCCGGTCCATGAGAGACCTGTTCCGCCGGGGTACTCCCCAGATATGCTTTTTCCTGACGATTTCTGCGTTGTCCCGGTTCGAGGAGGCGATCCAGTGGGTCATGAGAGGGAATTGGTGGAGCAGGATAATCAAACTTATTCAGGGACAACCTGTTGCTCTTGCCCTTGTAGCCCTACTCACCAATAACCTTGAAGAGGGCGTCCCGTGGGTCCTTATAGTAGATGACCATCAGCCGGGATGCCAGGT
>LFRN01000049.1:1671-25955 GCA_001512375.1 Candidatus Methanoculleus thermohydrogenotrophicum | reverse complement strand
CGGGTGATCAGGAAATGCCGTCTGACATGCTCTTTGCCAGCCCTTCCGAGCCGCTCCCCGAGGTCCGGGTTCTCAAGAACCTGCCTGACCCGCCAGGCAAACCCTTCGGTATCAGTCGGGTCGAGGAGGAACCCGGTCTTCCCGTCCTCGATCTGGAGCGGGATCCCCCCGACGCGGGATGCGATGACCGGCCGGCCCTTCCAGAGCCCCTCGGTGACGGTCAGGCCGAACCCTTCGCGGAGCGATTTCTGGAGGATGACGGCCGATGCCCGCTGGAGGGCGTTGACCAGCAGGTGGTCTTCAGCTGTGATCAGGATGACATCGCCGGCATCGATGAGATCCCGCGCCGCATCCTCGACCTCGCGGTAGATTACCCGGCCTTCGGGGTCGTCGGGGGCCATGCTTCCGCAGAGGACCAGCCTGCAGTCGATGTGCTGCTTCACCTTGCAGAAGACATCGACGACGCCCCGCGGATCCTTCCACTTATCGAACCGCGAGATCTGGGTGACCAGCGGTTTGTCGGTCGGCACCTTGTATTTTGCGAGGATCCCTGCTATCTCGGCCTCGGAGAGGTCGCGGTTCTTCTCCGAGAGCGGGTCGATCGCCGGCTGGCAGATCCACTGCTCCATCGGCATCCCGGTGCGCCGGTAGCGCTCGTGCGAGATGACCATCCGGTCGTAATCCAGGACGAAGTCCCTGAGGAACTCCCAGAGGGCCGGGTTCGGGTTCGAGAGGTCGACGTGACACCGCCAGACCCAGGGCTGGTTTTTTCGGTAGAACCGAATCAGGGGCAGAGGCTGGGGATCGTGGATGATCACCAGGTCATGGTCGATCTTCATCTGGTCGGAGAAGGTCTCGTTTGTCCTGACATAGAGATCCTTCTCCTCATCTGAGAACGCGATCGCCTGCCCCTGGAGCGCATTATGGAAGTTTTTGGTGATAGTGAAGAAGCCGGCGTCGCCCTTCAGGATGTTCCACCGGGTATCGATTCCGATGTCGTTCATAAGCGGCACGAGCGAGAGGATCATCTCCGCGACGCCGCCGCTCTGATAGGTTGAGTTCACGTGGAGAATACGCTTCCCCTGGAGGTTTGCCGCCTTGCGGTAGATCCCGGAGATGACATCGTCGCCGACGATGGGCCGGTAGTCCTCGAGCGTCCGGCCGTTATCGCAGATGCAGGTTATTCCGTCCATGTACGCCATTCGCCATTTCTCCTCACAAGATCTGGAGAGTCCTGTTACATGTATATCTGTACGGGTGAATTTATAAATATACCTATATAAAAATATGAATTATAATTATCCACTCCGTTGATCGGGATTTTAATAGCAGGTTTAACGGGGAAAACATCATGCAGTGGTGAGATAGATGATACAAAAAACGTTAATAGAGAGCGGGATTCCGGGCTGCCCGCAGGGTCCCGGACGGGGGAGCGCAAGAGACTTGAGTGGCTCGAAACAGGGGTATAACCGCCAATCCTGGCGCTACCCGGCGCAACAATGCACCTCCCAGGGGTTTCCCACAAGCCATCTCTCTGGTGCGACTCACGGAGGGTTTTTGCACGCCGCAGACGCACGGTGTACCCCCGATCCAGGACGTTAACCCCGAAGATGGGTGAGCGAGAGGGTGTAAGAACCGATGATCATCCAGCATGCCTGATCGTCACCAGGACCCATGAAGACCTCATATCGAGATGGGGTGTCGCGTTCCCCGGATCAGGCATACAATCCTCAAAATTATGCGCGATCCTGGTGAAGACCGGTAACCGGGATCCGACCATCACGCATAAATACCATCCGAGATCACCACCCCCCAGTGATGTAAGCAATGGCACAGGCAAAACAAGGCGACACCGTCAGGGTGCACTACACAGGAAAACTGGATGATGGCACCGTCTTTGACACCTCCAGCGAGAGGAGCCCCCTGGAATTTACCATCGGCGAAGGGGAGATCATCCCGGGGTTCGAGCAGGCCGTGATCGGCATGAAACCAGGAGAGACAAAGACCGTCAGGATCCCGCCTGAGGAAGCTTACGGTCCCCACCGTGATGACATGACACTTACGGTGGACCGGGACCAGTTTCCGGAGGATCTCGACCCGGAACCGGGCCAGCAACTCCAGGTCCGGCAACCGGGTGGCGGGGCGGTCATCGTTACTGTCAGCGAAGTCTCAGAGTCGACCGTGACGCTGGACGCCAATCACCCTCTGGCCGGGCGACTCCTGACGTTTGATATCCAGCTTCTGGACATCGTCAGCGAGCAGGATCAATCTATCGAACTTTGTTAAACCTCAAGTCCCGGGCACTGAATCGCGGGGGGCATCACGCCCCGGGAGGGGGTCACCTCCTCACCGCCCAAACCCGCAGCAATATGCTCCCCACTGCGTTGGCGATATCAGCACCATGCGAGAACCGATTCAGTACTTGCTTTGTTTTTTCGAAGAAAACAGGCAGAATGCCCCCAACTTCAGTCGGGGGAGCAGTCACGACCGCAGAACTCTTCTTAAATCCTCAAGTGAGCGGGTGTTGACGATATCGTCCGCCGCAAGCCACCCCCTCCGGGCGGTCGCGACACCGAACTCCATGTGGCGGAGGTTCTCCCGGCTATGCGCGTCAGAACCGAGCGAGAACCGAAGCCCAAAGTCCCGGGCCAGGCGGCAGTTGACGTCAGAGAGGTCAAGCCTTCCCGGAAAGGCGTTGATCTCCATGAGGACACCAAAAGATGCCGCGGCCTCAAAGACCCGGGCGAGGTCGATCTGGTAGGGCTCCCGCACGAGAAGGATCCGGCCGGTCGGGTGGCCGATGATATCAACATGCTCGTTCTGCATCGCCGTGATGACCCGTTCGGTCATCTCCCGTTCGGGCTGCCTGAACCCCGAGTGGACGCTTGCCACCACCACGTCGAGGTCGGCAAGGATGCTATCCGGGAGGTCAGGCCTGCCATCCATGCCGATGTTGCACTCGATCCCGGCAAGGATGGTGAAGTCGCCGTCGGCCGCCCGGTTGATCCGCTCGATCTCGCGCACCTGGTCGGCCAGGCGTTCAGGGGAGAGGCCGCGGGCGATATGAAGGGTCTCTGCGTGGTCACAGATGGCGATATACTCATAGCCGAGCGCCTTTGCCGCCTCCGCCATCTCCTCGATAGAGTGGACGCCCTCGCTCCAGGTGGTATGGACATGGAGGTCGCCTCGAATTGACCCGTACCCGACGAGGTCAGGCAGGGTTCCCGCCTGTGCGGCCTCGATCTCGCCCCGATCCTCCCTGAGCTCCGGCTCGATCCAGGAAAGGCCGAGGGCCTGATAGACCCCGGCCTCATCCTCCCCCGCGATCATGCGGCCGGTTGCGAGGTCGACGAGGCCGTACTCGTTCAGCCGCCAGTTCCGCGCGATGGCAAGTTTCCTGAGGGCGATGTTGTGCTCTTTTGACCCTGTGAAGTACTGAAGCGCGGCCCCGTAGTGCTCCTTCTCCACCACCCTGAGATCGACCTGGAGCCCGGTCTCAAGCACCACCGAGGTCCTCGTCGTCCCGCGGGCAAGGACCCGCGAGACCCCGGGGAGGGTTGCGAAGACCTCCATCACCTCCTCCGGGCGCGTGGAGGTGGCAAGGATGTCGAGGTCTCCGATCGTCTCTTTCCTGCGGCGTATAGAGCCGGCAAGGCTCACCTGCCCAACCGAATCAAGCGATGAGAGCCGGCGCTCGATATCCCGGGCGATGGGGAGGATACAGCCGAGAAGGTGGCGCTTCCCTGCCATCCTGCTCATCTGGATACCTACGAGGATGTTCTGCTCAGTCTTCTCCCCAAACCCGGGAAGATCGCGGATCCGGCCGGCCTTTGCCGCTGCTTCCAGGTCATCGATGGTCCGGATACCAAGTTCCCGGGAGAGAACGAGCGCCTTCTTCGGCCCGATACCCTCGATCCTGGTGAGTTCCTGCACGCCCTCCGGGAGTTCTTCGCGCAGAGACTCTAAGTAGGCAAGACTGCCGGTCTCGATGATCTCCTGGACCTTGCTGGCGATGCTCTTCCCGATCCCGGGGATCTCTTCGAGGCGTCCCTCCCGCGCAACATCGGCGATATCCTCGGGCAGGGTCTCGATCGCCTGCGCCGCCCGCCGGTAGGCATGCGGTTTGAACCGGACACCCTTGATCTCAAGGAGGTCAGCGACCTCGTAGAGGATCGCCGCAACCTCGAGGTTGGTCAGCTTCGCGAGTTTCTCCATCCCTACCCCCCCTCCCGCCGGCGACGGAACATGGCCACGACCTCGGCGGTCGTCGTCGCCGCCTCAGGGCTCTTCTCGTCACGCCACCGCACAAACCGCGGAAACCGGAGGGCAAGCCCCCGCCGCCGCTCCGGGTCCCAGTTGCAGGTATGGACCGGGCTTTCGGTGATCTCAAGCCCCAGCACCTCGACCACCCGGGCCGGCGCGAACCAGAAGTCAGGCGCTGCCTGCGGGGTCACCATCACCCGGGCCGGCTGCCGATCCACCCTCACGTCGGCGAACCGGCGGGGGAGGTCTGCCAGGTCTGCATTAGAAAATCCGGTCCCCATGCTGCAGACGGTCTGGAAGATGTCCTCTTCGTGGTTGTAGGCGGCGCAGAGGACTGAGCCATAGGTCCCGGCCCGTTTCCCACGCCCGGCGTTTGCGCCGACAACGACCAGGTCGAGTGTATCGACAAGTTCAGTGCCGTAGTCACTCTTCCACTTGATCCACTGCCATTCCCGCGCCCCCGCCCGGTAGAACGAATCGTCCGCGCACGACTTGCAGACGATTCCTTCAAGCCCCCGTTCGATGCAGGAGAGGTAGAAACTCCGGATCCCATCAAGATCCCCGGTCAGGATACGGTCTGCGGGGGAGATCTGTTCATCCGGGGACAGGATCGCCTCGAGTCCTGCCCGCCGCTCCGGGTAACTCCGGTGGAGGTAGGGTTCACCGTTCACGTAGAGGAGGTCAAAGACCCGGTAGGTTGCGGGGATCTCACTGGCGACCTCCCTGACCCGGTGCTTCCGGCGCCGCCGCATCAGGGTCTGGAAGGGATGATAGGTCCCGATCTCGTGATCGAACGCAACCGCCTCGCCATCGAGGATCGCCGTATCTGCTGTGACGCATCGCCGGACGTGCCGGACGATATCAGGGTACTGGTGGGTGACGTCGATCAACCGCCGCGAAAACAGGGTGACATCGTCACCGTCTTTGTGGGCCTGGATCCGTTCGCCATCGTACTTCTCCTCGACAGCGATGACCGGAGAGCCGATCCGCTCAGGGATCTCTGATATCCGAGAGACCCGCTGGGCAAGCATCGGCCTGATGGGGCGGTGCAGGGTGACCGGTATCGCCAGGACCCCTGAAAGCCCCTCCTCGAGAAGTGTCCTGGCCACAAGCCCGATGTCTGAGGAGATGTTGTAGGCGTGCTCGAGGGGCGGGCGCTCTGCCTTCGACCCCAGGAACGCTTCTGCCAGCGCATCGAGGAGCGTCATATCCCCGACGCCGAGCCGCATCTTCCCGGTGGCAAGCCTGACCAGGTAGCGCCGTTCCGTGGGCGTGGCGGCGGCGAGCATCGCGGCGAGGATCCTCATCTTTCGGTCGGCCGAACCCGGGCCCGATGCCTGTGCGATCTCCATAAAGCCACGGTGGACGTCCGTGACCGTGAGCGGTTCCGCAGGTCCCTCCGGGGCGCTCCAGGCCAGGCTGGCGGCGACGTCGCCGTAATCGCCGAGTTTCCGGGCCGCTGTCTCGACCGATGCGAGGTCAACTCCAGCCGCAAGGGCGATCGCTGCCGCCGCAGTCCGATCCCCGATGCCCGGGGTTACCCCGCTGTAGCCGGGACCTATCTCCCCGAGCACGAAGTAGCAGACGATCCCGATCTCGTCCGGCGACGTCCCGGCGAGGAGCCGCGCGAGGATGGCGATCATATCGTTTCGGGACGATGTGGCTTCGAGCCTCTCAAAGCAGGAGGCAAGGGTTGCAAATTTCATGATTACCGGGCTCCCAGGGATTACTCTTCTGCTGGAGGCTACTTGAATATTGTAGTTATCGCAAGTAGACCGGTGCGCCCGTAGCTCCTCCGCATGGGTAGAGGATACACTCCCCGCAGACTGTGGGTGAACGCAAGAAAGGAATCGTTCTTCGGGGCCCATATCGAGACTCATGGGGGTCGTCATCTCAAACGCCCTCACCGGCTACGTTCAGCAAGAGAATCGTTTGCGCGGCAGAAGGCACGAAGCGGGGGATTGCCCTGGAAGACCTGACCGGCATTCTCCAGTGACTACGGTTAGACGCACGCGATCAGCGCGACCACCAGTTCCGAACCTTCATCGAGTACAGGGCCCGGAGAGCCGAGTTGCGGTGAAGGTGATCGATGGAGCATATATGAACCAGCAGTGCAGCGCCTGCGGGTTCGTTCACCCCGATAACCGCCCGAGCCAGGCCGAGCGCTCGTCTACCTCGCGTGCGGTCATACCGGGAACGGAATGCAGGCGTTGGGACATCGCTTGCATGGGCTTTCGTCAACGAGCCTGTTTGCAGTCTCTCCCGCGTCACCGGGGAGAAGTTGAATCGCAAAGCCCGTAAAGAGCATGATCCCCCTCCACAGTATCATGTCCTGACAGGAGAAGGGATAGTTGACTGACTTGAGTGTCTCCCTGATATCCACGTAGTCGGGCATCGACGGGATCACCTCCTTCATCACGCGCGCTGCTGCACCGCCTGGATATCTCCGGGCATGGACCCTCCTGTTCGGTAATCCCGGTGAACATGATCTAGGTGGTCATCGCGGTGTAGCTGATGACGCTTGCACCGGTCGTTGGCCGCGGGATAAGACCCCTCTAACACAGAGGGAAGAACGGCCGGCAGACATATTCACCGCCGCTTCCAGGATCGGTCCACCCCTGCTGGATCCCGCCGATCAGGGCTCCTGATATCGACACAAAACCCGCGAAATAGGTATCTAGCAGGAGAACTGAGTACTTATGCATGAGGAGTACACCCCCTGGTGAAGGCACCGTGATCGGGATTGACCCCGGGGTGGCGAGAACCGGGTACGGTGTTCTCAAGAGATGCGACCCCTACCCGACTCCCCTGGCCTTCGGCTGCATAGAGACCGGGAGCAACCAACGTCCCTCCCGGCGGCTGCTGGAGATTTATGAGAAGATATCGTTGCTCTTCGACGAGTACACCCCTGAGTGCGTCGTCCTGGAACAGCTCTTCTTCTCCAGGAACATCACCTCTGCCATGCACGTCAGTGAAGCGCGCGGCGTCATCCTCCTTGCCGCGGAGCAGAGGGGGATCCCGGTCGCGGAGTACACTCCAAACCAGATCAAGCTGGCGGTGACCGGGTCGGGGCGCGCCGAGAAGCATCAGGTGCAGGAGATGATGCGGCGGCTCCTTTGCCTGCAGGAACTACCCCGGCCAGACGACGCCGCAGACGGCCTTGCCATCGCACTCTGTCACATCAATATGGTGCGATGATCGACAACTACCACTGGCAAAAATCGGCGGCTTGTCACGAGAAGGAGTCTCGATGTCCTCACAACGTTCCAATTTCATGCACACGAAGGCTGGTTGCAAGCAGCCTTATTCGTACCGGTCGACCGCTACCGACCATCTGTCACGGGGGACAGACTCAACCGGCTACTCTCGACCTCACCTCCCGCCTGTGCACCTCATCCGCAGGTTGCAACAGTGAGAAAAGAGTCTTGCAAGCGTCAGCGGAGAGTTAAGACACATCCCGTGTCGCCTTCAGACGACAAAAAACTTTGGAGGGCGCGCTTCCTCCCCCATTGAAGCCGGGGCGGGGATCTCTGCGCTTATGATATAATGATAGACCATCTCTCTGGAGAACTGGCATCCACCGGGGACCGGTGGGTGGTGATCGATATCGGCGGCGTCGGCTATCGAGTGCAGGTCACAGAGCCCACGCTGCAGGACCTTCTGGAGTCACAGGGCCGTGTCATGGTGCACACCCATATGGTGGTCCGTGACGACGACATCCAGCTCTACGGGTTCTCCCACCCGCGGGAACGGGAACTCTTCACGATCCTGATCGGTGTCACCGGGATCGGCCCTCAGACTGCCATGAACATCCTCTCGCGGATCTCATTTGAAGACTTCGCGATCGCGATCTTAAACGACGACGAAAAGACGCTTACCCGGATCCCGGGGATCGGGCCAAAGAGCGCCAAACGCCTGATCCTGGAACTGAAAGACAAGATGAAGAAGTGTGCAGCGACGCTGCCCGGTGGCAGGCGCCAGGCGGAGGCCTGCGACGCGGTGAGCGCCCTGATATCGCTTGGGTTCTCTGAGCGTGAGGCAGAGGAGACAGTCGACGCCGTCCTCTCCGACCTCCCCGCCCCAACAGTGCAGGACCTGATCCGTGCCTCTCTCACCCGCCTGCGGGAGCGAGCATGAGACGAATCATCTCACCTGCCACCCTGCCAGAAGAGGCAGACGATGCCACGATCAGGCCGACGCGGTTTGACGAGTTTGTGGGTCAGTCCCAGGTGAAAGAGACCCTTGCCATCGCTATAGAGGCCGCAAAGCGTCGTGGGGAGGCCCTGGACCATATCCTCTTCTCCGGGCCGCCGGGCCTGGGGAAGACAACGCTTGCCCGGATCATAGCCCGCGAGATGGGGGCAGCGGTCAGGACAACCACCGGCCCGGTGCTGGACCGGCCGGGTGACCTTGCCGCCCAGCTGACAGCCCTCTCCAGGGGTGATATCCTTTTCATCGACGAGATCCACCGCTTAAACCCGGTTGTCGAGGAGATCCTCTACCCGGCGATGGAGGATTCTTGCATCGACGTGATGATCGGCGAAGGACCGGGAGCGCGGTCTGTCCAGCTCCCGCTTGAGGAGTTCACCCTGATCGGTGCGACAACAAAAGTCGGATTGCTTGGGTCTCCACTCAGAGACAGGTTCGGGTTCGTCTTCCGGCTCAACCTCTACGAGGTCGGGGACCTGGCAAAGATCGTCCAGCGGAGCGCCGCGATCATGCAGACCCCGATTACCGCCGACGGCGCGCTCGAGATCGCGAAGCGGAGCCGCGGAACACCCAGGATCGCAAATCGCCTGCTCCGTCGGGTGCGTGACTTCGCCCTGGTCAGGGGGGATGGGAGCATCGACGGGGAGACCGCCGACCTCGCGCTGACCATGCTCGGGATTGACCGGCTGGGCCTGGACGAGCTCGACCGACGCATCCTCTCGGTGATCGCATACGATTTCGACGGCGGGCCGGTGGGGGTCAAGACGATCGCGATCTCGGTCGGAGAAGAGGTGCGGACGGTCGAGGAGGTCTATGAACCCTACCTGATCCAGATAGGGTTTATCAAGCGGACCCCGCAGGGCCGGGAGACGACCGCGGCTGCAAGGAAGCATATCGAGTCGACGTTCCGGGACTGATCGATCCCACGGGCGATTCAGTCCCCTTCGCATGGAACACTCATGGCGTAGCCTCCTTCTGCACAATAAAACCAGTCTTTCTCCCGGCTCGCTGACGTAGCAGTGGACTTGCAGGGGTTATCACCCCGGAGGAGGGGCCGGCCACGCCCCCCTCCCGTTCGCTCACGAGGAAAATGACCGCTGGACCGCGACCCGGTCGGCCCCCTTCCCGTAGAAGTGGTAGCCGGAACTGCCCTCAGCAAGGATGTCCGGGAGGCGGTCGGGATCGGTCACCGCATCGCCGCCGACGATATCCACGCCGCGCGCGAAGAGGGCGTCGGGAAGGATGCTCACCGTGGGCCCGAGCACGACCACCGTGGCCTCCGGCCGGGCGAGTTCGAGCAGGTGCTCGAGCGTCCCGTTGATCAGTGTGGTGCCGGTGATGATGAGGGTATCAGCCCACGGGACAACCCGGCCTGTCTCCTCAATCGGCACAAAGAACTGGAGCTCGTCTGGCTTGAGGGTGCGGGGGTCCATCTCGATGACCCGAAACGGCCTGCCCGCCTGCTTCAGGGCACGCAGGTACGGGGTCAGCGCCCCGATGATCACGACATTTCCGCTCTCAGAGAGCGGGATGAGGTCGATTGCATCGACGCCGCGGATGACCGTATAGTCCTGCCGGGGAGAGACGTCATCTGCGAGCGCCGAGAGAGCGCTCACGACCGCAATCCCGGGCGCCTTGCGCATCGGCCAGTCGCCAAGAGCGTCGGCGATGTAGGCTCTGATCTTCCGTTCCCGGAGCCTTCCAGAGTGTGGCATCGCCTCTGCTGAACCCGGGCAACAGACCGCTTCCGGGATTGACTTTGTGGGCGTTGCGCAGATACCCCCGTGAAGAAGACCCCCACAACCACCCGCTCAACCGTCACATCATCCATCCTCTCTCCGAGACGCTCCTCGAGGATCCGGACGGTATCGCCGGGGATCGTGCTGTCCCTCATCTGAGTCCACCCTGCTCCGGTCTGCAACATCCCCCGCAGCCAGAAACCCGGACACCGTCCTGGAGTTGCCCGGTCCTGCCACCTTTCGTCGCGAAGAAGAGGACTCCATACCCCATTCCGGTCTCGTGGGGGAAGCTGGCGATACCGGAGTATCCCGGGCTCCAGAGCATGGTCTCGAGGGCCTGCGGGTGGCAGAGCGGGTGCCCGGCGCTCATGAGCGCCCGGTCGAGTTCGACGAGCCCGCTCCCGGGGGAGATGGTGCAATCAGGGGTGCAGAAGAGGTTATTGAGGACCAGGAGGGCAAGGGCTCCCGCGACCTTGCCGGGGACCTCTGCCAACCGATCCCTGAACTTGTGAACTACCCCGACCTGAAGGACGGGTCTTCCCGCTCATACCGCCGCGAACCCCACAAAGAGAGATGACCTCAGGGTTCCACCGGGCGACCTCTTCGGAGGAGATCTCGCTGCCACTCTTCTGATCGATCCCCCGGCGACGTTAATCCCGCCGCAAGCGCGGATCATATCATCACCCCACGCACTGCGCCCATCTGGCTTCCGATCATCCTCGGGGATATCAGCGAGGTTCGACCCGATCCGCGTGAGGATCTCGTTTCAGTATGCAACCAGCCGTTCGGCCTGCTCCTCGCACCCGAAGACCGTGCCCGGCATGAGGGACTCCTGTTTTCAGCTCCTCGATGCCAGCACGCCCCGTGAGCACCCGCACGACGGGATCCCGGCCGCTTCAATGCAGGCGCTGCCTGTCTCTGCATAGACGCTCCCGATGACAACTAGTGCAATGATTCTCAATTACCGGCACTCTCAACAGAGGAGAGTATCGACCTTTTTCACACCATCCAGGGGTTTGCATCCTGGAGGACGGACGGCTTTCCACCGGATATACGCCCGGGTACTGCCCCCCCGGTAGGGACGGGGGGAGGAGCGCGGGCAGGGTGGGGGGACGGATGGGAGCGCTCCGTGGGGGAGGGGACGAAGGCCCAGTAGAGTCTGTTAATTTGGAATCGATGCACTAGCCGGGGCCTCCTTTCAACGAGCTTAATCGCAGTCCATTCCCGAACTCAGGGAGGGGTGGAACCACAAAGCCCATAACGGGAGCATGCCCGGATGAGAAAAGGAAGGTGGTTGACTGACTGGTGCGCCCGGGGGGACGTTCAGGAAAAGAACGGCTCGCGCCTGCGGACCGCTTCCCGGAAGGCATCCTCCAGTTCTTTACCGTGCTTGCCCCTGGTATCAACCAGATTGTCGCTCCGGAGGAGGCAGGGCTTAAGTTTCCCATCTGATGTCACGCGCAGGCGGTTGCAGAACGCACAGAACTCCGTGTTGTGGAGAGGGCGGACCACCTCGATCTCAGCGCCGTCAAGACAGTACTTCTTCCGGTGGTGCATCCGACGGGTGATGATCCGGGTCGCCCGCTCGTCCAGTTCCTGCTCGACGCTGTCCACATCCGCATGAAACTCGCACTCGTTGAACTCCATCAGTTCGATGACCTGCAGGATGAGATCACGTTTGTCCCTGACAAACGCCATGAAGTCGTCCAATTCATCCTCGTTGATACCCTCGAGAAGCACCATGTTGAGTTTGACCGGGGTCAGCCCGGCCTCGACCGCCGCATCTACCCCGGCGAGTACGTCCGCAAGGCAATCCTTCCCGGTGATAGCTTTATACCGCTCGGGGCGGAGCGTATCGAGGCTGACATTGACCCGGGCAAGCCCGGCCTCCTTGAGCGCCGCAGCCTTTGCGGCAAGCAGCGTCCCGTTGGTCGTCATAGAAGATTCAACGCCCGGTGGCACGGAACGGATGATATCGAGAAGATCACGGCGGAGCAGGGGTTCCCCGCCGGTAAACTTGATGCTCTTTATGCCGAACTGCACACCCACCCTTATCAGCTCGGCGATATCCGCGGCGCTCATCTGTTCCTCTGGATTCACTTCCCCCTCAGCATGGCAGTAGATACACCGCAGGTTGCATCGGGAAGTCAGGCTGATCCTGAGGTTGGTCACGGTCCGGTCATAAGGATCTTTCAGCACCATCGCAGGTTCCCTTGAAATTTTTTGCAACTATGTATACCTCAGCACTCCCTTTCCGTGACGCCTTCGTCTGGTATCCGCGGACAGAATAGAAATGCTTTCTCACTTCGGCAAGCAGTTCCGCGAAGAGCTCCCCCTGAAACGATTTTATCACCAGGTTTCCGCCAGGTTTTAGAATTGTGCACGCAAACGCCAGAGCATCCTCGCCAAGGCCAACCGCACGGGCCTGGTCATAACTCTTCTGGCCGGAGAGTTTCGGGGCGGCATCAGAGACCACAACGTTGACGATGCCGCCAGCCTCCTCGCGGATGCGCTCCTGAACGCGAGGATCGGTAAAATCCCCGACGATGGTGGTGACGCCTTCCAGGGGCGCGATCGGGTTGAGGTCCACGCCAATAACTTTCGCGTCGGTCAGATCACGAAGCACCTGCAGCCAGCTCCCCGGCGCTGCCCCGAGGTCGACGACATTATCGTCAGGCCTGATGATCCCGTGGCGCCGCTGGATCTCCAGCAGTTTGTAGGCGGCCCGGGCCCGGTAACCCGCCCTCATCGCTTTTCTATAGACGCTGTCATTTGTCCACTGAGATCCCATCGCGGCGATTTCCCTCCTCTTGAGGCTAAGACGATCCGTTTATATCAAGATGATCAAAAGATCACGTACATTGTTTAACGCAACCAACCATGAATGTATGTCAACTACCCCGCCCTGAAGGGCCGGGCTTGCGAACGGCTAAGCGTGACCAACAGTAGACCAGGAGGCGATCAATTGCAGCAGCGTTTTCGGGCTACAAGAACGGATGGGTGTTTCCCTGGCCCATCCCTCTTCCGGGCACGCCGAACTCGATGCGCTCTCAGGAGCACTAAGCCCGTCTCGCAACTCCGAAGGGAAATGCAACCCGGTTCGACCGGGAGGGGGTAGTACCTGCCATTGCGTGTACCTGTCTTAGACACCAACCGCATCAGCGGTGGATGGGTGACTCAAACCACAAAGGTGGAGGATTGTACCATCCTGGCCAGAATCGCACGGAGAGCAGAATGGTATGCCGGGATAGGCAGACGGCATTCCTCCCCCAGTTTGCGCAAGGGGTCTCCTGCCTGAAAAAAGATGACTCTGCAGGATGCCGGAATCGGAGGAGACCGGACGCAATCGCAAAGCACTATAATAGAAAGTGAGATTATATAATACCTTAAACGAGAGCTTGATAAGGGGTCACAATGTTAAAGGCAACGATTGATGCAGAAATATTCCGGGAATCCATCGACGCGATCGCCGCACTGGTGACAGAATGCCGCCTGCATACGGCTGAAGACCACATCTGGATGCGGGCCGTCGATACCGCAAATGTGGCCATGGTCTCCCTGGATCTTCGCAGTACAGCGTTCAAATCTTTTTCGGCCACCGTCGGAGCGGCGGGGCTGGATATCGCAAAGATGAAGAATATTCTCGGGATGATAGGCAAAGGCGACGCACTGATGCTCAATCTGCTCGACGAAGACCGTAAACTGGAGCTGAACTTTGGGGGTTACCGCTACTCGATCACGCTCCTCGACGTCAATACCATCCGGAAAGATCCAAACCCTCCAATGATCGACCTGCCCGGCAAGGCGGTCCTCGGGGGGGATGCGCTGAATAATGCCATCAAAGCGGCTTCTGTCATCTCTGACAAGATCGCTCTTGGGATCGACCCCAGCACCATGACCTTCTACATGGAGGCGGAGGGAGACACTGATCACATCAAACTCGCACTCGGCGAAGACGAACTCATCGCACTCAACCCCGTAAAGGCCCGTTCCCTCTTCTCGCTCGACTACCTGAAGGATATGGGCCGGGTCATGGCACGTGCCGAGGAGGTGGAGGTGCACCTCGGCATCGATCACCCGGTCCGGTTCACCTTTGACATTGCGGATGGCAACGGTCACGTCGAGTACCTCCTTGCTCCTCGGATTGAGGCCGATTAATGGACATCGTACTCGACCATAAAGAACTCATTAAATATCCTTTTTTAAAAGAATCCCAGCAGCTGGCCCGCCGGCATGTCGAGTCGCTCGAAGAGTTCCTATCGAGCGCTCCGGGGTCTGTGGCCCTCAAACGCGCAAAGGATCGAGTCATCGCGGCGCTTGCCAAAAAGAGGGAGTTCCTCGATGAGAATACGCAGAGCCTCAAGCCCGAGTTAGAGATAGCGAGTTACGCGCTCGCCCGGGTGCTGGTCTCCTGCAGCGGCAACCGGTCTCTCATCGAGAGGCTTGCGCGCTACGAGGCAGAACGCGCGTCCTTCTTCCTGGAGACCGAGGATCCGGAGATACAGCGATTCGTCGCCTGGAGCATCGGCATCAGCGCTGGGGCCACCACCATGCCAGTCACCGACTACGTTGAACTGGTGCCGCATATGCGTGATCCGCGCTGGAGACTCGTTAACAGGGATGTGCATCAGGGAACGGTGCATCTTGAGCCGGGTGAGATTGATGAACTGATCCGGGAGCGAATCCGGGTTATCCTCATCGACCAGATGCCGCTCCGGGTCCCGGCAGGGATCTGCGAACGTCTTGAGCCGATCATACAGGAGATCTCCGCCAGGTACCAGCAACAGACCCTTGAACAGTTTGGTGAGATCCAGGAAGAGGCGTTCCCGCCCTGCATCAGCGCACTCATCCAGGCGATCAGCACAGGGGCAAACCTGACGCATATGGGCAGGTTCGCCATGACGTCATTCCTCCATACTATCGGGATGAGCATCACAGGAATCACCGAGATCTTCGCACGGGCACCCGATTTTGACCTGGAAAAAACAATGTACCAGGTAGAGCATATCTCAGGTGGGGGCGGCACCGGGTATACCCCGCCGTCTTGCCCCACCATGCGCACCCTGGGGCTCTGCGTTAACCGGAATAAGGACTGCGAGCGGGTCAACCACCCCTTAAACTATTACCGTCTCCAGAAAACCAAAAAGAGGAAACAAGGTTAAGTGGCTCTGAGAGATCCTTCCAGACCGGTGTTGCAGTTTTCCACCAGCGTTCACTCTAAAACACCGAGGTCACAGCGACCGGTGACTGCTCCCCCGACGAGAGGAGGGGGCGTCCCGGGAACTACTACACCTTTGAGATTGCAGTCCCGATCTCATAATGTTGAACGCCCGCGTTCTGGTCGCGATCCATCACTAACTAGTGCATCGATTCCAAATTAACAGACTCTACCGGGCCTTCGTCCCCTCCCCCACGGAGCGCTCCCATCCGTCCCCCACCCCTGCCTCCAGGCGTGGCCGCAGGACCGGTGAGTATCGCTAACCTGCACTCCGGGACAGCAGACCTGTGGATAATCGCTGGTTTTCATGCTCATCTATGAGCCGAAGGTTCATGGCCCGCTTTTTTGGGAGACCCTTTCCCGCAGAATGAAGCCGTTTTCGGCAGGAGAGCCGGTCAGGCGGCCATCTTACCGATCATGTAGCCCGCCGTGCTGAGGGAGGCGATAAAGGCGACCAGCGCAGTGACATACGCCAACCCCTCCATCCCCTCCATCAGCCCGGGCAGCATCACCAGCAGCGCGATAAACAGTATCAGGCATCCGAGAGCCGCCAGCACCTCAAGAACCCGTAGATTCATATATAGGAGTGGGACATGGGCAGGTATATCTCTATCTCCACAGGGTTTCTGGGGCAGAACGAGAGAACACGTTTCCGATAAGGGGAGAGGCTCACGAAGTCTCACTCTGGCCTCAGGGGGGGCAGATATGGCGACCCAACAACTTATGAGAAGCGAACGACAACCCACCCGACATGGAAAGAGACGAGGCACTGGCCCTGCTCCAGCGGCATGTGGCGTCGCCGTCGCATATCGTACACAGCCGCGCCACAGCAGCCATCATGAGAAAGGTCGCTGAGCACATCGGCGAGGACGCCGATACATGGGAGATCATCGGCCTCCTGCACGACATCGACTACGACCTCGTCGAGGGTGATATGGACCGGCATGGTATCGAGGGATACCGGATCCTCGTCGAGAACGGCGTCCCGGAGGAGATCGCGGATATCATCAGGCGGCACAACCACATGCTCTTCGGGGATTACGAACAACCCGTTGAGATCGCGCTCCAGGCGGCGGACAGTGCATCAGGCCTGATCATTGCCTGCGCCCTGGTGAAAGGCGGGGCTATCACTGAGGTCACGCCCAGGACGGTGAAGAAGAAGTTCAAAGAGAGGTCATTCGCCGCCGGGTGCGAGCGAGAGAGGATCCGGCTGATCGAGCCTCTCATGAGGCTGGAGACATTCTTCCTCCTTGCGATCGAAGGGCTCACGGAGATTCGAGGCGATATCAGCCTTACCTGAGCGCAATCCTTATGAGGAAGCCGGAATGAGGATATGGGCATGAGATCAGAAGACCGCGCGCGGGTGATCGCCTGCATGGACCAGGCCGTGACGCTGCTTGCCGAGAGGATGGACGCACGGCTGATCCCCGAGGTTGGGATGAACATCGTCTACGCCCTGCCCGACGCGCGGAGCAGAGACGATGTGGCGGGAGTTCTCGGGCGGATCGTCAGGCTCGGCGACCGGGTCCACCCCGTCGGGGAGATCGCTTTTGGGGCGAGCGATCACGTAGCGCGGATCGTGCTCACGGCCATGCGCTTCGACTCCAGAATCAGGAGCGCGGCAAACATCCGCTTCTCTGAAGCGATCCTCCTGGAGATGGAGAATCTTATGTTTGAGATCTGCTCGTTTGAACGGGAAAAAGAACCGCCGGGCGTGCAGACGATGGATTGGGGCGTCGCCTCCTGCTGCAGGGACGGTGTGCCTGACGTCATCTACGACCGGGGAGCGCGGGGAAAAGAACCGATGATCAGGGTCCTTGGAGAGGATCCAGTCACGGTCGCACATAATATTCTTAAACTGTCAAATCGCATTACCTATGCACAATTGTAAGGGAAGGTCCACATGGGAATAAAACCATCGTATATCAAGAACCTCGGCGAAGAACTCCTCGTTAAGCATCGAGAGAAGTTTAGCGGGAATTTTGAGGAGAATAAACACGCCGTCGCCGAGGTTGCCGCGATCGACAGCAAGCGTGTCAGAAACAGGGTTGCCGGGTATATCTCAAGAAAGATAAATACAGGGAAGCGATAACCCTCTAGTATGTTTGAGGGAATCCTTCCAGCGATTATTACCCCTTTTCACCGGGACTCCAGGATGAGCCTCGATATTGAAGGATTACGGTCCAACATCGAATTACTACTGCAGCGTGGAGTTCACGGGATCGTGCCCTGCGGATCGACCGGGGAGTCAGCGACGCTCACGTTCGAGGAGCACGAGCAGGTGATTCAGGAGACCGTCGAGATCGTCGATGGCCGGGTGCCGGTGCTTGCCGGGACCGGATCGAACAACACCGTAGAGGCAATCCACCTGACCCGATCTGCACAGGATGCCGGCGCGGACGGTGCCCTGGTCATCAGTCCATACTACAACAAACCGAACCGCTCAGGTCTTGTCAAGCACTTCACGAAACTTGCCGACCTTGATCTCCCTATCATTCTCTACAACGTCCCTGGCAGGACAGGACAGAACCTCCAGCCCGACCTGGTAGCAGAACTGGCGCGGCACCCGAACATCGTCGGGATCAAGGAAGCAAGTGGTGACATCACCCAGATCTCTCGCATCATCGAGGAGACACAGGACGAAGACTTCGTTGTGCTCTCCGGAGACGACGCGATGACCCTCCCGGTCCTCACACTGGGGGGCGCGGGCGTGATATCGGTGACCGCCAACGTCGACCCTCGCCGGATGGTGCAGATGTATGAAGCCTATCGCGCAGGCGATCTCGCCCGCGCACAGGACCTGCACTTTGAACTCTCCCCGCTCTTCCGGGCGATGTTTATCGACACAAATCCCATCCCCGTGAAGAAGGCGGTAGAAATCCTCGGGATGGCTGCAGGGCCGGTCAGGCTCCCGCTCGACGAGCTGGATGAGGGGAAGACAGAGCAACTGAGGAAGGTGCTGGAAAACTATGATTAGAGTAGCTGTGTCCGGGGCCCTGGGACGGATGGGCACCACTATCGGCCGGATCGTTGACGAGACCCCAGACCTGGAACTGGTCGGCGGGACCGATATACGGGAAGGAACGTTATTCGGGAAGGAAGTGGTCCCAGCGGCTCAAATCGATGCGTTCCTCAAGGAGAAGAAGCCAGATGTCCTCATTGACTTCACCGTTGCAGCTGCTGCGGTTGAGAATATCAGGGCGGCAGCTAGAAACAACGTGGCGCTCGTCGTTGGGACGACCGGGTTCTCCCCAGAACAGGTTGAAACCATCAGGAGCGTCGTCGAGGGGAACGTCCCTGCGGTGATATCGAGCAACTTTTCTGTCGGCGTCAACATCTTCTGGGAGCTCGTGCGCAAGGCCGCTCGCGAGCTCGGCGACTACGACATCGAGGTCACAGAAGCTCACCATCGCTATAAGAAAGATGCCCCGAGCGGCACCGCAAAGACGATCCTTGAGATTCTGGACCAGGAACTCGGGGAGCGCGAGAAGGTCTACGGCCGTGTAGGTGCCACAGAACGGAAGAACGAGATCGGCGTGCATGCCGTCCGCGGTGGCGACATCGTCGGCGATCATACGGTTCTCTTTGCGGGGAACTTTGAATGTATCGAGATCTCCCATCGTGCCTACGACCGCGCAGTATTCGCACAGGGTGCCATCCGGGCCGCACGCTGGGTTGTCGGGAAGGATCCGCGCATCTACACGATGCAGGATGTCCTGGGGATATGATAGCCGCCCCGACCTCTTTGCAGAGAACAAAATTTATTTTTAATCCACTGGAAAGACATGTATTCGGAGGAAAAAAATTGCCAGCAGTTGTTGATATTGAAAAGTGTACCGGTTGTGAAACCTGCATGGATGTCTGCCCCGCTGCCGCCATCACCATGGAAGACGGCAAAGCGAAGGTAGATGCCGATCTCTGCGTAGATTGTGAGACCTGCGTTGATGAGTGTCCATCTGAGGCAATCACGATGGAATAGAAAAACATACCCTTTTAATACCACCAACACAAGAGATATTTCCGTCTATGATTAATGTAGGAGTGCTTGGTGCCACAGGAGCAGTAGGACAGCGCTTCGTCCAGCTTTTAGCGGATCATCCCTGGTTTCATCTCCAGACACTCACCGCATCAGAACGGAGTGCAGGAAAACCGTATGGCAAGGTAGTCAACTGGCGTCTTGACGCGCCGTACCCGGACACGATCAGTGATATCATCGTCACTCCAACAACCGTCGAGAGCCTGAAAGATTGCGACCTTGTCTTCTCGGCGCTTCCCGCTGATGTAGCGACATCGCTTGAGACGGAGATCGCAGATGCAGGTATCGCCGTCTGTAGCAACGCCCGATCGCACCGCATGGACCCAGACGTCCCCCTGGTGATACCAGAGGTCAACCCTGATCACCTGGGCCTGATCGATATCCAGCGTGACCGGGGACGCGGAGGGTTCATCGTAACCAACCCAAACTGCTCAACGATCGTCCTTGCCCTGGCTCTCGCACCCCTCAGATCGTTTGAGTTCCATGATGTGCGTGTAGCAACCATGCAGGCAATCTCAGGAGGCGGGTTTGCCGGCGTCGCCGCCATGGACATCTACGATAACGTCATTCCCTACATCGGAGGCGAGGAAGAGAAGATAGAGACCGAGATTTTAAAGATCATGGGAACGTTCGACGGCTCTGAGGTGATCCCAGCTCCGCTCAAGGTGAGTGCGAGCTGCCACCGGGTCCCGGTAATCGACGGGCACACCATGGCGATCTGGGTCGACGTCAAGGAGTCAGTCGACGAAGTGAAAAAAGCTTACGCAACCTTTAAATCACCCTTCAGCAATCTACCCTTACAGCCAGCAAAAGCAGTTGAGCTCCTCGACCAGCCTGACCGCCCGCAACCACGGCTCGACCGCAACCGGGGGCTGGGTATGACGGTCTCTGTCGGGAGAATCCGGGAAGGATTACGATTCGTTGCGCTCGGGCACAACACTATCCGTGGGGCTGCAGGTGCATCCGTTCTCAACGCAGAGCTGATATACTCAAGGAAGTATCTCTAAACGAGGTGGGCTAATAACTATGAAAGACAACACAGTATTCGTAGGAAACAAACCAGTCATGAACTATGTGCTCGCAGTAGTCACCCAGTTCAACAACGGGGCTGAAGAAGTTGCAATTAAGGCCCGGGGAAAGGCAATTTCGCGTGCCGTCGATACGGCGGAGATCGCACTCAACCGGTTCCTGGATAACGTGAGCAAGAAAGGGATCTTTACGTCGACTGAGATGATCGATACCGATACCGGCAAGACAAACGTCTCAAGTATTGAGATCATCCTCGCCCAGTCAAAGTGAATTTTTAGAACACTTTTTTTTGGGTTTCCCTGCCAGGAAACGATGGGCGGATGGGAAGCATTTCAGGGACGACCGCCTACCGCAAGGGCGTTCCAGAAGTGCGCTGTAGGTTGAAGGGGTGTTGTGAAAACCCCATTTTTGGCGGCAATTCGTCCATAATCCAGGTATAAGCGCTTCCTGACGCGAGGCTACCATAAAGGTTTTATTGCTCCCTGGACAACCACTTCTATAATGAGATGGGTGACAGTCGGGGTTGTGATGATGCTTGTAGCTGCACTCGTTACCCCCGCAGTGGCCGGGAATGATGGGAGATACAGTTACATCACCGTCGAAGATGTCACCATTCGCCTGGTAAAAGAGCAGGCTGTTGTAACTATAAACTACCAGATCGATAGCGGCATTGGATTCCTCGTCCTTCTCCTCGGAAAATCAGACCTGAAACAGAAGGTACTTGACATACTCAACTTCGAAGACGCCCAGATCCAGACTGTCGACCTTGAACATGCCGTGGTCGTCGTGAACAATGCCTCAAACGACTACGGGCACGGCTCCTACTGGTTCCCGGAGCACAAGTTTGGGGTGGTCGTGCCTTCGCTTACCATCATCACCCCGCATGATACCAAGTATTACGAGAATGTCAGCGAATTCGCCGGCGGACTCGGTTATTTCTCAACCGACTGATCATGTATCACTCTGCTTTGCCGGACAGTAGGGGCAGAGGGCGTTCTCGACATCGTCGGCCTTCTCCCTGACCGGGCAGAGATACTCTCCGTCCCTGACCTCGACCTCGAATCCCCCGGGGAACGGCGTGCCCACCGGGTGGGCGGGGCGTTCGAGGACGAAGAGGTTGAAGGCGGCGAGGAGGTAGTAGAGGAGGCCGAGGCGCTGGTTGCTCTCGCGGGAGATACACGTATTCTCGACCATCTCGCAGAACTCCTGGAAATCGCCAGCGAGCGGTTCATCGAGGAGGTCCAGGTCGCCCCGACGGGCGGTTGAGATGAGGGTGTGGTGCGTACCAAAGAGCTGCTCCATCACCCGTGGGTAGAGGCGTTGTCGGTACCCATTGGGGACGGACCGGAGGTCACGCTCCACCCTTCCCCGAAGCGCCTGGAGGTCAAGGAGCGAGTAGCCCGAAACCTCCTGGTAGAGGGCCTCCGCAAGTTCTGCCCTGGTCTTTGCCGACCGCAGGCGGGCGCAGGCCTGGCGGGTCTCTGTCTCATCTTTCCCGGAGCACATCACTCAGGTAGTTTTAGACGGCAGGAAGCATGAATCATTCCTCCACCAGGGTTTATGGCCGGTCGGCGCGCTACTGGAAATGCGACAGGACCTCCTCTCTGTGGGATTCCATGACCTCCTGCTGCTTCCCGATCTGGTGGATGATGCGGATACGATCTAACCCCTCATCCTGACCCCTTCCTCGATCTTTTTGATGTGCACCGCGGGATCAGGGCTGCAGGGGGGTGCCCTCTGCCACATCCTCAGCGTCATCACCGCCGCCAGAGTCGCGAAAGACGACAGCGCTCCTCTCCCGCGTTTGGTACCCCCGCTGATGAACCTCCTCAACCGAATCATGCGACCAGGGAAGCGCTGATCGGGCCTTCTGATGCGATGTAGACCCAGGGGAGTTCTTCCGGGGAGTTCTTCCGGGAGAAAGAAGGTCTCCGGGTTCTCCAGGCGGAGTAAAGAGGTGCTGTATACCCTTTCCAGAGCGTTCTGCTCATCTCCACCGCCTCCCCAAGATCTCTATCCCGATCGGCGCCGGAGCCCGGTGGTCGCCAAAGATATGCTCGTTGAGGTTCCAGCCCGAACCGAGACTGAGGATGAACCATCCTGACATCGGTTGCCGCGGTCCGGGCGATGATGCGGGGGTGTACCCAACTGCAGGGCAGATAACGCCTGTGAGCAGTCTGAGATCCGCTGTCACCTCGGATATGCCGCCGATCACCGCCCGGATAAACGGGCTCTCCCCCTGCGAGGCGATCCAGAGGTGTTAGTGGCCAGAGGTATCGTGGCAGACGCAAACCTGGCATCCTCCGCCTCCCGAGCGTTGCAGACCGGGTCAGGGGCTCCGTGTTCTTCGCTCGCCAGTTTGTAACCAATCTCAACCATCCTTCAGGCACCTCCACCGCCCGATCACGATCCCCTCTTTTCCAGGGTCAGGTAGGGCGCGGCGTGGTCTCCTGGCTCCCTCAAACATCTTAGAAGATATACTTCCCGGGGCCCGGCACCAGATAAATAGAATCTCAGCCATACAGTACCGTATGGCAACACCGGTTCTCCAGGTGGCGCTCGATCTCCTCGAGATCGAGCGCGCGGTAGAGATCGCAGATGAAGCGGTCCGTGGTGGCGCGGACTGGATTGAGGCCGGGACCCCCCTGATCAAGAGCGAGGGGATGCAAGCCGTGCGGACGCTCCGGGAACGTTTCCCCGGGCACGAGATCGTCGCTGACATGAAGGTTGCCGACACCGGGGCCATCGAGGTGGAGATGGCGGCAAAATCAGGTGCCGGGATCGTCTGTATCCTCGGCGACGCGGACGACACTGTCATCGCCGAGGCGGTCAGGTCGGCCCGGAAGTACGGCGTCCGGATCATGGCCGACCTCATCAACGTCCGCGACCCCATCTCCAGAGCCCGCGAACTAGAGGCGCTCGGTGTCGACTACATCAACGCTCACGTAGGTATCGACCAGCAGATGATAGGGAGGTCGTCGCTCGACCTCCTTCGTCGCCTCGCCGGGGAGGTGAACATCCCCATCGCTGTCGCGGGGGGACTCGGTGCAGAGACCGCATCCGAGGCCGTCGCCGCCGGGGCCTCGATCGTCATTGTGGGGGGGAACATCATCAAAGCTGCCGACGTGACCGGGGCAGCGCGGCGGATCAGAGACGCTATCGACCGCCCCGAGATCAGGCCGCGTGAGGAGGAGAGTCCGGAAGCCGCCATCCGCCAGCTGCTGGAAGCGGTCTCCGCGCCGAACGTCACCGACGCCATGCACCGGAAGGGGGCCATGACCGGTATCGTCTCCATCTGCGGCCGGACAAAAGCGGTCGGCCAGGCGGTGACAGTCAGGACCATCGCCGGGGACTGGGCAAAACCTGTCGAGGCGATCGACCTCGCCAAACCAGGGGATGTTCTCGTCATCAGCAACGATGGGGGGACACATATCGCTCCCTGGGGAGAACTTGCTACCCACTCTGCCAAGAACCGCGGGATCGTCGGCATCGTGATCGACGGAGCGGTGAGGGACGTCGACGACATCAGGGAAATGGGGTTCCCGGTCTTCGCCCGCGGAACCGCTCCAAACGCAGGAGAGCCGAAGGGTTTTGGGGAGATCAACACCGAGATCGTCTGCTGCGGGCAGGAGGTCAGGCCGGGAGACTGGATCATCGCCGACGAGAGCGGGGTTGTGGTGATTCCCCGGGAACGTGCCTATGAGATCGCACGTCGGGCGATGGAGGTGAAGAAGACCGAGGAACGGATCCGTGAGGAGATCCGGCGCGGACGGACGCTCTCTGAGGTAAC
>LFRN01000049.1:0-1513 GCA_001512375.1 Candidatus Methanoculleus thermohydrogenotrophicum | reverse complement strand
TCAAGAATCTCCATGCCTGAAGTTAGTGTGTGGGGGCAGGTGCCCACGTCGTCCCACCGCGGTCACCGGAAGAGAGACGCTTTGAGGAGTTCGCCCCCGTGGCCAAGAATCTGCCGGATGGCGTCCTCGACCTGGTCCACGCGCACGATCAGGACCGCCCCGTCCTTGCCCGAATAGGCGTAGGCGTACTCGATGTTGATCCCGGCATCCCCGAGGATCGATGCGATCTCCGAGAGGCCGCCGGGCTCATCACGCATCTTAACGCCGATGACCTCGGTGAACGAGACCCGGAACCCGAGTTCGGTCAGCGTCCTGTGGGCATCCTCCGGCCGGTCAACGAGAGCACGGACAACCCCAAACCCGTTCGCCTCGGCGATACTAAACGCAAAGATATTGATCTTCGCATCCCTGAGCGCACCGGCGATAGCAGCCAGCCGCCCGGGACGGTTCTCCGAAAAGATTGAGATCTGTTTGATGATATACGGTTTTTCCATTATATTGACCTCCTGTCAACAACCTTCTTCGCCTTACCTTCAAAGCGCGGAAGGGAACCCGGTTCAACCAGTTCCACGGCCACACCCACGTTCAGGGAGCTCTTGAGGCGGTGCTCCACCATCTTTCTGATCATCATAAGATCGGTGATCTTATCCGAAAACGCTTCCTCGCTAACCTCAACCCGCACGAGCATGGTGTCGAGCGCGCCCTTCCGGTCGACGACGATCTGGAAGTGCCTCCCAACCTCCGGGATCTCAAGCAGCGCGTGCTCCACCTGTGATGGGAAGACATTGATGCCGCGGACGATCAGCATATCGTCCACCCGCCCCTGGATCCGCCGAATCCGTGGGTGCGTCCGCCCGCAGGCGCAGGGATCTTCGTCCATGACGGTGACATCCCCGACCCGGTACCTGATTACAGGGAAGGCTTCCTTCTGCAGGATGGTGATGACCAGTTCCCCTCGCTCACCCGGGGAGAGCACCTCACCGGTCTCGGGATCGACGATCTCTACAAGGGCGAGGTCGCCCCAGATGTGGATACCCTGCTGCTCTGAGCACTCGGTGAACATTGGGCCTGAGAGTTCGCTCGTGCCATAGATGTCGTAGGCGCGGATCCCGAGCCAGTCCTGGATCCGGTCCCGCATCTGTTCTGACCAGGGCTCTGCGCCGAGGATCCCGATACGAAGATCGGTGTCGTCCCTGATGGAGACGCCCATCTTCTCAGCCACCTCCCCTATGTGGAGGAGGTAGGAGGGGGTGCAGGCGATGGCAGTGGTGTGAAGGTCCTGCATCAATTCGATCTGGCGTTCGGTGTTCCCGACGCTCGTCGGGAGGACGGTTGCACCGACGCGTTCGGCGCCGTAGTGGACTCCGAGACCGCCAGTGAAGAGACCGTATCCATAACTCACCTGGAGGACGTCCCCCCGCCCGAGGCCGCAGGAAGAGAACGCGCGCGCAAGTGACTCGCTCCAGTTCTCGATGTCATGCCTGGTGTAGCCGACGACCGTCGGTTTCCCGGT
>LFRN01000138.1:481-3315 GCA_001512375.1 Candidatus Methanoculleus thermohydrogenotrophicum | reverse complement strand
GGGCGGGACCGGTGACGCCGGTGTTGCGTTCTGCGCCAGTGCCGGCTAAAGGAGGACCTCTGACGACCCCGTGGCGGCGGCGCCCGCACGGGGGTAACCGTGGATCAACTGTTGAAGGTGCGCAGCGCGAGCTTCTGGGGAGGGTCGGTGGAGGCATGGGCTGCACGGATGAAAGTGGCCTGCCTGCTTGTATGTAGTAGAGCAAGATAGGCCCGACCTTCTTGCTCATCCAGTGGTTTGCCGACATAGCAGTGGGCCGTGATGACCAATCGCGTCCTGAGAGGCAGGGCCTCTCCCGTACAAAAGTGGATTGGAGATATCCCCTATCCACTGCCTGGCAGTTCACATCCTGTTTAAGGCCTCTCTCCCCGGCATCCCGATCTCGATACGGCGCTGGACCGCCGGGAGATTTACCGCCTTCACCTCAGCGTCCATCAGGTCGTCGAGGGTCTCCAGGGTAGATTCTTCAGAGACACCGACGATCGCTGCGGGAACTCCAAAGACTGCCAGCGCATCGATATCAAACCCCTCGGTCCCGATCATTCCTTCATCGGTCACCCAGGTCATCAGGCTGGTCGTCCCGACCGGGATGACATATCCGAACGCGTCCTTGTAACTGAGCCGGACCCGCTGGTGACATAGGATCTCTTGAGCCATGGCAGTCGGGATGCACCGGCGAGTATAATAAGTGTATGCCCGGGGAACAGGACAGGAGAAGATTCTTGAGGGAGCGTGACAACCACACACTTACCGGGAACGGGAAGGTCAACTACCACCGGCGGCCTGCCACGAGAAGGAGTCTCGATATCCTTACAACGTTCCGATTTAATGCGCACAAAGGCGGGCGACGCAGATGTGTATCTCATGACGAGACCACCGTCCGGGAGAAGGCACGGGCGGCGCGTGAGCGGGGTGTCACTGAGGTCTGCACGGTAAGCGGTCTCCGCTCGGATTTTGATGCCCGGTCCTACATCGATATCATATCCTGGATACGGGACGAGGCGCCGGCGGTCCACATCCACGCGAGCAACCCGATAGAGGTGGCCTACGCTGCAAAGAAGAGCAGTCTCTCGATGCGGGAGGTGCTCACCCGGATGCAGGCGGCGGGGCTCGGGGACGCTCTGCGGGACCGCGGCTGAGATCCTGGTGGATCGGGTCCGCGCGGTGATCTGCCGGGAGAAGATCGATACCGCGACCCGGGTCCGGATCATCAGGGAAGCGCACGATCTCGGCATCCGCTCGACGGCGACGATCATGTACGGTCACTGTGAGAGTGAGGGTGACCGGGCCTGGCACCTTGGCATTCTCCCGAGATCCAGGACGAGACCGGAGGGTTCACCGAGTTCGTGCCGCTCTCGTTCGTCCACGAAAACACCCCGCTCTACCGGGCGGGGCGTGCCCGGGCCGGGGCGACCGGGAGGGAAGATATCCTGATGGTCGCAGTGACCCGGCTCTTCCTCGACAACATCAGGAATATCCAGACCTCCTGGGTGAAACTGGGAAGAAAGATGGCGGAGATGACCCCCCTTTCTGGCGCAAACAACCTTGGGGAAACGATGTTTGAGGAGAGCATCTCCCGGAGTGCTGGTGCGCGGGGGACAGACTACCTGACCCTGCCGAGATGCGGCGGATGGCCGAAGACTGGGACGAACGCTCCGGTCAGACTGATGAAAGGCAGGTGCTGGATGCCGCGGCTGGGGGATCTCCCCCCACATACGCGCTACCTTCAGGCATGGAGATTCACGCGGACAACGCTCGATTTGAAGTACCGGACCTCGAAGAGAACCGCTGCCACCTCAGCATACCGGATGTACTCCCTGATTGTAGTTGCATCTTTTTTGGGTGGTTATAACCACCCCTGTTATTTACCCGGGTGCCCCGGGCACGCACCCCTGCCCGGCGCCCCTGCAGACTAATCCCGGATGAGCACTAATCTATCTCCCGGAAAACCATGCTTCTCGACGCCGACCTCCATATCCACTCCCCGTACTCGATGGCCACCTCCCCGTCGATGACGCCTGAGTCGCTCCTTGCGGCCGCTAGAATGAAAGGCCTCGACGTCCTCGGGAGTGGTGATGCCCTCCACCCTGCCTGGCGTGCGGCGTGGCGGGATCACCCCGAAGACGGGTCCGGGATAGTGGTCATTCCCACCGCTGAGGTGGAAGACCGGCACCGGGTCCACCACCTCATCCTTGCCGAATCCTTTGACCAGTTCGCCGAACTCGCTGAGGTCTTCGCCCCCCACAGCCGGAACGTCGCGACCGCCGGCCGCCCTCACGTTGACCTCGAGGGCGATGCGATCGCCTCCGCGGTCCACGACGTCGGCGGGCTCATCGGCCCCGCCCACGCCTTCACCCCCTGGACATCACTCTATGCCCGGTTCGACACCCTGGCCGGGTGCTACGGGAGTGAACGGATCGACTTCCTCGAGCTCGGGCTCTCGGCCGATACTTCATACGGTGCCGGCATCCCTGACCTTGCCGACGTTCCCTTCATCTCCAGTTCCGATGCCCACAGCGCGACCCCGGTCAGGCTCGGCCGGGAGTTCACCCGGCTCGATGCGGCGGGGGCGCCGGGGGTGCGGGGTGTCCTCGACGCGGTCGCGGGCGCGAGGATCGCCATGAACGTCGGGTTCTTCCCGGAGGAGGGTAAGTACAATCGCACCGCCTGCATACGCTGCTACCGCCATTACTCCTGTGAGGAGGCGGAGGCGCTCGGCTGGAGGTGCCCGGAGGACGGGAAGCAGATCAAGAAGGGCGTCGCCGATCGGGTGGCAGAACTCGCTGCCGCGGCCCCGCTGCAGTGCCGCCCCCCGTATCTCCACATAATCCCGC
>LFRN01000138.1:0-272 GCA_001512375.1 Candidatus Methanoculleus thermohydrogenotrophicum | reverse complement strand
GTTTGACGAACCCGTGGCAGGGAACCGGTAGCCTGATAGGTCGCTCTGATACCGCTATAACGAATTTATGCCCGGCATTTCTGTTTTCCTTGGCAGGGCAAAGTTTATTTACGCGCGGGGGCATCATCCCACTCCATGAAACGAATGTTTGGTATCCTTGCTCTCATGGTGGTCGCCAGCATCATGATCGCAGGGTGCGTACAGCCGGCGGGTAATGAGACGGTGACTCCGGTGGAGACCGGGACTCCGGTGGAGACCGAGACCCCGATCAC
>LFRN01000175.1 GCA_001512375.1 Candidatus Methanoculleus thermohydrogenotrophicum | reverse complement strand
GCTCTTATACATGTCGAATGCATCTCCTGGATCTCCTCGCTGGCGGGCGGGACCGGTGGCGCCGGTGTTGCGTTCTGCGCCAGTGCCGGCTAAAGGAGGACCTCTGACGACCCCGTGGCGGCGGCGCCCGCACGGGGGTAACCGTGGATCAACTGTTGAAGGTGCGCAGCGCGAGCTTCTGGGGAGGGTCGGTGGAGGCATGGGCTGCACGGATGAAAGTGGCCTGCCTGCTTGTATGTAGTAGAGCAAGATAGGCCCGACCTTCTTGCTCATCCAGTGGTTCGCCGACATAGCAGTGGGCCGTGATGACCAATCGCGTCCTGAGAGGCAGGGCCTCTCCCGTACAAAAGTGGATTGGAGATATCCCCTATCCACTGCCCGGCTGTTCACATCCTGTTTAAGGCCTCTCTCCCCGGCATCCCGATCTCGATACGGCGCTGGACCGCCGGGAGATTTACCGCCTTCACCTCAGCGTCCATCAGGTCGTCGAGGGTCTCCAGGGTAGATTCTTCAGAGACACCGACGATCGCTGCGGGAACTCCAAAGACTGCCAGCGCATCGATATCAAACCCCTCGGTCCCGATCATTCCTTCATCGGTCACCCAGGTCATCAGGCTGGTCGTCCCGACCGGGATGACGTATCCGAACGCGTCCTTGTAACTGAGCCGGACCCGCTGGTGACATAGGATCTCTTGAGCCATGGCAGTCGGGATGCACGGCGAGTATAATAAGTGTATGCCCGGGGAACAGGACAGGAGAAGATTCTTGAGGGAGCGTGACAACCACACACTTACCGGGAACGGGAAGGTCAACTACCACCGGCGGCCTGCCACGAGAAGGAGTCTCGATATCCTTACAACGTTCCGATTTAATGCGCACAAAGGCGGGCGACGCAGATGTGTATCTCATGACGAGACCACCGTCCGGGAGAAGGCACGGGCGGCGCGTGAGCGAGGTGTCACTGAGGTCTGCACGGTAAGCGGTCTCCGCCCGGATTTTGATGCCCGGTCCTACATCGATATCATATCCTGGATACGGGACGAGGCGCCGGGGGTCCACATCCACGCGAGCGACCCGATAGAGGTGGCCTACGCTGCAAAGAAGAGGAGTCTCTCGATGCGGGAGGTGCTCACCCGGATGCAGGCGGCGGGGCTCGGGACGCTCTGCGGGACCGCGGCTGAGATCCTGGTGGATCGGGTCCGCGCGGTGATCTGCCGGGAGAAGATCGATACCGCGACCCGGGTCCGGATCATCAGGGAAGCGCACGATCTCGGCATCCGCTCGACGGCGACGGTCATGTACGGTCACTGTGAGAGTGAGGGTGACCGGGCCTGGCACCTTGGCATTCTCCGCGAGATCCAGGGGCGAGACCGGAGGGTTCACCGAGTTCGTGCCGAACTCGTTCGTCCACGAAAACACCCCGCTCTACCGGGCGGGGCGTGCCCGGGCCGGGGCGACCGGGAGGGAAGATATCCTGATGGTCGCAGTGACCCGGCTCTTCCTCGACAACATCAGGAATATCCAGACCTCCTGGGTGAAACTGGGAAGAAAGATGGCGGAGATGACCCCCCTTTCTGGCGCAAACAACCTTGGGGGAACGATGTTTGAGGAGAGCATCTCCCGGAGTGCTGGTGCGCGGGGGACAGACTACCTGACCCTGCCGAGATGCGGCGGATGGCCGAAGACTGGGGCGAACGCTCCGGTCAGACTGATGAAAGGCAGGTGCTGGATGCCGCGGCTGGGGGATCTCCCCCATATGCGCTAACTTTAGCTACAAGGATCCGAGAGGATAATGCCCTATTCGGTGAAATGTGGCTGATATGATGGAATATTAGCCATACGATTCCAGTGGTGTGCGGCAATAGTCCTCCTCCTCTGAAAACGATAGTGATCATGGAAATCTCATGGGAAAAGGACAGCCTTAGGGCATAGATGAGAACTCGCCGATTGCCTGGTACTTGCCGGTATCACCGAGAATGCATTACACCCATCGGATAAGTTAACGCCTATGGGGATCTCCCCCCACATACGCGCTACCTTCAGGCATGGAGATTCACGCGGACAACGCTCGATTTGAAGTACCGGACCTCGAAGAGAACCGCTGCCACCTCAGCATACCGGATGTACTCCCTGATTGTAGTTGCAACTTTTTTGGGTGGTTATAACCACCCCTGTTATTTACCCGGGTGCCCCGGGCACGCACCCCTGCCCGGCGCCCCTGCAGACTAATCCCGGATGAGCACTAACCTATCTCCCGGAAAACCATGCTTCTCGACGCCGACCTCCATATCCACTCCCCGTACTCGATGGCCACCTCCCCGTCGATGACGCCTGAGTCGCTCCTTGCGGCCGCTAGAATGAAAGGCCTCGACGTCCTCGGGAGTGGTGATGCCCTCCACCCTGCCTGGCGTGCGGCGTGGCGGGATCACCCCGAAGACGGGTCCGGGATAGTGGTCATCCCCACCGCTGAGGTGGAAGACCGGCACCGGGTCCACCACCTCATCCTTGCCGAATCCTTTGACCAGTTCGCTGAACTCGCTGAGGTCTTCGCCCCCCACAGCCGGAACGTCGCGACCGCCGGCCGCCCTCACGTTGACCTCGAGGGCGATGCGATCGCCTCCGCGGTCCACGACGTCGGCGGGCTCATCGGCCCCGCCCACGCCTTCACCCCCTGGACATCACTCTATGCCCGGTTCGACACCCTGGCCGGGTGCTACGGGAGTGAACGGATCGACTTCCTCGAGCTCGGGCTCTCGGCCGATACTTCATACGGTGCCGGCATCCCTGACCTTGCCGACGTTCCCTTCATCTCCAGTTCCGATGCCCACAGCGCGACCGCGGTCAGGCTCGGCCGGGAGTTCACCCGGCTCGATGCGGCGGGGGCGCCGGGGGTGCGGGGCGTCCTCGACGCGGTCGCGGGCGCGAGGATCGCCATGAACGTCGGGTTCTTCCCGGAGGAGGGTAAGTACAATCGCACCGCCTGCATACGCTGCTACCGCCATTACTCCTGTGAGGAGGCGGAGGCGCTCGGCTGGAGGTGCCCGGAGGACGGGAAGCAGATCAAGAAGGGCGTCGCCGATCGGGCGGCAGAACTCGCTGCCGCGGCCCCGCTGCAGTGCCGCCCCCCGTATCTCCACATAATCCCGCTCGGCGAGATCATCGCCCGGGTCCTCGGCACCGCATCTCCGGCAACCCGGCGGTGCGGCGCCCTTTACGAGGAACTCCTTGCAACGTTCGGGGACGAGATCACCATCCTCACTACCGCTCCCACCCGGGATATCCGGGCGATCCACCCCGGTGTGGGCGACGCGATCGAGGCTCTGAGAATCGGCCGCATAACCCTTCATCCTGGAGGAGGGGGGCGTTACGGGAGTTTCTCGTTTGACGAACCCGTGGCAGGGAACCGGTAGCCTGATAGGTCGCTCTGATACCGCTATAACGGATTTATGCCCGGCATTTCTGTTTTCCTTGGCAGGGCAAAGTTTATTTACGCGCGGGGGCATCATCCCACTCCATGAAACGAATGTTTGGTATCCTTGCTCTCATGGTGGTCGCCAGCATCATGATCGCAGGGTGCGTACAGCCGGCGGGTAATGAGACGGTGACTCCGGTGGAGACCGAGACCCCGATCACGAACGTGACCGAGACTCCGGTAGAGACTGAGACCCCGATCACGAACGT
>LFRN01000157.1 GCA_001512375.1 Candidatus Methanoculleus thermohydrogenotrophicum | reverse complement strand
ACCTTCGGTTCAGGGATCTTCTCCCAGATCTTGCGGAGTTTGTCCACCCATTGGGGAGTGACCGAACCGATGACCAGGAGGACGTCGGCCTCCCGCGGGTTGTTATGGACATAGATGCCGTACTGTTCGATATCGTAGCGTGGCGCAAGGCAGGCAAGCACCTCGATGTCGCAGCCGTTGCACGACCCGACGTCGACATAACTGACGTGGATCGACCTCGACCGCACGGCGTTCTTGATACCCTGGAGGATGCTCATGAGAAGATCGCCTCTCGTACCCGCGTCTTCCCCCTCGCGAGCGCCTCATCGAATGGTCTGTCGTTAAGCATCGCCTTTGTATCCTCATAGATATTCTGCATGACTTCCGCGTCCATGAGCGGCACAAAGCGGGTGAAGAGTTCGCATCCGAGTTCCTTTGCTACCCGGTCGTTGCTGTCTGCATGCTGCCTCCCCATCTCCCACCTGGCCTGCAGGTTCTCAAGCAGCGACATATCGAACCGTCTGATCATCGTTCGGCGGAGTTTTGCGTCGGGAACATCGAGGTACCGGGCGATCTCGCGGACCGTCTCGTCGTGCTTCGTGCTCGTGAGGATGATGTATTTCATTGGCCGGAGATCCTTCTCGTAGAGACACTTCATGGCAACACCCCCAAAGCGCATGTCACCGCATAGACAAGGAACCCGAGCACCATCACCCAGAGCAGTCCCATCTCGTAGCGTTTCAGGGTAAGTTCATCGCGCATCCAGGTGAGAGCCGTGGCGACGGCAAGCAGGACGACCCCTGCCAGTGCCTGGCCGGCCACGCTCGCGTTCAGGGCGACCTGGGCGAGGAATATCACCGCGTAGAAGGCCGCCGCTGCCGTGATCAGAAGGCGTATCTTACTCATCCCATGACCACCCCGAGGATGATGATGTAGACGACGAGCGCGCCCGTCATCAGGCTCTGTATCGTCACGGTATCGTAGGGCGAGAGCATCGGGGTGACGGCGCAGACGAACGAGAGCGAGATCAGGATCAAGAGCATCAGGAGCAGCGTCAGGACAGACGGAAGCTGCCCGATGAAGAGGAGGACGAATGCGTAGAGGAGGACGTAGGTCTTGAGCGCATACGCCACCTCGAGCCCGGCGCGCCAGACCCCGAAGTGCTCGGTCATGTTGCCGCTGACGATCTCCTTGGCCTCGATGATCGAGAACGGGCCATAATGCATCTTGGAGAGGACCACGAGGTACATCGCCGCTGCTGCCGGGAACGCGATGACCAGGAGCGGGCCATGCACCTGCTGGTAGGCCGCGATATCCGCGATCGAGAGCGAGTGGGTGAAGAAGTAGATCGCGGCGACGGTGGCGAGAAGCGGGAGCTCCGACGCTGCCGATATGACCGACCTGATAGCCCCGAACTTCCCGTACGGGGAGCCTGAAGAGAGCCCCATCCCGTGTTCTACGATCTTGTGGAGGAGGTAGACCCCAAAGAGGATCAGGAGGCTCCTCCCGGAGAGCAGCACGAAGAGAGCTGCGCTCCAGATGGCGATCGCCACGAAGACGATCGCGACAAAGAGCGTCTGACTGGCGGTCTTTGGAATCCAGGTTTCCTTGAAGGAGAACTTTAATGTATGGAGGATCTCCTGCCAGATCGGCGGTCCGGGCCGTCCCTGGATCCTGGCGATGACTTTCCGATGAATGCCATGGAAGAGCAGGCCGACGAAGGTTGCAAAGAGCAGGTGTTCGATCATATCAGTATCCTATGAATGGAATATCCTCTTCTCCAGATTTTGCGTTCCACCACAGTGCGATGAAGATGACAAAGATGGGGAATGCGATGACCGTGAGGAGTTCCGCGACCATGACCGAGAGGTAGCCGAATGTTGCAAGGAGCCCGGCTATAACCGAGATACCTCCCGCTGAAAGTCCGATGATCAGTGCTGTCCGTTTCTTCATCACATCGATAACCTCATCACATCGATAGGACGATCTCTATCACGCGCAGGAAGAGGAGTAGCGAACTGACGTGAATCATCAGGATGAACGGAGCTCCCTGCGCCCTCGTGATCTCTGCCTTTGCCACGTAGAATGGTGCCATGCCCTCTCCCATGATGCCGATGACCAGGAACGCCTTCGCGATGATGGGGACCACCAGTGCGTCAGTGAAGAGTTCCCACATGCTCAGCGTGCCTGTGTTCGCAAGGATGATCGCCGCACCGCCAAAGAGCGGAACGCTGGCGAGCATCGCGACGATGCCGTACTGGAATGCCGCGTTTAAGACGTGCCGGTTCCGGTACGCCGCGACGATGCCGATGTTCGTGATTCCCACCATCGAGGCAAAGAGGGTGAAGTTGAAGACGTCCCCGGTCACCATCGCTCCGAGCGTGGCAAGGCCGCAGGCGATCGCCATGAAACGCTGGAACTGCAGGGAATTCAGATCAACCTCCTTTGCGTAGTAGGCGTCGCCGCCGAACGTGATATCAACCTGTTGCTCTGGTCTGCTCACGATGGCAAGGGCCGTGAAGATAAGCGCAAAGAGAAAGAGCGCCGCGGTATATGGGCTGAAGTAAATGACGATATCGCCAAACTCCAGCACGAAGAGTTCCGGCCCGCCGATGTTTGTTGTGGGGAGGTTAAACATCAGGACCACCCCGCATCGTCCCGACGAGGGACATCTTTGCCATCACTTTCAGGAGGATTGCGCCACCCGCCATCATCACCGCGAAGAACCAGTACTGCGGGAGGAACATGAAGATGAAGAACGCTCCGATCCAGATTGCCCATGCATAACCGCTCACGGTCTCAATCAACTCAAACCGCTCGTCATGGCCCCGGCACATAAAGTAGAAGACCGTACCGACCGCGGCGACGACGCCGCCGGTAAATCCGGAGAGGATGATGCCGTATCCCACAAGGATCAGGGCGAGGATGCCGGGTGCACTATCCATCACCTCGATATGAAACGCTGGTTCTGCCGGCGGGGCCCGAAGTCCTTCTCTGGTGATGTAGACCTCCGAGACGGCCATCAGTTCTGATATTCCGACAACCAGCCCCGGGAGGATGAGCGCCTCAGCAAGGTCGGTGGCGACGAGGGCGATCAGGACGAGCGCCAGGATCTCCGCAAGATCAGTGAGGAGGATCCGGTGAAGATCGTCCCGCTCGAGGACGATGGCTGTGAACCCGATGATGAGCGCGATCGCGACGACCAGGAGGCCGACCGGGTAGGTGATGTCCATCAGCCGTCCCTCCGGAAGAGATAACTTGCGATTGCAAATGCTACGAAGAGGATACTCGTCTCGACAACCGTGTCGAGGCCCCGGGTGTTGTAGAGGATCTCATCGATGATGCCTCCCGGGTGTGCGACGATCGTTGTCCCCATGTGGTGGGTGGTATCGGCGAGCCACTGGCTGAACGGAGTCAGGTAGGTGGTCACGTAACCGACGAACGGCGAGTTCTCAGGGTACTGGGCCTTCACGGGGGTGGTCCCGAACGGCACGCCGCCCCGGTCATAGGGGTCGAGAGTGCTCTCCGGGTCAAGGGTCTTTGGGTAGAGCTGGTCGCCATGGTAGGTGATGAACGGCAGGGTGACAAAGCCAAGTACGACAACAATTACCAGGAAGAGCGCGTAGAGCCCGGTGAGGTTCTCGAGCCTTGAGATCGTAGCTGATATCCGGGTGATGATCGACTGGTTAGACTTCATTGCGCGGCCTCCTTCCGTTCGATGACCCGCACAAGGACGAAAGTCGAGATCGCCGTAACAGCGACGAATGTCAGCAGGGCGAGCATCTCATCGTAGGCTATCATGATGAGCAGGAGCCCGAGCCCCGGGATCTCGAGGCTGATCAGCCTCGAGAGGTAGGTCTTCGGGCGGGGGAACGCGGCGGCAATCACACCGATGATGAGAATGATGCATCCGAGGATGAACTCAGGTGTCACAGGTCTCCCTCCTGCAGATCAGCAGCATGATGATCGTCGTTATGGGGATGATCAGACTGATTGCGATGGCGACGTCCAGGTAGCCGCGGTCTACGATGAACGGCACGATGCCGCCGAAGGTGATTCCAACCGCTATCAGTTTGTTGAAGCGGTCATGCTGGAGGTGGGCGCTTACCGCACCGATGATCGCCACGGCTGCAAAGAGGACCACGAGGGGGTCATCCACGCCGGACACCCCCTGCGTAGGTGCTTGCGATCGCGTTTGCCTCGAGCGTGGAGCCGACGAAGTAGGCTGCCGCAGCAACGAGGGAGAGCGGGTGGTCAAGCAGCAGGACGATCGCGCCGGCGATGGCGAAGTTCATGACGTTCACGTAGGGTAACTTCCTGCCGGTATTCTTCTCGATGCTGGCCCTGCATACGGCGAAGACTGCGATCACAGCCACGATATACAGTGCGATCACTGCCGTAACCTCCAGAGCTGCGCAAGGAGCCTGCTTGCGTGGATGTGTGAGAGCCCCTGGATGGTGAGAATGGCAATTACCATGCCTGCAATGAAGTCTGTTGCAGCGAATCCGACCTGGGTGAACGCATAGATAACGAACGTGGCAAGAACCGCTCCGGTGGTCCCCGCATAACCGGGGTCGTGGCAGATACGGTTGCCGATGAAGACCATCAGGGCCGCAGCGAGGCCGCCGGGGATGCCGGCGACATACACGCCGCATGCGGCAAGGAGCGTCCCGGCCGAGGCATCAGGAGAGCAGACGATGTTTCCCATCATGTTGCCGCCCGCAAGAGCGCCCCCGCTGGCCTCGATATCCCGGGCAATGGCTGATGCTCCGCTGACACCTCCCCTTTCTGGCAACCTGAAGAAGATATCAACGGTTACGAAGAGCACCCAGGCAATGACTGCCGCTGTCAGGATATGTAGGATCTCGCCCAGCATTCTTTCCCAACTATTTAAAAATACGGTTGATCAATTCAATAAAGGTTGTGTTGTTGACATTTCGGGCTTTTTTCAACCAGGAAAGCCCTTTAGACGCGCGCCGGATGTAGCGACCGGGGTTGATTTTCTTAACATTGTAATGGTTTTTATAGGCATTAGATTTTTCTCCCGCCTCTGTTATGTCCAGTAACTCCGCACGTTCTGTGTTCTCACTTCGCGAATTTCCGCGGCCGGATCGCGGTCTCAAAACCTTTGCTTCACGGTGAAGTTCGCAAAGAGCGTGTGGTCCCCC
>LFRN01000123.1 GCA_001512375.1 Candidatus Methanoculleus thermohydrogenotrophicum | reverse complement strand
CGCGGCGTTCGGCGCGAAGGTCTCGATCTTGCCGGTCACCCGGTCGTCGAACCGGGCGCCGATGGCAATGAGGAGATCACACTCAGTGACCGCGTAGTTCGCGGTCTGGGTGCCGTGCATCCCGAGCATGCCGAGGTTGAGCGGGTGGTCGCCCGGGACGGCGCCAAGCGCCATCAGGGTCGTCGTCACCGGGATGGCGGCAGCCTCGACAAACTTCAGGAGTTCTGCCGATGCCCCTGAGTGGACCACACCACCGCCGGCGTAGATCAGGGGACGCTCCGCCTGCGCGATCAGGTCGAGCGCTTTATCGATCTGGCGGACGTGGCCCTCGTAGGTTGGCTGGTAGCCCCTGAGAGAGACCCCCCCTGGAGCAGCCCTCCCGCCTGTCACCGGGCCGTTGGTGACGTCTTTTGGAAGGTCGATCAGCACCGGGCCTGGCCGGCCGGTCCGCGCGATGTAGAACGCCTCCTGGACCACGCAGTCGAGGTCATCGGCGTCCTTCACCAGGTAGTTGTGCTTGGTGATCGGCATCGTGATGCCGGTGATATCAGATTCCTGGAACGCGTCGTTCCCGAGCATGCCGGTCGGTACCTGGCCGGTGAGCGCTACGATCGGGACAGAGTCCATGTAGGCCGTCGCGATCCCGGTTACCAGATTACACGCGCCGGGACCTGAGGTAGCAAGGCATACCCCTACCCGGCCGCTGGCCCGTGCGTAGCCATCGGCTGCATGTGCCGCTGCCTGTTCATGCCTCACCAGTACGTGCCGGATCGACGAGTCGTAGAGTTCGTCGTAGATCGGCAACACTGAGCCACCGGGGTAGCCGAATATGATGTCCACCCCTTCGCGCCTGAGCGCTTCAATTAGAGTCCTGGCTCCGGTCTTCATGCTCTTCCCTGAGTAATCTGTTCATTCCGGCAATAACTGCTTCGACACTCGCCATGATGATGTCGGTCCTCGCGCCCCGCGATGTCACGGTCTTCCCATCCTTGCTGAGTTTCACCGCTACATCAACGAGGGCGTCAGTGCCGCCGGTTATGGCATCAACACGGTATTCTTCGAGCCGCACGCTGCCGACGTCGGCCACCGAACGCTGGAGCGCGCGGATCGCAGCATCCACCGGCCCGTTCCCGACTGCGGCACCGGTGATCTCGTCGCCGTTGACGAGCATCGTTACCGATGCGGTCGGCATTGCGTTGCTCCCTGAGACGATGGTGAACTGGCGGAGCTGGATACAGGGCGTAAACTTGATCTCCATGACGGCATCGGCGATCGCCATGATGTCGGCATCGGTTACCCGCATCCCGGTGTCCCCGAGCTGCTTGATCCGCGCCACGATCTCGGCGAGCTGTTCACTGTCCGGGGCATACCCCATATCGTGGAGTGCGGCCTCGACCGCCGTCGAGCCTGAGTGTTTGCCAAGGACAATGCGCCGCTTCCGTCCAACCTGTTCTGGCGGGATCGATTCGTAGGTGCTTGCGTCCCGCATCACCCCGTGGGCGTGGATCCCGCTCTCGTGGGTGAAGGCCATCTCGCCGACGATCGGTTTGTTGGTCGCAAGCGGCACCCCGGTGAGCCGGGCGACGTGGGTCGCGAGCGGATAGAGTTCTTCGGTCACAATGCCGGTATCGATCCCGTAGAGCACCTCAAGCGCCATCACCAGCTCCTCGAGAGCCGTGTTTCCTGCCCGCTCGCCGAGGCCGTTGACGGTGACGTGGGCAGAGGATGCCCCGGCACGGAGGGCGGCAACCGAGTTTGCGAGCGCGAACCCGAGGTCGTCGTGGCAGTGGATGGAGAGCGGCGCAAAGAGGAGGGGCGGGATGAGTGCAGCGGTCCGTTCGGGCGTGAGGAGTCCGACGGTGTCGCAGAAGCAGAGCCGGTCTGCGCCGCGCTCAACCCCTCCCTGAAAGACCGCCGCGAGGAACGCCTGGTCGGCGCGGGATGCGTCTTCCCCGGAGAGTTCGACGATGAGACCGCGGTCTTTTGCGTACTCGACAGCATTCCAGGCCATAGCGCAGACCTGTTCACGGGTTTTGCGGAGTTTCTTTGTGATGTGCAGGTCGCTTACCGGGACGACGAGGTGGACAGAGTCGGCACCGGCATCGGCGGCAAGATCGATATCACCCGGGAGTGCCCGGACATACGTGCAACACTCGGCGGCGAGCCCGGAATCGGCGATGGCGCGGATGGATTCGCGTTCTCCAAGCGATGCGGCTGCAGAGCCGGCTTCGATGACGTGGACGCCGACGTCGGCAAGGTGCGTTGCGATCTCAAGTTTCTCGGCCGGCGTCAGCGAGACACCTGGTGTCTGTTCGCCGTCCCGTAAGGTAGTGTCAAAAAAGCGGATCGATTCAGCAAATAAAACAATCACTCATAGTGGGTTTCACCGCAAATAATTGGGAGGAGCAATATTTAAACGTTGGGGAAATGGGGGGAGGGGGGTTATGCCGGCGCCGGGGCGCTCTCGTAGATGAGGGTGATGGAGCGGTAGGTGAAGATGATGAACGCCGGCGTGAGGAGAAAGAGGATGATTCTGCCGACGAGCGGCACCAGGATGAGGGCGAACTCCACGACCGCGACGGTCAGCACGACGAGGGGGATGAAGCAGTTCAGCCGCCTGATCTTGTTGATGTGGGCAAGGAGCCGACCACGATGGCGGCAAGGAGGAAGAGGACACGGAGAGCCAA
>LFRN01000278.1 GCA_001512375.1 Candidatus Methanoculleus thermohydrogenotrophicum | reverse complement strand
GGAACACATCACAGCAGTGCTCTATCGTCAAAAAGACCCGACTCCTGCTCATGTTGTGGGATCGTCCCGGATCGTGATCAGATTTTGGGGTCGAATTATCCCGGATGCTTCCCCTCATCTCGTCGGGGAGCAGTCACCGGTTATTACATCAAGAATTGATGCATCACTACAGGGTCGTCGTTGCGGGATGAGACAGAGATGGTCAAAGATCTCATGAATCTCGGGAACACCCGTGTGGGATCGGCGTGGGGGGTTCGCTGACAATCTGGCCACATGAGGGCGTTCCCGAAAGAACAAGGGCGGCGGGGAAAGGTTCAGGGGTTCTCAGGGTTCAGGGTCGGTCAGGCCCCGCTTCCGCGCTCATCTTCGTAGAGCAGGTCCCACTCGGTGACCAGGTTGCTCCCGCACATAAAGTAGCGTTTCAGGGAGAGCCGGATCATCTCTTTTTCGGTCTCGATATGCATGCCACCGACGAGCGACGGGGTATCGGCACCGCCAACGATGAACGGTAAGTGGATCAGGCGTATCTCGTCCACGAGGCGGTGGTTCAGCATAGACCAGTTCAGCGTCGGCCCCCCCTCGATCATCATCCGCGAAACGTCGTAGTCGTTCTTCAGGATCTGCATCAGTTCCGGCAGGTCGACCTGGTTTGCGCCAGCTACAACGACATCGACTCCTATCTCCCGGAGCCGGGCAACCCTCTCCGCCGGTGCAGCCTCGCTGACGGCGATGACCGTCCGGGCGTCCGGCCCGAGGACGTTGGCGTCCATTGGTATATCCGCCATGTTGCTCGGGATGACACGAAGCGGGCTTTTCCCCTCGACAAGCCGGACTGTCAGGATGGAGTTGTCGATCCTGATGGTGTTTGCCCCGACCATGATTGCGTCGCATTCCGCCCGCGTCTGGTGAAGAAGAATCTCAGTCTCGGGTGCCATATACTTCATGAGGATCTTGCTCGATGCCCCGCGTCTCAGAGTAAGTTTCCCGTCGACGGTTATCTCTGACATCATGAGCACGTGTGGCCTGTCACGATCTGCCATTGGATGTCCTTCCTAGATCTATCTAGCGGGAGCAGTTATGAATCTGGTGATTCTGGAGGACACACAGCACTCATGCAAGGATCAAAACGGGGCTAATCCCGGCCATTGAAATGGCGGGCCACAGCCTATCCACCGTTGCAGGCCGTTCTTGCCTATAGGGTACTTATCACGATCACGCCCGGGAAGCATTGTGAAAGTAGCTGGCTCCCGGAAACACGTCTCAGATGTGCTCTGGATGTGGAATGACCGTCGAAAAGATGCTCTCTGTTCGGGTCCACTCCTGCCCGCAGTGCGGGTTCGTGATGGACCGGGTTTCAATCTTATGAGATTGAGGCTGCAACCTTTGGGATAGCATCCCATGATGCCCCCACCAAAGCCAGGGAGCAGTCACGATAGGAAGATACGGCACCGGTGTGCTCCGCTGCTTAAAATTCTGTCTCTGCCGGGCTCCTGGTGGCATGAATGCGAGGAGCCCCTCCGTAAAGGAGAAGTGAGAGCAGCGCCGCCCCTTTGTCAGGTTCACGAATCCCCGGCGCGGCTCATCTTGCTGCCAGAAGAGGTTGGATACGATGCTTGCCAGGGCAGGTCAGCGCCGCTTGAGCTGGTGAATCTGCTCCCCAATGGGGGGTGGTAACCAGGGAGCGCCATCCGTAGGGGTAGAGTAGTTCAAGAATCCCTTCCTGCCCTTCGCGACATCGACGGGTCCGACTCACGCCCGAAATAAGGTGGCTCAGTCCGGCAGGGTATCCTCACACAAGGTCGAATAGCAGCAGCATGGGTATCCCGGGAACCGGCATCGGTTTTGTGCTGTCCCAATCCCCGGCAGAGCAAAGGTTAAACACCTCATGGACTGATAAATTATGCGATGAATATAACCTCTCTGCGGCCAAAATTCATCAAATACACAGA
>LFRN01000144.1 GCA_001512375.1 Candidatus Methanoculleus thermohydrogenotrophicum | reverse complement strand
GGCATGGATGTGTTGCATGAGAAGCGTAACCTGCTCTCTCGATGGATACATCCGATACTTGTAGGCTTGAAGCATACAAAGATTATGTGTTCTTACAACAAGATATAATTTTAGGCAAGCGTGTGACGAAGGGCGGCTCTGCTTTCATCCCCACCCTGAAGGGTGGGGTCTTCCCGCTCCGCCCCCTTCACCCCCGCAAGATAAACCCTGACATCACCATCATTTTCTGGCAACCGGTCGGCAAGGACGCCCGTAAGCCAGTCCCTGAACGCGTCACCCGGCGCTAAATATCCCAGCTCTCTCTCGATCTCTATATCCCCCCAGATCCCCTGCACGTGATGCACGCAACAGCAATGAAGATACCTGCAGCCAGAGCCAACCCACGCCTTTTTACGAAGAAAACAGGCAAGGCGCTCAGGCGGCCGGACTCCACGGCGTGACCATCACCAGGAAGACCGGGTGTCTCTTTTCGCTTGCAACTGCACGGGGTACCATGACGGCGGCCGCGAACGGCGGCATCGTCACCACGTTCACAAACTTTGATCTCTCTGCCGGAAAGGAGATGGGGATTGCAGATGACATCACAGGCCTGCATGCGCCCAGGGACGGCCATCCCGGGTCTGAGGCGCTCCTCTTCCGGTTCCTCCCTTCAGAGGAGACGACGGCGTCGGGTAGGC
>LFRN01000003.1 GCA_001512375.1 Candidatus Methanoculleus thermohydrogenotrophicum | reverse complement strand
GGCATGGATGTGTTGCATGAGAAGCGTAACCTGCTCTCTCGATGGATACATCCGATACTTGTAGGCTTGAAGCATACAAAGATTATGTGTTCTTACAACAAGATATAATTTTAGGCAAGCGTGTGACGAAGGGCGGCTCTGCTTTCATCCCCACCCTGAAGGGTGGGGTCTTCCCGCTCCGCCCCCTTCACCCCCGCAAGATAAACCCTGACATCACCATCATTTTCTGGCAACCGGTCGGCAAGGACGCCCGTAAGCCAGTCCCTGAACGCGTCACCCGGCGCTAAATATCCCAGCTCTCTCTCGATCTCTGTATCCCCCCAGATCCCCTGCACGTGATGCACGCAACAGCAATGAAGATACCTGCAGCCAGAGCCAATCCACGCCTTTTTACGAAGAAAACAGGCAAGGCGCTCAGGCGGCCGGACTCCACGGCGTGACCATCACCAGGAAGACCGGGTGTCTCTTTTCGCTTGCAACTGCACGGGGTACCATGACGGCGGCCGCGAACGGCGGCATCGTCACCACGTTCACAAACTTTGATCTCTCTGCCGGAAAGGAGATGGGGATTGCAGATGACATCACAGGCCTGCATGCGCCCAGGGACGGCCATCTCGGGTCTGAGGCGCTCCTCTTCCGGTTCCTCCCTTCAGAGGAGACGACGGCGTCGGGTAGGC
>LFRN01000154.1:5303-5719 GCA_001512375.1 Candidatus Methanoculleus thermohydrogenotrophicum | reverse complement strand
CGGTAAAGCCCTCTACCGCATCACCTACTCCATCCGTCTCCCCTACTACCAGAAAGGGGATGTGATGGTGTCCCGGGGCGACTACTACGAAGTCCGCGAGATCGAGAGGCAGCAGCGCCTCCGGGTCTTTGACCTTCAGACGGGCGTTGCCCGGACCCTCACCGAGGCGGAGGTTGAGCGCCGCATCGGGAACGTCCGTGAGGCCGAGTCGGCGCTCGTCGTCTTCACGCAGCCAAACGTCGTGGGGCTCATGGACCCGAAGACCTACCAGACCCGGGAACTCGACGCGGTGCCCTGGATGTTCCTGGTTGAGGGACAGCCGACCAGGGTGCTCCGCGACGAAGAGCAGGACCGCCTGATCATCGTCGGGTGAGTGGCGGTGCGTGCGCGGAAGGTGCCGGCGGCCGCCCTCGCCA
>LFRN01000154.1:0-5264 GCA_001512375.1 Candidatus Methanoculleus thermohydrogenotrophicum | reverse complement strand
GAGCGCAAGACCTACCGGGGCCGCGGCTACCATCTGGTCGGGGATGTCGCGTTGCTCCGCGGCGATGCGCCGACCGAGGAGGAGATCGCCGCGATCGTCCACCACTGCCATCCCCGGGGGGTGATCTGGGTGAAAGGGTATGCGGGCAAGATGCGCATCCCCAACACCGAACTCCTCTACGGCACCGCTGGCGAGGTGCGTCACCGCGAAGAGGGCTACACCTTCATCCTCGACCCGGGTCGGGTGATGTTTGCGCAAGGCAACCGCATCGAGAAGGCAAGGGTGGCCGCCCTCGTCAGACCCGGAGAGCGAGTCGCCGATATGTTCGCCGGGATCGGCTACTTCACCATACCTGCGGCCTCCAGTGGCGCGACGGTCCACGCGATGGAGATCAACCAGACAGCATTTGAATACCTGCAGCGAAATATTATAGAAAACCATGTCGCGGACCGTGTTACGGCAGAGGTCGGGGACTGCCGGCGGCTCCTCTCCGGCATCTACGACCGGGTCCTGATGGGGCACTTCGACGCCCCATTGATGCTTGCCGACGCTCTTGCCCATGTCAGGAGCGGGAGCGTGCTGCATGTTCACAGCATCGACGATGCGACGGCCACGATCCAGGAAGCGGTGACAAAGGCCGGGTTTTCTGCTGTGACCACCTCCCGTCGGGTGAAGAAGTACGGCCCGCATGCGTGGCATGTGGTGCAGGATGTGACGATATCGTGAAGACGCTTTCAGGAAAGACAGTGGTCCTTGCAGTGACCGGGAGCATCGCAGCCGTGGAGACGGTGAAGCTCGCCCACGCCCTGCGTCGCCGGGGTGCGGAGGTGCAGGGGATCATGACCGAGGCAGCTGCCGGGATCATCCACCCCGACGCCCTGACCTACGCGACCGGGCGGCCAGTGGTGACCAGGATCACCGGACTTGTGGAGCACGTTCTCTACTGCGGGGAGGGTGGGGCTGCTGATCTCCTGCTGATCGCCCCCTGCACGGCAAACACCATCGCAAAGATCGCCTGCGGGATCGACGATACCCCGGTCACGACCTTCGCGACGACTGCGCTCGGGCGGGGGATGCCGGTGGTGGTCGCCCCGGCGATGCACGAGAGCATGTACTGCCATCCCGGGGTCGCTGAGAACCTCGCAAGGCTCCGTTCCTGGGGTATCGATGTCATCGACCCGAAGATCGAGGACGGAAAGGCGAAGGTCGCCGATAACGAGGTTATCGTCCTCCACGCCGAGCGGGCGGTCATGGGCCGGCCGCTGGCGGGCAAGCGGGTCCTGGTCACGAGCGGGGCGTGTGCAGAACCCCTCGACGACGTCCGGGTCCTCACCACCAAGTCGACCGGGCAGATGGGACGGGCTTTTGCGCTTGAGGCTTTCAGGCTTGGCGCCGACGTGACGGTGGTGCACAGCGGGTCGTTTCCCTGCGTGCGAAACATCCGTGCCACGACCGCCGCAGAGATGCGGGATGCGGTTCTTGCGGTCTGCAGGGGCGAGGGGGTCGATATCTACGTCAGCGCGGCGGCGATATCCGACTTCGCCCCTGAGCGACAGGAGGGAAAGATCCCGAGCGGCTCACCCCTGACGATCAGGCTCGAGCCTCTCCCGAAGGTCATCGACGAAGCGATGGTTGCCTGCCATCCCGTGACGGTGGCCTTTAAACTGGGGTGGCACGAGGAGGAGCGGGCGAGAGCCATGCTCGATGCAGGTGTGTGGATGGTCGTGGTGAACGCCCCGTCCGTGATGGGAGCGGCCGGGGGAACGTTCTCACTCATGACCGCCGACGAGGTCACCGAAGTCTCAGGGAGCAAAGAGGAGGTTGCAGCAGCAGTATGGTCCAGACTGCTGTAGCCTTCTCTCCCGGCCACATCTCCGGCTACTTCAAGCGCGTCGAGGGCAGCGGGCCCGAGAGCACCGGGAGCGTCGGGGCAGGCGTGGTCATCGATGAGGGGGTGCGCTCGACGGTCACCCCTGCCGCGGCGACGAGCATCCGGGTGATCTGGCTTGGCCGGGTCGCCGGCGGGTCGCCGCCGGTCGAGTACGCCCTCGATCGGCTGGGGGTCACGGCCCGCGTCACCACCGAGTGCCAGCTCCCCATCGGCGCCGGTTTCGGGCTCTCGGCGGCTGCCCTTCTCGCGACGCTCACGGCCGCAAACCACCTCTTTGATCTCGGCCTCTCCGCCGACGATGTGGCGGCCAAGGCCCACGAGGCTGAGGTCGTCCACCGCACGGGCCTCGGGGACGTCGCCGCGAGTCAGGGAGGCGGGGTCGTCTGCAGGATGGGGCCTGGTATCCATGCGGATATCACCAGGTTCTACCCGGACGAACCTCTCTACGCCGTGAGCCTCGGCCCGCTCCCGACGGCGTCGGTCCTCTCATCGCCCCGGGCGATGGCGCGGATAGCAGCCGCGTATCCCGACCGCTGTCCCCGTGACCTCGTCGACTTTTGCCTGCTTTCTCGGGAGTTTGCCAAAGGGAGCGGGCTGATCGCGCCTGAAGTGCGGCGGGTGCTCGCGGCCTGCGATGCAGCGGGAATCCCGGCCAGCATGACGATGCTCGGCAACGGCGTCTTTGCCTGCGGCGGTGACGCCGAACGTGTGCTCTCAGGGTTCGGTGAGGTCTATTGCCTCAACGTTGCCCGCCGCGGCGCACACCTGATCGAGATGATACCATGATTCCGAAAGACCATCCACGTTACCGCTCCCTTGTCGCCCGCGAGAGGCTGGCCCGGTGCGCCCGCGAGGGTGTCGTTGCATTCGAGGGGCTTGCCGCCCACGGACGTGGGGAGGCGTTTGACTACCTGATCGGCGAGCGGACGATCGAGAGCGCGGCGCTCGCCGCCCGCACGGCCGCTGCCATGCTTCTCTCAGCCCGGCACGCAGTGATATCGGTGAACGGCAATACAGCAGCGCTTGCGGCCCGCGAGGTCGCGGCGCTCCAGCAGGCGAGCGGTGCAGATGTCGAGGTGAACCTCTTCCACCGGACTGATGAGCGGATAGCACTTATCACCCGGCTCCTCGAGAAGCACGGTGTCCGGGTCCTCTCCGGGACGCCAGAGCGGCTCGTCCCGCTCGCCCATGATCGAGGACTCTGCCTGCGTGAGGGAATCGGGGGTGCTGATGTGGTGCTTGTGCCGCTCGAGGACGGGGACCGGTGCGAGGCGCTCCGGGCGATGGGGAAGGCGGTCATCACAATCGACTTAAACCCGCTCTCCCGGACCGCACGCACCGCGACCCTGACGATCGTCGACGAACTGACGCGTGCCCTTCCCGGGATTACCGCGGCCTGCGGCGCTCTTACGCCTGACGAGCGCGAACGCCTCATCAGGTCACTTGACAATACCTATCTTCTCCGGGCAGCAATAGATGAGATGAGAGAGAGACTAGTTCATGCTCTGGAGTGAGGTCTACCGCCCGAAGGGGTGCGACGAGATCATCGGGCAGGATGAGGTCATCCGCTACCTGGTATCGTTTGCAGAATCTGGTAGCGTGCCGCATATGCTCATATCAGGACCGCACGGCACCGGGAAGACCGCTGCCGTCGAGTGTCTGGCACGGCGACTCTACGCCGATAACTGGGAGGCAAACACCACCATCTTCAGCGCCACCGACCTCCTCGGTCGGGGGAAGAGCGCGCTGGAGGAGGACGAGCGGTTCAGCCATATCTACCAGAAGGGACAGAGCCGGATCGTCAACTTCAAGTACATCGTGAAGTGGTACGCCTCGATGCGCCCGCTGGACGCTCCGTTCAAACTGATGGTCTTCGAGGACGCCCATGACCTGACGTTCGAGGCGCAGCAGGCCCTGCGGCGGACCATGGAGCGCTACAGCGCCACCTGCCGGTTCATCTTCATAACCACCCGACCGTCGGCGATCATCCCTGCGATCGCATCAAGGTGCCTGCCACTCTTCTTCGCCCCGCTGAAGAGCGAGGTCGTCCGCGCTCGCCTCGAGGAGATCCTCGCTGCTGAATCGGCCACCCTCCCGGCCGACGACCTTGACCTGGTCGTCCACGCCGCACGGGGCGACCTTCGGCGGGCGATCATCTACCTGCAGCTTGCCGTCAGGTTGCGCAACGACTTTGACCTTGCGGAGGTCTCGCGTTCCGAGACCGGAAACATGGCAGAATCAGCGTTCGACACGCTCCGCGCCGGGAACTTTGACGCCGCAAGCCGTATCGTTGAATCTCTAATGATCGAGTACGGGCTCTCGCCGCAGGAGGTCGTCCAGGAACTCAGGCAGGTAATCAGGCGCGAATACAACCATCCGGTCCTTGCGGTCGCGCTCGCTGACACTGACTACCGGCTCTGCCACAACGCAAACGATTTCGTGCAGGTCAATGCACTTCTTGCCCGGATCGCAAGTGAGGTGTTTTTGTGAATAAAGTACAGCAGCACTATGACGAGGTCGCAGATATCTACGACGACCGCTACGACGACCACCGGGGGAGGAGTTACCACCGGCACATCTCAGACCACGTGATGAGTGTGCTCCCGAAGGGGGGGCTCCTCCTTGACGTCGGGTGTGGGACCGGGCTTTTTGTGGAGCGGTATATCGAAGAGGGCGGCCGGGCGGTCGGTCTTGATATCAGCCCGGGCATGGTGCGGCACGGGCGGCGGCGATGCCCCGAAAGCGGGTTCTGCGTCGGGACCGCTGAGGTCCTCCCATTCCATGACAGGACCTTCGACGCCCTCGCAAGCCTGCTCGCCTTCAGTTATGTCCCAGATCCCGAGGCGATGCTCGCAGAGTCCTACCGGGTCTTAAAACCCGGCGGCCGAATCGCCATCTGTACCCTCTCACGGACGGTCTTTACGAGTATCGTCCCCCTGATCTACCATCTGGGGGAGATGGTCGGGCTGAAGGAGGTGGGTGTGGGAGACTTCGACGAGCGCTACTACACCAACGAGGAGATTGCCAGCCTCCTGGAAGATGCCGGATTCGTTGATATTGAGGTCAGCCGGTGCTCGTTTGCGCACCTGAAACTTACTGACCCGGTCTTTGCGCTTGCCCGGAGGGTGGAGCCCATCATCGAGGAGAAGCTCCCCTACCTGGCCTATAATGTCTGTGCGGCCGGGAAAAAGCCGGAAGACTAAGAGTAGCACATTTACACCTCACCCGGTCAGGTCCGAGGAGAAGGCAGGGGCCACTCTCTGCCCCATCTTGACCGGGAGGTCGTCCCAAAACGCCTCTGCCGGGGGGATACCCCCATATGCGCTAACTTAACCTCCCGGTACACCCACCCCGCGTCGGTACTGGTATGCTT
>LFRN01000197.1:1129-4239 GCA_001512375.1 Candidatus Methanoculleus thermohydrogenotrophicum | reverse complement strand
ATTCTGGAGAACCTGAGAATGAACTCTATTCAGTTCGGGCCGTTCCTTCTTCCACTGTGTCAGGATCTTGTTGGTCTCGTAGAGAGAGATGGAATGCTGTTCCTGTTCCCAGGCATTCTTTCGCAATGCAAGAGTATCGTTATAGACCCACCGACAGATCTCAAGCGTCTGCTCTAGCAGAGTTACTTGAGACTTTGAGGGATAGAGTCGATACCGATATGTCTTACGCATTATAGTCTTATACGTCGCGGTGCGTAATAAGGTTATCGATGGACGGCATTCATCCCCCCACTAAAGTAGGGGGCATTCTGCCTGTTTTCTTCGTAAAACCCCCGTTTCGGTTCAGGCGCTCATCTCCGGGCACCGGACCGCACCGGCCAATCAGGCCAGGGGACCACCAGGGAGGGGGTGGCTCGCCCCCCGCCCCTCGGGGCATTGCGTGATGCTACTCGAGGGAAACCATGCCCGGAGATGGTCCCGGGACTCGCTCGCGCGAAAGCCGATTCAGCACTCGCTCACATTTACTGCCCTGACCATTGAGAGTCGATGCGTCAGGGGTATTTTGTACAAAAAAGTTATTCTCCGAGCCCGGAGAAATCCCCGGGTTTCACCGCGCTCCGGCAGCCAGTTCCTCAAGGGCAGCCACACGTTTCTCAAGCGGTGGGTGCGTGGAGAAGAGCTCCATCAGGGTGTTCCCGGAGAGGGCTGGAATGATGAAGAAGGCGTTTGCGCCCTCCACTTCCTGCTTCTTCTCAGCCGGTATGTAGTCCATCCGTCCACTGATCTTTGTGAGTGCCGATATCAGTGCCCGGGGGTTACCAGTCAGGTAGGCACTGCCCCGGTCCGCGGCAAACTCCCGATAACGGGAGAGCGCACGGGTAAGCAGGGTGCTCACAACCCAGACAATGATTGAGATGACATAGACCAGGATCAGGGCACCCATATTACTGTCGCTATCGCGGCTGCCGAAGAGCCCGATGAAGATCCAGTTGCGCATGATCAGGAAGGCAAGCATCGATATGAAACTCGCCATCGTCAGGGTCAGCATATCCCGGTTCTTGACATGTGATATCTCATGGGCGATCACCGCCTCCAGTTCCTCGGGCGTGAGCAACCGCATGATCGAATCCGTCACCGCCACAACGGCATGGCGAGGGCTTCTCCCGGTCGCAAACGCGTTCGGAACCGGGGATGGCATGACCCCAACCGTAGGCTTCGGAAGGCCAGCCCTGGTGGCAAGGCGCTCGACCATCCTGTGCAACTCCGGGTACTCATCCTCTCCGACGATACGAGTGCCGGTACTCCAGAGCACGAGCTTGTCGGAGAAGAAGTACTGGACGAATGCCATCGCAGCAGCGACAAAGAGGAGGAACCCGAAACTGAATCCAAGGGCATAGAGGATCCCCAGGAAGATCAGGTAGACTATGAGGAGCAGGAACGACGTCAACAGCATCCTCGCAGTGAGACCGAAGTCGCGCGTCCATTTCATGGTAGGGATATATTGGATCGGATCCCCTTTAATATGTATGTCGGTTTTCCCCCGGGTGGCCACACCTGAACCAGATTCCCGCGTGTCCCGCATCCCAAGGGGTGTCCTTATGTGGCCGGGGCAATATAATTAAAGATCAAATGACACTCAACGAAGTGACCATCAGCAGGGCCATTCTCGAGGAGCAGCATCAGACATTCCTTGATTACCTCGAGATGGATGTTGCCGTCGTTGGCGGCGGGCCTTCAGGGCTCGCCTGCGCCACGCTCCTCGCCGAGAAGGGTATCAAGTGTGCACTCATCGAGAAGAAACTCAGTATTGGTGGAGGCATGTGGGGTGGAGGGATGATGTTCCCCCGGATCGTCGTCCAGGAGGAGGCACGGCGGCTCCTCGACCGGTTTGGGATCACTTACCGGGAGTTCGAGCCTGGATACTATGTCACAAAATCGGTTGAGACGGTCGCCAAACTCACTGCAGCGGCCTGTGATGCCGGCGTCGAGTTCTTCAACCTCATTACCGTCGAGGACGTCATGATCCACGGCGATGGCCGGGTCGGCGGCCTCGTCATCAACTGGACGCCGGTCGACATCTCCGGGCTGCACGTCGACCCGCTCACCGTGGCCTGCACCTGCACAGTCGATGCGACCGGCCACGACGCCATGGTCGCCCGGATGATCGAGCGGAAGGGTGGCAGCCTCCAGGTGAAGGGCGAGAGTTTCATGTGGGCCGAGCGTGCGGAGTCGCAGATCCTCAACCACACGCGGGAGGTTTTCCCGGGCCTCTTCGTCACCGGGATGGCAGCAAACGCCGTTGCCGGGGAATGTCGCATGGGACCGATCTTCGGCGGGATGCTCCTCTCCGGGGAACGCGCCGCAGAACTGGTCGCAGAGAGGCTGGGCCGGTAACACTTCAGAACAGTTTTTACCGGCCCCACAGTTACAAATAGGTATGGAAGAGATCGATCCGGAGTCCCTGGCCGAGGTCGCATACGGCATCTTTGAGATCTTCCTCGACCGCGAACTCCGTGACCATGGTCCCTACCTGTTTGAACTCGTCGAGCAGGGAACTGATTTTGAGGGCGATGTCCATGAGATCTTCGGGCGGTTCCAGGAGGATTACCCGGAGCTTGCCGAGGCGCTTCTCCTGCGGTTTGGCAGTATCAACGCAATCTACGCGCAGCTCCTGGCAGGTGAGGGCATTATCCCTTCAAAAACAACCCTGATGTACTGGATCGTCCAGGACGAGCCCGGACCGTCGGCAAGAGGCCTCGATGATGAGCAGGTCGGAAAATGGCTCATCTTTGTCCCTCCTGACGAGGTCGACGAAGCGTGGAGGAAGGTCCGGGACGAGACGGCGCGGGGGATGCTCGGGATATCAGCAAAAGTTAGCACCGCGAAGCCGAACCCGGACTCACGTGACGAGCGAGCGGTCATCTACGTCTACACCCGGGACTGGGCGGACGAGAGTGATGTGATGCGGGTCCGCAAACGGCTCCGTGACCTCGGTTTTGTGGAACGGCTCGGCTACAAACGAAACATTGAGACCTACCGGGGCGAGTACAGCGAAGAGGGCAAAAGGGTTACCTATTACAGCGCCTGAAAGACACGGCGAGCGGCAAAAC
>LFRN01000197.1:0-1007 GCA_001512375.1 Candidatus Methanoculleus thermohydrogenotrophicum | reverse complement strand
GACCGTGGTGGGCATCAGGCCCGGGAGTGGCCCAAGCACGCCTCCCCAAGCGAACCGGTGAACCGGTCAGGTTCTCATCGCGCCCCCCGACAGAGATCAAGACCTTCTCCGCGGAGGACTTTTGACCACAGACAAACCAGGAGCCTTCGTCCACCGAATTGAGCGTTATCTCCGCGAATTTTCATGTGTGACTGCTCCCCCTCCTCTCGCAGGGGGCATCCCGGGATGCTACTCCCTTTGAGGTTGCAGCCCCGATCTCATAATGTTGGACGCCCGCGTTCTGGTCGCGATCCATCGCGAGCCCGCAGTGAGGACGGGAGTGGACACGGTCAGAGAGCGCCTTTTTGACGATCATACCACATCGGGAACGCTGCTGTGATGTATTCCCGGGGTTCACCAGGATCACGCGAGAACCAGCCTCTTCCGCTTTGCTCTCTGTGATCGTGATGAACTGATTCCAGGAGACATCGGCAATGCTCTTTGCCAGATGATGGTTCTTTTGCATATTTGTGATATTCAGGTCCTCAAAACACGAGCATCCGGGAGGGAGGTCTGGTGAGCAAAATTGTGGCGCCGATTGGCGATCCGTTCATGGATNNGTTCATGGATGCGTGCGACAACCTTTCTGGATTTCTTCCGTTCAGGAGTTCCACTCTCCGTTTTTGAAAGTTTCCTCTGTGCCTTCGCAAGCGCTTTCTCGTCGGTGCGGAAAAACTGGGGATTCTCAATCTTTTCTCCGTTCGAGAAAGTAGCAAAGGANNGCAGGAGCAGGTTCATACTCGACCGAGAAACAGGCATACCATTTCCCGGTTGCAGTGCGCCGAATCGTAAGAGTCTCAATGTTACCTTCGATCGGGCGGCGATGAAGAACGATCGGGATGTTTCAATCTTTGATGCGGAGAGGTGCGTACCGGCATGCATCATTGAGGTGAAAACCCGACTGGGGATACGTGATGCTGTCATACCGTCCCTTCCCCTTGAACCGGGGATACCGGGATTCTCCCCCG
>LFRN01000270.1:643-1355 GCA_001512375.1 Candidatus Methanoculleus thermohydrogenotrophicum | reverse complement strand
CGATACAACTGTCACTTTGATGTAACGGTGTTTGACGAGTTAGACTGCTCGTGCCGGGATGATGAGTGGCAGGAAGCCTTTGCGGCGGAGGATCACCGTTCGATACCTGAGAGGATCTCAGAGCAGCTGACATATGTGCAGAACGCAAACTCCCGACCCTTATAGGTGTAGGCGGGCCTCAGGAGTGGGGCCGGGCGCCGCGCCCCGATAACTTTTTGACAGGAGTCTCTGGAAACTGTTATAGAGGGCCGGGCGGGTGTCGCCAGCGGGAGGTTCCTCGCCGGGCGGTGAGCCCCCATCTTTACGAAGGAAACAGGCAGAATGCCCTCGACTTCAGTCGTGGGATGAATGCCGTCAAATAACACAATCTATTTGTGCAATGCGTAAAACGTATCAGTATCGACTCTATCCGACAAAACGCCAGACCTCAACACTCAAGCGAAGTCTGGATATCTGTCGGAAAGTCTATAATGATACGTTAGCGTATCGAAAACATCTTTATGAGACTGAAGGCAAATCGGTTTTGCTATACGACACCAATAACCTTTCCCCACAATGGAAACATGAGAATCCGGCCCTGAAGTCAGTTCATTCACAAGTTCTCCGAGAACGTTGGTTCGAGTGGATCTCGCGTCCAAAGCCTTCTTCCGACGGGTGAAGGCCGGGGAGAATCCCGGGTATCCCCGGTTCAAGGGGAAGGGACGGTATGATA
>LFRN01000270.1:0-539 GCA_001512375.1 Candidatus Methanoculleus thermohydrogenotrophicum | reverse complement strand
GCACGAGAGAAAGATACCGTGGTCGGGGTCGATGCAGGTCTCGAATCCTTTGCTACTTTATCAAACGGAGAGAAGAACAAGAATCCCCGGTTCTTCCGCACCGACGAGAAAGCGCTTGCGAAGGCGCAGAGGAAACTTTCAAAAACGGAGAGTGGAAACTCCTAAACGGTTGTCGCACGCATCCATGAACGGATCGCCAATCGGCGCCACAATTTTGCTCACCAGACCTCCCTCCCGGATGCTCGTGTTTTGAGGACCTGAACATCACAAATATGCAGAAGAACCCTCATCTGGCAAAAAGCATTGCCGATGTCTCCTGGAATCAATTCATCACGATCACAGAGAACAAAGCGGGAGAGGCTGGTTCTCGCGTGATCCTGGTGAACCCCGGTGAATCGCGTCTCAGCAGTGTTCCAGGTGTGGTATGATCGTCAAAAAGGCGCTCTCTGACCGTGTCCACTCCCGTCCTCACCGGGCTCGCGACCAGAACGCGGGCGTTCAACATTATGAGATTGGGGCTGCAACCTCAAAGGGAGTAG
>LFRN01000078.1 GCA_001512375.1 Candidatus Methanoculleus thermohydrogenotrophicum | reverse complement strand
GCGTGAGGAGAGTGTGATTCGGATCAAAACCACATGATGCCCCGTGGGGCCACAGGCATGCCCGATGAAAAACGGAGATGACCAATCGCGGTTCAAATCCTTATTCAGAGGCGTCTGGAGGATGTTCTGCCATACTCACAGGACGTTTTTCATACCAGCAGTGGTGCAGTCTCTGCGGGTTCGTCCACCCCGACAACCGCCGGAGTCAAGCAGCGTTTCGCTGCCCTGCGTCCGGGCATACGGAGAACCCCGACCTGAATGCAGCAGGGCCGCTGTCAACCGGCCTATTTGCGGTCCGCTCCCCCTCACCGGGGAGAGGGGTGGAATCGCAAGGTCTCTAAAGAGCATGGTGCCACCTACGGCATCATGCCCCGACGAGAGGAGGTGGTTGACTGGCGGATCTCGTCGATGATCCGCTGAAGCCTCTCCCGGGTCTCAGGAAGCGCTTCTGCAGCCGCCCCAGTGAGTGCGGGGATTGCTGCCTCCCCCATATCAACCAGCGCCCGCTCAGCACGCTGTCTGACCATGGGAGCATCATCACGGAGTGCTGCCCCGACGAGGGGAGGAAGGGATTCTTCGCCGCCTATCCGCGCGATGATCCTGACGGCATCTGCCCGAACCTCGATAGAGGGGTCGGAGAGTGCCCCGGTGAGCGCGGGGATTGCTGCCTCCCTCATATCAACCAGCGCCCGCTCAGCACGCTGTCTGACCATGGGAGCATCATCACGGAGTGCTG
>LFRN01000276.1 GCA_001512375.1 Candidatus Methanoculleus thermohydrogenotrophicum | reverse complement strand
GACAGAGGCTTGAGAGGATCACGGGCCGCAGCGACGATATGCTGGTTATCCGGGGGATCAATATCTTCCCATCGCAGATCGAGCACGTGCTCCGGTCTCTCCCCGAGGTCGGGGAGCAGTTCATGGTCTATGTCGACCGCAAAAAACACCTCGACGAGATGACCATTGAGGTGGAGATGACCAGGGCCGGGTTCTCCGGGGAACTCCAGGACCTCGCCCGCATCCAGAAGAAGATCGCAGGCGAACTCCACAACACCCTCGGGCTCCGGACCGCGGTAAAACTGGTGGAACCGGGATCGCTGCCCAGGTTTGAGGGGAAGGCAAAACGGGTCATCGACCGTCGGAGGATTCTGTGATGGGATGCTGGAACCCGTCAGTAGAGAAGATGCCGCCTGAAGACCTCCGGGAGGTCCAGTACAGGCTCGCAAAGGCGCTGATTTCCCGGATCTACGAGACAAGTGAGTTCTACCGGCGGCGGATGAAGGAGCAGGGGGTCAGGCCTGATGATATCAGGACACTGGAGGACATCAGGAAACTCCCGTTTATGTACAAGCGGGACCTCCGGGATAATTATCCGGACGGACTCTTCTGCACGCCGAGGGATGAATTAGTCAGGTACCACGTCTCCTCAGGGACGACCGGGAAACCGACGGTCGTCGGCTACACCAGGCATGACATCGAGAACTGGAGCGAGTCACT
>LFRN01000257.1:3023-4136 GCA_001512375.1 Candidatus Methanoculleus thermohydrogenotrophicum | reverse complement strand
GTGGCAGCCGGTGGCGACCCTCCTCAGAGAAGAGCGAGGACTGCCGATCATAACACTTGGCGACTACGACCCCGGGCGCTGGCGGGGGCCGGCCATCTACCTCCGCTGCCTCATCGAAGGCACCATTCCCGAAGCAGGGCTCCCCGACGATGAGACGCCGATCATCTATCTCCCCGGCCACTCCAGGATCGAACTCCGCAATATCGGGGACTGCCCCGAACCCCTCCGGCCGCTTGCCGAACTCCAGTACCGGGGCGCAATCTGGTCCCACCGGAACGGACGCGACTGGACAGTGGCAGGATTCCTCCAGGCGCACCTCGACATCGCCACCACCACCGACCAGGAGACAAAAGCAGCCCTCAGAAGCACGGTCGGCAAACTCTGCAACGAACCCCTCCGATCGATCCGGGCACACCAGCCCCTCAACGCCGCCTACCTCGCCAGCCTCACCCAGTCAGACTACCAAAAACAGATCCTCCTCTGGATGAACTCCCCCCAGGAAGAGAAGGAACGGATAGGTGCCGAAAGATGGCCGCTCCTCCGATACATGTACAAGGCGGATTATGGATTCGATCCCCATACCGACGGCGTCGCAACCGCTGCCGTACTCCTCGCCTCACAGGACCAGCGGTGGGCGCAGGTCTGGGAACGCTACAGAGAGAACCCGCATGCCTACCCAAACATCCCCACCCTGCTCAGGAACGCCGAAATGCCGCCGCTCCCCATGTTCCGGGACTCATGGCCCCAGATCAACGAGACCATGGAAGATGCCCTCCGCCAGGCACTCCTCAACCTCCGGGACGCCTCCCACGACGAAGCCCGCCAGGAGATCCTGCGGCTTGAAGCGGAACATGGAGAACGCCGCTCATGGGTCTGGGCCGACCTCGGCGAAAGCCCGCTTGCCTTCGCCCTCCAGCACCTCGCCCGGCTCGCCGAACTGACAGAAGACTTCAGGTTCAGCGGGACCATACCTGAGCAGGCAGAGCGCTACGCCCGGGAATACTGGAAGGCCGACGACGCCATCGTCAGGGCGCTGGCCTGCGTCGAGAAAAGGCAAGACCGGGAAGCCGTCACCGCAGCGATCCGCACCCTCGCACGGGCGTGGCTTGAAGC
>LFRN01000257.1:0-2808 GCA_001512375.1 Candidatus Methanoculleus thermohydrogenotrophicum | reverse complement strand
AACATCGACCGTGAGGGGCATGATAAAGGCAGTGAGCTGCCGAGCGTTCTGGACGGCGAACTCGCAACGATCGAGCGACGGATCATCGACCTCCTCGATGCCGGGTGGCAGCAGGTCCGCGTCGTCACCGACCATGGATGGCTCCTCCTGCCCGGCGGTCTGGTCAAGACCGACCTTCCTCCCTCCCTCGTTGCATCCAAGAAAGGCAGATACGCAGAGCTCCTGCCCGACAGCAGCGTCTCTCTCCCCACAGTAGCGTGGTTCTGGAATCGAACCCACCGGATAGCCCTCGCACCCGGCATCACCTGCTTTGAGGCAGGCAAGGAGTATGACCATGGAGGGCTAAGCCCGCAGGAAGTTGTCGTCCCCGAGATCATCGTCACCCGGGGATCGCCCGGAGCGCGGAGCCTGGTCATCCAGACGCCATCCTGGAGAGGACTCCGCTGCTATATCACCATCGAGGGCGGCGGCGAAGGATATACCGTCGACATCCGGCAAGAACCCGGCGACCCGAAGACCAGTGTCGCTATGGACGCAAAAACCACCTCCCCAGAAGGAGAAGTCTCGCTTGTCATCCCAAACGACAGCCTCGAGGGAACAGGTGCGATGATCGTCGTCCTGGATAAGGATGGAAACACCCTGGCCCAGCGGCAGACAATAATCGGAGGTGAGTAGCCCCATGGCAGCAGAATTAGACGCCCTCGACCAGCTGGTTGCCGACGTCTTCGATGGCTACGTTGTCAGAAAAGACCTCGCGCAGAAATTCAAAGGAAACTACCCGGTCCCCACCTACGTTGCCGAGTTCCTCATCGGAAAGTACTGTGCCACAACCGATGAAGACGAGATCAAAGAAGGGCTTGAGATCGTCCAGCGCCAGCTTGGCGAACGCATCGTCCGTGCAGGGGAGCAAGAACTCTACAAAGCGCAGGCAAAAATCCACGGCAGCGTCAAAGTCATCGACCTCATCACCGCCAGACTCGATGCAAGATCAGACTCGTTCATTGCCACGGTCCCCTCTCTCCTCTTAAACGACGTCCATATCTCATCAGACCTCATCTACGAGCATGAACGGATGCTGACCGGCGGATTTTACGCAGAGATCGACCTCGCATACGGCGATCCCGAGAGCAACCGGCCGTTCTCCATCACGCGCCTGCGTCCCATCCAGCTCTCAAAGAGGAACGTCCTCGACGACGTCACCCGCGGCCGGGCGAGCATGTCAGACCAGGAGTGGAAGGAGTTCCTCATCAGAAGCATCGGGCTCGAACCCTCCTCGCTCTCCCCGAGAGCTCAGGACGTCCTCTTCCTTCGTATGGTCCCGTTTGTCGAGAAGGGCTACAACATGATCGAGCTTGGCCCCCGCGGGACCGGAAAGAGTCACCTCTACCAGCAGGTCAGCCCCTACTCCCACCTGGTCTCCGGCGGAAAAGCAACGGTCGCCAAGATGTTCGTGAACAACGCAACCGGCCAGCGCGGTCTCGTGTGCCAGTATGACATCGTCTGCTTCGATGAGGTCTCAGGGATCAACTTCGACCAGAAAGACGGCGTCAACATCATGAAAGGGTATATGGAGAGCGGGGAGTTCTCCCGGGGCAGGGAGAGCATCAGGGCCGAGGGTGGTATTGTCATGCTCGGCAACTTCGACGTTGACGTCGATCACCAGCAGCGGGTGGGCCACCTCTTCGGCCCGCTGCCAAAGGAGATCCGCGACGATACCGCGTTCATGGACCGGATTCACAGTTATGTCCCGGGATGGGACTTCCCGAAGATTCATCCTGACATGATGACTGAACACTTTGGTCTTGTCAGCGATTTCCTGAGCGAGTGCTGGCGGCAGCTTCGAAGCGAGAACAGACTCCACCTCATCAACGACCGTGTCTTCTTCGGGGACGCCCTGAGCGGACGCGACCGCCGGGCCGTGAACAAGACCATAAACGGGCTCCTGAAACTCGTCTACCCCTCACCAGACATGGAGATCGCTGATGAGATCCTTGAATGGGCGGTGCGCCTGGCCCTTGAATGCCGTCGCAGGGTCAAAGAGCAACAGAAACGGATCGGGTCTGCCGAGTTCCGCAACACGATGTTCAGCTACAGGCTCGGTCTGGACGGCATCGAACAGTATGTTTCAACCCCTGAGTTACACAGCGAAAACGAGATCGGCCAGGACCCGCTGCCCCCGGGTCAGGCCTGGGCGGTCGGTCCCGGAGACGAGAACGAAGGAAGCGGCCTCTACAAGATCGAGGTCACGGTCACGCCGGGTTCATCCATACGCCTGATCAACGTGAGAGCACCCCCCGGGCTTCGCGAGGGGCTCCGCGCTGCAGAACAGGTACTCTACACCCAGGCAAAATCGCTCATCGGTGACCGGGATCCGCTCGGAAGCGAATTCTCGGTTCAGGTCCGTGCCCTCACCGCGGTAAAAGGGGCATCATCGCTGGGCATGCCGCTCCTTCTTGCCCTCTGCTCTGCAGCGCTGGGCAGGAGCCTCAAAGGCGGTGTTGTCATAGCAGGAGGGATGAGTGTGGGCGGGACGGTCGAGCCGGTCTACAACGCGCTGGATATGGCGGAGTTAGCCGCAGAAAACGGGGCTACAGCGATCCTGCTCCCGGTCTCCAGCCGAAGGCAACTCAACGAGATGTCAGATGACCTGGCATCCCGGCTGATGGTCATCTACTATAAGGACCCACGGGACGCCCTCTTCAAGGTTCTGGGTGAGTAGGGCTACAAGGGCAAGAGCAACAGGTTGTCCCTGAATAAGTTTGATTATCCTGCTCCACCAATTCCCTCTCATGACCCACTGGATCGCCT
>LFRN01000167.1 GCA_001512375.1 Candidatus Methanoculleus thermohydrogenotrophicum | reverse complement strand
CATCGAGACATCCTTATTTTAAGGGGTGTAGTGACCCCACATAGTAACCGCCCGGGATTTGCGGCCTCTACGTGAGGCTAGATCCTGGCTGGTGAACCTTTGTTTCACGCAGAAGGCCACAAAAGATACAAAGCAGGTGGGAAATACAAGGTTGTGCAATTGCCCCGCTACATGTAGAGCGCCTGGATGGCAACAACCTCGCTGCTGTCCTTTGCCTGCGCGTAGTCTTCCAGGGGCTCGGCGTTCACCTCCAGGAACCGGAGTCCCCACCTGAACGGGGCAAGGATCACCCGGGCCTGCTCCTTCTCCCCGAGGATGTAGAGCGTTGCGGCCATCGCCTCCACCGTGGTCAGCCGGAACGGCCGGCCGAAGTTTATCGGGTTTGCGGCCACAAGGAACGGGAGTGCCCGACGGTTACGCCAGGAGGAAACAGCGCCGGTGTCGAGCACCTCCCAGGAGCAGTCGAGCGCCGTTATCGAGGGGAGGTGCCGGTCGGCGGGTGAGACCGCCTGCTCCGCGGTCGGGTCAAGAAGGAGGGTCGAACGGGGGATCCTCGCGATGGAAGTGACGATGACGGCAAGTCCGCGCTGTGCGAGTTTCTTTGCCGTGCACTTCCTGGGGTCACAGGTGTTGTCGCGGTAGGCGTAGAGCGGTATCATCTATCTTGTTATGGTACGCCATCCAGGTACTATCAATGTACGTGCTCGTCGCTCCCTGCATTCTAAACCCCACATACCGCGCCCGGGGGATAACGACTGACGAGGATATCCATCACTTTCACCGCGCAGTTGAGCGCTGCCGACGCTTCTCCATCGAGATGGTCCCGCTCCCCTGCCCGGAGACGATCTACCTCGGAGCCGACCGGCCACCAGGTTCGTTCCTCGAACGGCTCGCGACACCGGGGTTTACGGCGCTCCTCGATCGGCTCGAGGAGGAAGTCCGCACCACGATCAGAGAGCGCCGTGAGCCACCGCTTGCGATCGTCGGGGTGGACTCTTCTCCCGCCTGCGGGGTGAATACCACGTACTACTCATCCAAGAAACAACCCGGGCGCGGGGCGTTCCTCGCCCGATTCCCTGAGATCCGTGTGGTAGACGTGAAGGACTTCGCCCGATACCGCATCTACCTCGCCGCCCCGCTCTTCTCCGAGGCGGAACAGACCTACAACCTGGCACTCCACGACCTCCTCGAGCGGCACCTCTTCGATGTCTATCTCCCCCAGGAGGTGGGGGACACGAGCCACACCCGGTGCCGAGAGCAGCATGCGGCCATATTCACGCAGCACCTCCGGGCGCTCCGGGACGCCGATGTCGTGGTGGCGGTCATCGATGGTGCAGACGCTGATTCTGGGACGTCCTGGGAGATGGGATATGCGTATGCCCTCAAAAAGAGGGTTGTCGCACTCCGGACCGATTTCCGGCTCGCCGGGCACCACGAGCGAGTCAACCTGATGCTTGAGGAGTCTGCAGAGGTGGTCACGGCAAAGGAGGATCTTCCCGGGGCGCTGGGGTCCCTGCTGGCCTGACGGACCGCCCCTCCCGATGGCCGGACACCCGGAGTCAATGCTACTATCCTCACAGGATAAAAAAGAGGGGTGTTGTCGGGTGCGTGATAACCACGCGATGGCTGCTGCGGCACTCTGGGGCGATTGTGCCGGCCGCCCCGGAGTGCCGTCCCACCGCATTGGTATGAGGGTTTAGAGAGGTGTGCCCGGGCCCGTTCCCGGGCAAAAGCTTCAACCATGACGCTGGTGCAAATATTTCAGGTTTCACCGGCCCCAGCCGCGATCTTGCGCCGGTCCGGACCAGCTGTGCCCATGGCCCGGATAGCAGTAGAGATTTCCCCATTCTCTAACTGACTCTGGGGATCACGTGTTGATCGATTTACTATATATTCTTTTTCTCTAACGCCTTGCATTGTGGTTTAGCATTAGGTAAGTCATCAACGCCATGCGCCGCTGCAAAACACTATATCTTAGGGCGCGAAATAGAATCCACATGGACCCCAACAGCGATGCAGTCTCTCCCCTACTTCGAGTCCTGAAAGAACACCCACGAGGTATGTCGGTCTCCGATATCGCTGCCGCCGTTGGAGTTAACCGGAACACCGTCTCCCGGTACCTCGATGTCCTCCTCGTCTCGGGCCAGGTAGAGATGAAGACCTATGGGAAAGCCAAGGTCTTCTACCTCTCACAGAGGGTTCCCATCTCCGCCATGCTCAACTTCTCATCAGACCTGGTGCTGGTGCTTGACCGCAACCGACGGATCATCCAGGCAAACGATGCGGTCTGTGCATTTGCGGGGGTAGAGCGGGATGATATTACAGGAAAGAGTGTTGAGAAGTCGCAGCTTGCCGCGTTTGACCATCCATTGATACAGAGGCGGATCACCGATGCGCTCAACGGCAGTGAGGTTGTGGAAGAACTCCAGTTCCTGCGACATGTCGAGGAATTCTTCTTCCGGGTCAAGTTCCTCCCCACCGTCTTCAACGATGGAACACCAGGAGTCACCATCATCCTCGAGGATATCACCGAGAGACGACGCGCAGAGGAGGCCCTGCGCAAGAGCGAGATGCTCTTCCGGAGCCTTGTCGAGAACATCAACGACCTCATCCTGAACGTGGACGAGACCTGCGCGTTCACCTACGTCAGCCCAAAGAGCCGGGAAATCCTCGGTTATGCGCCTGAAGAGATGCTCGGGAAGACTCCTTACGACTTTATGGCATCCGGAAAGGCGGAACGCGTCAGGGCACAGCTGGCCGCACTCCTTGCCAACCCAAAACCCAGAATCCTCTTTGAGTGGACGATGCTCCACCGGAACGGGAGCGCTGTCATCCTCGAGGTGAGCGGGACGCCGATCTATGATATAATCGGTGACTTCACTGGTTACCGGGTGGTCTGCCGCGACGTCACCGAACGAATGCGCGCCACAAAGCGGGTGGCCCAGTGGAAATCATTCCTCTACTCGGTAGTCAACAACATCCCGAGCATGGTCTTCGTCCAGGAGGTGCAGGGG
>LFRN01000031.1 GCA_001512375.1 Candidatus Methanoculleus thermohydrogenotrophicum | reverse complement strand
TAGGGACGGCACGAGACTGATGGCGCGAGGATGTGCTTCCCGCTCCGGGTTTTCGGGGCTCCAGATCCGGGACCGTCTGCGTTCCCAACCTTCCTCGGAGCGTGAAATATGATCGGCGATAATCCATCCCCGACCCGGAGCAACCGGTCGACCGGTAGCGGTCTGTTGACAGTGGCCCGCAAGGAGTTCACCGATCACCTGACGAGCCGGACATTTCTTGTCTTTGCGGTCCTGCTCCTCGTGGTCTGCATCATCCCGTTCCAGCAGGGTCTTGCCGGCTACCACGCGAAGGCCGAGGCATACGCCGAAGGTCCTGTCATCACCCCGTGGGGTGTCGAGGAATTTGGCTCCGTCCCGCCTGCTGCCGCGGACGTCTACTCCGGCCTCCCGCGGGCGGCGTTCTCGACCACAGGGGCGATCCTGGCGATCGCCATGGGGTTCGACCTCGTCTCGCGGGAACGACAGACCGGTTCGCTCAAGTTGCTCCTTGTCCGGCCGCTCTTCCGGGACCAGATCATCACCGGCAAGGCGCTGGGGGGCATTCTTGCCCTGACGACGCTCGTCTTCGCCGGGCTTGCTGCCTCTCTCGGGCTCCTCCTCGTTGATGGAATCGTGCCCGGCCTGGACGACCTGGTCATGATCGCGCTCTTCGGGCTCGTGACGGTTGCCTTTCTGTCGTTCTACTTCAGCCTCGCCCTGACGATCTCGACGATGGTGCCCCGGACAGGAAAGGCTTTCTTATACGCCCTGGTGGCGTTCTTCATCTTTACTGCCCTTATCCCGGCGGCGGGAGCAGTGGCAAAGGATGTTGTTTGTGGGCCTCACCCTCCCCCGGGTACAAATTTCTCCGAACGGGACGCCTACCAGGCCCGGCTCGAGCTGGTGAACAGTGTCGTGACGGTCTTCGCCCCGCAGTGGAACTACGAACTGGTTGCAACGAGCGCCCTTGAACCGCGGCTCACCGGCTACACGTTCATCGAGGGTTCTATAATGCATCTCCCGTATGACGAGACGGCCCACCCGACAGACGCCCTCGCGCGGTTCTGGCAGAACGTGCTGGTGCTCTTCATGGCGCCGCTCGTGCTCTTCGGGATCGCCTTCATCGCGTTCCAGAGGATGGATATCGGGTGAACAGGTGATACATCGATGACAATCGACCTCTCCCGTGTGGCAATCATCGCACGAAAAGAGTTTGCCGACCACCTCACTGACCGGACGTTCCTCCTGGTGCTCGCGCTCTTCGGCATCCTGACCGTTCTTTCCCTGGAGACTACTCTTACCAGTTATGCGAGCATGATGCGATCGTATGAGTTCCTCCTGGAGAGAGCGCTGGAGAGGGCGGCGCATGCCGACCCCTCGCCCCTCTTTCACCTCCCCACACCCCCGCCCCCGCTGACGGGATTGATCTTCCAGAGAATAGGGGACACGTTCGGGATCTTCGGGCCGCTGATTGCGATCGCCGTGGGGTTCAACCTCATCGCAGGGGAGCGGGAGGAGGACACCCTGAAGGTGCTCCTCTCCCGGCCGGTCTATCGCGACGAGGTCATCACCGGCAAGACCCTGGGCGGCGCCGCGGTGCTGGCGTTCGCATCCGCCGCGGTTTTCGCCCTGGCACTGGGCGGGGTGCTCGTCGCCGGGCTCACCGTGACCCCGCACGATGCAGTGTTCGTGGTGCGCTGCTGGGGCGCCACGCTCCTCTTCCTGCTCGCCTACTTCGGTGTCGCCGTCGCGTTCTCCGCGTTCAGTGAGGATAGCGGCAGGGCGCTTGCCTGGGCAATGGCGGTCTTCATCCTCTTCTCGACGGTGGTGCCCATCGTTGCCGTGGATGTGGCAAGAACGGTTGCCGGGCCCGCGCCGCCGTGGCCCGGTGCCGATGCCCCGCCGGACGAGGTGCAGCGCTACCAGGAGGAGATGCACGTTCACGCCACGACCTACGGCGGTGTCCAAAATATGATGCTGGCACTCAGCCCCAACGGCAACTTCGGGGTGATGCGGGGGGCGCTGACCGGGGAGGACCTGACAGCCTCGCTGGGCGGGGTCTGGCAGAATATCGTTGGTCTTCTTGCGTTCCCGGCGATCTTCCTCGCCGTCGCCTATGTGCGGTTCATGCGGATCGATCTGCGGTGAGCAGAACCAAGGGGTCTGGAGGTTCTGGTCAACTACCCCCCGCTTGCGCAGGGGGTCTCCTTGTCCATTCGAGATGAAACGCCGAAACAGTATGCCCCGATGCACAGACGAATATCATAGATGAGGTGTTATGGTGATGCCCAGTGCCGGCAGAGAGTGGCCCACCTTGCGCGCATCTCCCCTCTAACGAGGGGCCGCGCCGGAAACGGATCAATGGTATCGCCGGATCTCGATATCAGCGGGATGTGTACAGGGTTCTAGGTCGGCGTGTGTTCTCAAACCCGTGAGATGGTGATCAGGGTCGGTTTCGACTGGAGATCGGCATCCCACTCATGAATCGGACTCATCACTGCTATTTTGGGAGATCCAGCGGGCCTGAGCCGCGGTGACAGTTCAACGCGATGGAGAGAAACGTTATGGGGAGCAACGCCGAAGTCTCGATCGGGGAAGCCGCACGCGGTATCCCGCGGGGGCCGGGTGTCTCGATTGGCGTCGTGCCCCGACCCCCACCGCGTGCCCGGAGGGCAGTAGGGCGGTTGGCTGCCATCGGGGATAGCCGTTGCGGTTCTGTGGCCTCCCGGAGCATGCATCGAGGTGTGGAACCATGAAACCAAAATCCCTTTCCGGAATCGGTGCCCTGTTCGCGGCGCTGTTAATCGCTGGCGCGCTCTTCGTGCTGGTGGTGAGTGCAACCGAGAGCAACCAGGAAGACACCCGTCCGTCCGGAGGCGATCCGGTAGACAGAGATGCAGTATTAGAGCGAAGCCCTCATCTCTTTGATGATGCAGGAAATCGATTAAGTGACAAAGAAATTTCTCAAACGATTGAAAAAATGCCGAAAGTAACCTATCTTGACGGCATGAATGAAAGTAGGAGCAAGGAACTCTCCGAAGGGCTTACTCGGTTACATAAATACCGTTCCGTTAGAGTTGGCGACAGCCTGGAGGCCTCGCCACAATCAACTTCATTACAGGCAGATTCAGGAATTAGGATCAATGAACACCACTATCAGGGAATCAACGGGTATAATCATCCTGGGAATTTGGAAGTATCGTCCAGCGGTACAGCGTTACATTACCTGACATCTCATATAGGCAAAGAACTCAATGGAGTTATGCATTTGGGGGCCTACATTCGATGACCGGCTTCCATACTGAATGTCACGATGTCTCGAACAGAGCTTCTAACTTCGTACACCGGATGGTTGGCACGTGGACAACTCAGCCGATCATCACGGCGTGGTTCATTGCAGCGAAAAATACAGAACCATCGACAACGTATGCGGCAGCCCTCGCCCGCGAGGGTTGCTGGTCTGATTATGTCTACGGCCACGGGGACCAGGGGACACCCGGAACGTCGTTCCTGTATAGCAAGTACCAGTGTTGAGGTGATCAGGTGAATATAAAACAAATTGGGATAAGCGCCGGAATCCTTGCGCTCCTGGGAGTACTCTGTGCCATTGGCATACCCCTGCTTCTCAGTGACGGGCATGCACCCGGCGCTGACCATTCTGACCTGACAGGCAGCATGAAATCAGGGAGTACCGCAAACCCCACCTACACCCTCTCTGCTGCGTTCCCATCAACGCCTGAGACGGTCGTCCTGTATCGGGTGGTGGAACCGGAGATCACGACAGAACTCGTCTCAGCGATGGCTGAGAAGATGGGCCTGGAAGGAACGATCCGCGAGTCGCATGACCAGATCCTGCTCTCCGACGACCCCTACTCACTGGAAGTCCATACGAGGTCAGGACGCGTTGCCCTGATCGATCTTCCTCGCTGGATGAACCCAAACGGCAACGATCTGCCGGAAAACCTCCCTTCAGATGATGAGGCGGTCGGAATCGCAACCCGGTATCTTGAGAAGACCGGTCTGATGCCCCCCGGTGCAGTTCTCTCTGGCATCGAGCACCCCCGGATCGTTGAGTACGACGAGAACGGTGAAGAGATCGGCATCGCCTTTGAGGATGTTCAGATCTCCTACTCCCGCACAATCGACGGCCGGCCGGTTGTCGGCTCGAAACTGACGGTTGAGATCGGCGATGGCGGGGATATCCTGAACGTCTACAAACTCTGGAGGGACTGCACCCCGGAGAAGGAGATAGTGGTCATTCCGCCGCAGGAGGCGTTTGAAGAATTAAAGGCCGCCGGGGTAGCGGCTGACACAGAGGGCCAGACCGTGGTTATCACCGGGATCGAACCTGGCTACTATGAAGCACCGGCGATGGACGAGCCTGCCTACCTCATCCCGGTCTACATCTTCACCGGTGAGGTGCGGGATGGGACCGGGGAGGAGACCTCGTTCGTCCGCTACGTCCCCGCATCTCCCGACTTCAGGGAGGAGATCCCAGCGGTCAAGTGACCGCTCCCGGCCTCCTTCCCTTTTTCGGAGCATGTCCATGAAGAAGATCCTGTATCTCGTCATCGCCCTTATCGCCGCGGCTGCACTGATCCTGGTCGCCGCGCTGGTGTTGCCGGAGGCGCTTCCGGGACCCCCGGAGCACGCGGCGAACCAGACAGCCCGGCCGACGGCCGCCCTCCGGGAGAATGTCTCGTCCATTGAGATCCACGCTCGCGGAGGCGGGAGCATCCTCATCTATCCGGAAGATCGCGAATATTCTGCCCTCGAAAAGGAGTGCCGCGAGCAGATCCGGTGTATCTCCGGCCAGTATAAGACAGGGTTCTCGCAGGAGGAGCTGGATACTATGAAACAGAACGCTACCTACGTAGCGATGCACTTCCCGGTTCCGACAGAGTTCGAGACGGGTTACATCGTCAGTGGAGCGCCGAAGGAGATCACAGCAAATGAGGTGATATTCTTTCTGGATCTCGTCCACCATCCGGCGGACATGATCATCACGCGGGCGGATAGTGGACCTGGGGTCTGGGGCACATCACGGGATCGCAAAGAACTCCAGGATCTGGTCGCGCCGATCATAGGGGAGTTGTAGCTCCGAACCGTTTGGAGCGGAAGTTGACCGGCAGGCAACAATCTCTTATGGCGTTTACCCGGCTCCACCGCTGTGCGCACTCTCACCTCCTGAGGGGTTTGCGGTGGAGTTGCGACCTACGGTCTCCTGCGCTGCCACGGTTGTAACCAGCAGCGCTGCGGTGGCCGTAAACTATATCAAACCCCCTCTCGGATAGAAGAGCGTGGATGCCTGAACGGTATCCCGCGGGGGCCGGGTGTCTCGATTGGCGTCGTGCCCCGACCCCCACAGCGTGCCCGGAGGCTAATGGTGCTGTTGGCCGTCATCAGGGATAGCCGTTGTGGTTCCATGGCCTCCCGGGGCATGCATTAAGGTATGAAACCATGAAACCAAAATTGTTTCCCGGAATCGGCGCCCTCTTCGCGGCGCTGTTGATTATCGGTGCCCTCTTCGTGCCGGCGGTGAGTGCGGATAGAGCCTCCCCGGAAGATGCTATAGACGACACCGGTTTGAGCGAACGCCTCCAGTGCGTCATGAACTCTGATAAACTACCTGAACCGCAAAACCAGACAGATGCAAGAGACCACATCCGCACTGTAGATGTAAGAGATCGCATCCACACTGTAGATGCAAAAGATCACATCCACACGGTGCATCTCTCCGATCTGGGAAAAGCAGAGCCGTTAGCCGTTGAACTTAACGTTGGAGACCTCTACTTCAACGAATCCTGGAGTACATCGGCAATAGCATCTATCGGAGACTATACGTTAAGCGGTATCCCGGAAGACGGTATCTGGATCAAACCATGGGTGAGATGGGAGTTTAGCGATACCGACTGGTGGGCATGCGGCGATCTGCACTTCGAATTTACCACTGACGGAGGAACAGCCGTTAAAATNNGATTCTGACCGGGGTATGCTAAGCCCTGCCGCTTTCCTGGTACATCCGGGGAACGTCTACGACTTCCACGGGAGCGTCTATCAAGGAGAGGAGTCTGATAAGAGTTCAGGCAGACTCTACGTGTATGGTTAGGGGAAGGAAAGGATGCACAGGAGTCCCGGACCATCTCCTGTTTCTTTTTGGAGGTTATTCCCAATTTCAGGATTCTCACATCCGCACCCTCCCCCAGCCTGCATGCGTGATGAGCGGTAGAACCGCTCATCTCTACTGGCTTCCCGGCGCGCATCACCCTCCCACCGCTATCCCTGGGCCCGGTAACCGCCCGTTTCTGCAATTTCCGGTAATTCGTCAGGTTACCGGTCCCTGACACCGTCGGCTCGAAAGGGGGGCAGCGAGGGTCAATTTCCACTGGAGATTTCCCTCCCCATCCATATTACCAACATAAACCTTCAATTTGACGATATCAGCAGTTCCAACCGCTCGATGACAATTCAACGCGATGGACAGAAAGGTTAAGGTCAGGGGTTCGGACGTAGTGCATGATGGTATCATGAGCGTAGCGAAGCGCAGTGTGCACGTTGCAGAAAGAATGCTTGCTGTCATCCTGCTCATCGCTCTCCTCCTCGTCTCCGGCGCTCTGGCCTGGTCCTGCACGCCTGCCCCTGACGTCGGCGACGGCGTTGAGATCCAGTCGATCGTCGGCATGATACACCCGGACGAGTACCAGACCATCGCGAAGCCGGTGCCACCGGGCGTAAAGACCCTGAAGGTCTACCTCGACTGGAGTGGGCACCAGCATCCCGGAACCGATTCGCTTACCCTGACCATAACTCCGGCGGGCAGCGCCGCGCTCGGCCCCTGCCGTGACGGTGCCGACGGGGGGATGGATGAGAAGATCGCTCTTACCTTCTCAGGGTCCGATTCCCTGCCGCCGGGCACGTGGAACTTCCTTATCTTCGGGGAGGACGTCCCCCCGGAGGGAACGGAGTATACGCTGAATGTCATCTATTACTCCTGAGGGGTGCCGGGCCCCCGTAAGGACCTGGGCCGTGCACAGAGCGACCGTCTCGCTCATAGTTCTTATTCTGGCCCTGCTCCTCCTCTGGAGCCCTGCGGCGGCAAAGATCATCGTCGAACCAGCCCCTCCCGAACTCCCCACTGATGGGATAAACGTCGA
>LFRN01000192.1:23278-24030 GCA_001512375.1 Candidatus Methanoculleus thermohydrogenotrophicum | reverse complement strand
CAGCCAACAGCCCTATTGGCCCTCCGGGCACGCTGTGGGAGTCCGGGCACTGTCCCTACGACTGAGCCGGGCTCCCGCGGGATACCGTTCAGGCATCCACGCTCTTCTATCCGGGAGGGGGTTCAATATAGTTTACGGCCACCGCACCTACACACCGCGCGACATGTAGCTGCGGTGGCCGTAAAAGGTATATGGCGGTTTTAGAAATCCCTCTACGATGCTCTATGAAGTTCTGCAGAATCGCAACACTTATCATGATCGCCGCAGCGCTGCTGTTCTAACGCGTCACCCAGCAGAACCTTGAACGACACCACAGTTCTGCTCCCTTCGCTGGTGCCAGTCTGCGAGGGGTTGGTTCTCCGGAGCCCCGAAAACCAGAATCGGAGGCGGGAGCACATTCCCGTGTCGATCTCATGCCGTCGCTAAAACTGACTTCCCGTCAGGCTGTAGGTTCATAGGACTGCCGAACCCGCGCAGTCCTGCCGCCTCTCTTCGCAGATACCGTAGATAGACTGTGTCCCTTCATAATTACCAATCCAGTCAACCGCGAACTTGCCGGCACTTCCCACCCGGCATTCACCAGGTTTCGGCCTGATCTTGTCCTGGTAAAGCACGAAGTCCTTGCTAATGCTGCACCCTATACCTCGATACTCAGCTCCGAGACTTACCGTCACAGTATCTTCATTACCGATGATATCTGAGTCAGGGGAATAGATTAACAGGTTAGATGTCGAATCTTCGAACTGTACCGG
>LFRN01000192.1:6762-23240 GCA_001512375.1 Candidatus Methanoculleus thermohydrogenotrophicum | reverse complement strand
AATAATGATCTCTGCCCAGTTCATCGGCCACCATTCGCTCAGCATAGGCTACAAGTTCCTCTTTGAACATTCCGGGAGTTTCGGGGGTTATTCGTAGAGTTTTTTGAGCAGAAAAGATCTGTCCATCAGGGTTTGCATCTCCTTCATTCGCAGGACAAGCGTTCTCCTGTGCTGCGCTCACCGCCGGCACGAAGATCGCGCCGACGATCAGCAGCGCCGCAAACAGGGCGCCGATTCCAGAAAGCAATTTTGGTTTCATGGTTCCACACCTCGATGCGTGCTCAGGGAGGCCATGGAACCACAACGGCTATCCCTGATGATAGCCCACAGCCCTATTGGCCCTCCGGGCACACTGTGGGAGTCCGGGATCCGACGTCAACCAGGGTTCCCGGCCCCGCGGGATACCGCATGCGGCTTCCCCGCTCAAGGCGTCGGCGTTCGCCCATGTACCTTTTCTGCGACAAACATTGAATTGTCCGGAAATTCGAAGGCTCCGGAGCCGAAAAATCGGCGAGTCTTTCGGCAGCAAAGCCCAATGCTCCGGCATCTCCCCTGAATACCGGCGGCAGGAGAAGTGCGCGCGAGGGGTGTGGCCGGGCACCTAACGCCGGATATCGGTCCCCAGGATGTATCCTCCGTCCTCGACCGCGCTGATCGTCTCGATCCGGATCACCGGGCCCCTGACGGTGCGGTCCCACTCGGGGTTCCCGTCGGCGTCCATCTTCACGATATGGACATCCGACCCTTCCGATGACAGAGGTCCGTATGTTCCGGGCTCATCGCTTTCAAGCGCGGCAAAGGCATACCCCCCGTCTGCAGCAAGGGTTATGGGGCAACTTTGCGGGACCTCCATGTGCACCTCCCTGAGCACCGTGCCGTCGTCTCCGTAGGTCACAGCGGTCGCTTCGTCCACACCGTAGATCACGGCGGTCGCTTCATCCACCCGGGATACCGATACCACGTAGAGCACCCGGATCTCTCCGTCCTTCACCTGGAACCCGCGAACCCACGGCCCTCCTATCGTGACGTTCTCCGGAAGGTCGTCGGGAGCCTGCCAGAACGTCTTCGTCCAGAGAACCTTATCGTTCGGACGCAACCGCGACACCTGCCCACCTCCGACCACAACCCACCCGCCGTCCGGCATCGGTGCAAGGTTTCCGATGGACAGGTGGTCAGTGAATTTTTTCGCCTCCGTGATCTCCCCCGACCCGTTGACCGTTGCCATAAAACTCCATGATGGAACCAGATTACCTGCAATAACATACCTCTCGGGACCGACCGGAACGACGGTGTTAAACTGAGGTGTATTGTAGCGGTCTTTGCGGGGTTTCGGCAGGGCATCTGCGATCATTGTCTGATTGATCGTCCATATCGGGCTGCCGTCCGGGCCGACACGTACAACTCTGAAGCCGAACTCGGTGATGCCGATGAACCCGCCATCCGGCGTCGGGGTCATCGATTTAAACGATGAGGAGAAGTCCCTGTCCCAGACAACGCCCCCGTCGGCCCCGATGCACGTGGTCCAGTAGAGCTTATCCGGATGAGAACTAGGAGGATAGAGATAGTAATGCGAAACAAAGACGCCGCCTTCGGGCGTCGGAGCCACCGATAATATCGCTTCAAAGCCTCCTCCAAAGCCGCTGTCGATGGTATGCCTCCACATTTCGGCACCGGATGCATCCACCCGGATGATGGAGAGGTCCTGCGCATCCTCATCTCCAAAGTGGTACGCACACCCCGCGGTGAGCACGAGGGCCGCCAGGAGCGCGGCAAGCACGATGTTCGTGAGTTTCATGAGTTCTATTCTCCTAAATCTGTTTTACCCGGGCCACTTTGAGTAGGGATACAAAACCTCTTCAGGCATTTTTACCATAGTCCATTGCAATCCAGGGTCTGCCACATATGTCTCGCTCAAGACATTCTCGAGTTGTTCAAGAGAATTTTGTTCATCCTGAGTGAGGGAGGTAATAGAGCCATCAGCAAATGAGATGTATGTGACCGTCCCATGGTAGCTCTGAACCTTCTTCTCTTCTACAGGATGCGCATCCCATACTGTCTGCAGAGACTTTTATAATAACTCTTTTTCATCACTAGCAAGCGAAGGTGCCTTGTCGATGCGCTGAAAGTAATTAATTCTGGTATTCTCATCTGCAATGAGTGAGCACCAGTAAACAGTGGATTCTTTCACTGCGTCATCAACGGAGATTCGATCGACGGGCTGAAGTCCAAAATAAGGATCTTGCAAGGAATCAGGATCCCCGAACTCAGTTGCCATTACAGGCGCAAAGATCAGGGACACGAACATAAGCACAGAGAGCACAAGGCGTGCTCTTCTCTTACCTTTCACGTATGTCTTTACCTCCATTCGTTTGCATCCCCGGAGGGGCAAAATGAACCGCAACGGCTATACCCGATGACAGCCAACAGCCCTATTGCCCTCCGGGAACGCGGTGGGGGTCCGGGCACTGTCCCTACGACTGAGCCGGGCTCCCGCGGGATACCGTTCAGGCATCCACGCTCTTCTATCCGGGAGGGGGTTCAATATAGTTTACGGCCACCGCACCTACACACCGCGCGACATGTAGCTGCGGTGGCCGTAAAAGGTATATGGCGGTTTTAGAAATCCCTCTACGATGCTCTATGAAGTTCTGCAGAATCGCAACACTTATCATGATCGCCGCAGCGCTGCTGGTCCCGGCCGTGGCGGCACAGGAGACCGGGAGCCACGACTACATCGTAACTCCGGTAGAGGACATGATATCCGAAGAGAACTTGCCATTTACGCCTATGAGCACCGGTAGCATCAAGCAGGGCGAGACGAACTAGTTCTCAACCTACGTTCCCGCAGGCACAACGGAACTCATCATCGACCTGAACTGGGGCGATGCGTCCAACTCGCTGCGGCTGAGAATTTACGCGCCTGACTCTGTGCTCGGACCATACTATGACGCATACGACGGCGTGAACGGGAGAATATATTTGCGCATAAAGGACTCTGTCGGCCTGCACCCCGGGACATGGCAGTTTGAGGTCTATGGACATCAGGTGACTGACACCCAGGACTACACGATCGCCTGGCGGTGAAGATCGAAACGTTGAACTCCTCCTCCGGCGACGATCCAGCATGGTGCGGTGGAGCCGGATCTCTTCCATTCTTCTCGTTGCCGTGACCCTCGCAGCCATCCTGCTCCCGGGCACGGCGACCGCCCGCTACGTGGTCGAGCCGGTGACGGAGGAGTACACCGGCGAGATGCACGACCTCGAGGAGATCACGTTCTGGGACCTCCCGCCCCGGGTGATGCTCCTCTACTTCCTGCTCACGCTCCTGCCCGGGCTCCCCTACGTTGGGGAACTCTTCTACGCGCTCAGCATCCTCCTGCCGCTCGGGTTCCGGCGAGTGAGGCGCCACAACGTCCTCGACGACGACTTCAGGCGCGACCTCTACCGGCAGATCACCATCCACCCCGGTGCCAGCACCCGGGAACTCCGGAAGCTGACGGGCGCATCGCGAGGGCGGCTCCGCTACCATCTCGATATGCTCATCCGGGAAGGGAAGGTGGCCGCCGTGGACTACCGGAACCGCTTCCGGTACTTTGCGCGAAACCAGCGGTATACCGCCCTCGAGAAGCGCATCATCGCCAGCCTCCGGGACGAGACCCCGGGGGCGATACTGGTACACCTTCTCAGGTCGCCGGGCGCAACCCGGAACGAGATCGCAGAAGACCTCGGGCTCTCCGGTCCGACGGTTTCTCAGCACATGCAGCGGTTCGAGGCCGAAGGAATTGTCGTCATCGACCGGGAGGAGAGAACCTTCTGCTACAGGCTCTCCAGAGATTCCCGGGAGGTCCTCAACAAGCACCAGGACCGCCCCGTCTCCAGGCACCCCGGTACGAAGGGTTATCCCGGCGCACGGGGTCACGAGGTCCCGTCTGGTTAGGCCCCCGACAATGGGGTGCCTGCCCTCCCTCATTCGGTGCCTCCCGGATTCCCGGCCGGTAACGGTTACGTTTTCCGGAATCCGTCCAGACCCGCAGGCATGATACCCAGGTGCCAAAGTTCCCCGACTGCGCAGGATCTCTTGAGCGCCATCCCCACGGTGAACGCGACCCTCCACAGTGGCGCCATGGAGGTTGCCGCTGCCCTACGACGAGGCGGTGCGCATCGTCAAGGAGGGTTCCCGCAGAGAGATCACAGAGCACCGTGGGAACCACGTCCTGACCGCTTTCTCTGAGTGGTAGGTCCCCAGGAACATCGGTCTATACCAGACCGTAGAAGATCCTGCCACCCTCCACCCGGGCACCACGGTTTATCACCCGCCGCTCCCAATACCTATGAAAGAGAGGCTTACACCACGGAGATCGCGTTTACCAAACTGCACGGGAACGGCAACGATTTTCATCCTGATCGATGAACACACCCGGGAGGTCATCCCCGAAGATATGAAAGGAACGTTTGCGGCGCTCTACTGCGACCGCAGGTTCGGCATCGGCGCCGACGGCGTCCTCTTCCTCCAGCCATCAGACAAAGCCGATATCAGGATGCGGCTCTTCCAGCCGGACGAGAGCGAGGCCGCGATGTGCGGGAACGGCATCCGGTGTCTTGCGAAGTACGCCTACGACGCCGGCTACGTCAAAGAGTCCTGCTCGGTCGAGACCGGGGCCGGGATCGTCCCGGTCACGATGGGGTATGCGGACGACGAGTTTTCCGCGACCATCACCATGCCGACGCCCGCGTTCGAGCGGAGCGCCATCCCCGCCACCGGGACCGGCGAATACAAGCAGGAGATCCGGGGATTCGCCGTCTATGCCGTAAACACCGGTGTCCCCCACGCCGTCGTCTTCGTAAAAGAGATCGGCGCCGTCGACATCGCCACCGCCGGCCCCGCCATCAGGAACCACCCAACCTTCGTTGAGGGTGCGAACGTCAACTTCGTCGAGCAGGGAGACGGCGACACCATCAGGATCCGGACGTTCGAGCGCGGCGTCGAGGACGAAACCACGAGTTGCGGCACCGGCGCCACCGCATCGGCAGCCATCGCCCACCATCTCGGGAAAGTCGGGGACGAGGTGCGGATCGAGACGAAAGGAGGCCCGTTCATCATCCGCTTCGGGGAGTCACCATGGAAGGCCCGGCCGACACGGTCTTTGCGGGCGTTATACCGCTCTGATCCCACCCTGGGTGATCACAAAATCAAACGAGATACCCTCCGGCCGGGACCGGTGCTTCCGGAGCATCGCCCGCCGAACGCTATCCCTCTTTTCGAGCCTGATGATGGTCTTTGAGATGTGCTCAAGCGCCGTCCCCCCCCGAGACCAGAGATCCGGTCCCGCTCAACGTCCATGTAGATCTGGTTGGTGATCAGGGCAGGGATATCATACTTCTTCGCAAGCCCGAGGAGTCTGACCATGTGGTGTGAGAGGGTGCGCACCGTCTCCCGCCCAAGACCAAGTTCAGTCCGGTAGAGGGCGGTCGCCGAGTTGACCACCAGCAGGCTGACCACCAGCAGGCCCGCGGGGCGGGGTCGCTCTTCCGGAGCAGCTCCTCCGCATCAGCGATCATCGTCCCCTGCTGGGCGAAATCGATCGGCTCACAGAGGAAGAGCCGGTCCGCAAACTCCCCCGCACGCTCGAGCCTCTGCAGGTGCCAGGCAGCCGCAGGGCGGGAGATCCCGGGGGCGTCGAGGAGCAGGGCGAGGATCTCCCGGCGGGTATTGTTCCTGAGGTGACAGCAGATGGTCTTTGAGGTTGCATCGTAGCCGCTCTGGAAGTAGCCCACCCTGCCGCCCCGGTTTACGGCGCTGACGAGGCCGGCCTCCCGGAGGCGGGAGAGGTGGTAGCGGGTCGTCCCGCGGTTGATCCCGGTGGCACGGGCGATCTCTGCGGCCGTGATCCCGGGACGGTCTCTGATGCAGCCGTAGATCCGGGACCGCTTCTTATGGTCCAGGGGGTGGCGTGAGGTCCGGTAGCCGAGGAACACGAGGATGCCTGCTGAACAGATAACCTCGAAGGGCATCGCAAGGAGCGGGCAGTGGATGAGGAGGATGATGGTGAGGAGTTCCAGCGGCGGGTAGTGCCAGAGCGGCACGAACCGTTCGTCGTCGACGTTTATCCCGTCAGTGGGGAGTTCGGGAGGGGCTGGTTCGACGATGATCGTTGCCGCTGCGGGGCTCCAGAGGAGGAGCAGGGCCAGGGTAAGGAATATGAGCAGGAGAGCTGCCCTGTGCACGGTCCAGCCCCCTACGGAGGCCCGGCACCCCTCAGTAGTAATAGATGACATTCAGCGTATACTCCGTTCCCTCCGGGGGGGACGTCTTCCCCGAAGATGAGGAACTTCCACGTGCCCGACGGCAGGGGAGTGGACCCTGAGAGGGTGAGCGAGATCCTCTCATCCATCCTCCCGTCGGCACCGTCACGGCAGGGACCAAGCGCGGTGCTGCCCTGCAGGGTTATGGTCAGGGTAAGCGAATCGGTCCCGGAATGCTGGTGCCCGCTCCAGTCGAGATAGACCTTCAGGGTCTTCACGCCCGGTGGCACGCGTTGAATTGTCATCGAGCGGTTGGAACTGCTGATATCGTCAAATTGAAGGTTTATGTAGGTAATGTGGATGGGGAGGGAGATCTCCAGTGGAAATTGGCCCTCGCCGCCCCCCTTCGAGCCGACGGTATCAGGGACCGGTAACCGGACGAATTGCCGGGGATTGCAGAACCGGGCGATTACCGGGCCCGGGGATAGCGGTGGGAGGGTGATGCGCGCCGGGAGGCGGGTATAGATGAGCGGTTCTACCGCTCATCACGCATGCAGGCCAGGGGAGGGTGCGGACGTGAGAATCCTGAAATTGGGAATAACCTCCAAAAAGAAACAGGAGATGGTCCGGGACTCCTGTGCATCCTTTCCTTCCCCTAACCATACACGTAGAGTCTGCCTGAACTCTTATCAGACTCCTCTCCTTGATAGACGCTCCCGTGGAAGTCGTAGACGTTCCCCGGATGTACCAGGAAAGCGGCAGGGCTTAGCATACCCCGGTCAGAATCACCGGTTCCGAGACCGTCTGGACAAATTTTAACGGCTGTTCCTCCGTCAGTGGTAAATTCGAAGTGCAGATCGCCGCATGCCCACCAATCGGTATCGCTAAACTCCCATCTCACCCATGGTTTGATCCATAGACCGTCCTCTGAAACACCCCTTAAAGTGTAGTCCCCGATAGATGCTATTGCCGATGTACTCCAGGATTCGTTGAAGTAGAGGTCTCCAACGTTAAGTTCAACGGCTAACGGCTCTGCTTTTCCCAGAGCGGAGAGATGCACCGTGTGGATGTGATCTTTTGCATCTACAGTGTGGATGCGATCTCTTACATCTACAGTGCGGATGTGGTCTCTTGCATCTGTCTGGTTTTGCGGTTCAGGTAGTTTATCAGAGTTCATGACGCACTGGAGGCGTTCGCTCAAACTGGTGTCGTCTATAGCATCTTCCGGGGAGGCTCTATCCGCACTCACCGCAGGCACGAAGAGGGCACCGATGATCAACAGCGCCGCGAAGAGGGCGCTGATTTCGAAAAGGAAATTTGGTTTCATGGTTTCATACCTCAATGCATGCCCTGGAAGGACTATGGAACCACAACGACTATCCTTGATGACAGCCGACAACCCTATTGCCCTCCGGGCACGCTGTGGGAGTCCGGGATCCGACGTCAATCAGGGTTCCCGGCCCCCGCGGGATACCGCGTGCGGCTTCCTCGATGGAGACTTCGCTGTCCTTCTTTATATATCGTTTCTCGGACAAACACCGATTCATCCGGGCGTTCATAGACCTCAAGTTCATGGAAAAGAGCGGGAGTACAGGTATCGGAGCCGGACACTCCGGGTGCTTCCCCCAAAAGACTGGTGTGCAGGCAGAGTGCGCGCACTCGGGGCCGTAGCGAGGCGGGGCGTCACGACGAACGATCGCCAACGTGGGAGACCGGGTCAAACCTCAGTTGAGAGATGGGGGCGCTGATATCCCTCCCCGGGGCTATCCCTCCGGCGGGATCTGCCGCGCTCCGGGCCGGTTCGGTATAATGATCCGCATGCCCGTCAGTATACGAGAATAGTTCTCGGCAAGGGTATATCGCACACACCGCCCGTCCCTCTCAGCGATCACAACACCCAGATCTTTCAGGTATCGTAGATGTTCATAAACGGTAGCTCCGGATAGCCCGACGTCTTCCGCAATTTCTTCGTTGCATGCGCCTTGATTGAGATAGATCTCTGTTATAATTCTCCGCAGACTCTCATTCCTCAGCACGGTGATGAGGGTCTCTTCCTCGGCCGAGTATGATGAATCTGCGACGAAGTAATGAACCCTCCCTCTTCCCGATACCGTCTTTAAGAGGCCCACGGATTCCATTGTTTTCATATGGTAATCAAGCGTCCCCCGCGTCAGAGGTACACGCCTCGATATCTCCCTGAAGTGCAATCCAGGGTTCCTCTTGACAAATCTCAAGATCTTGCGTCTCTGCGGACTCTCAAGAGCGTTTTCTTTGCAGATCCGTTTGTACCCGAGATATCCGACGGTCTTCAGGGGAAGGAGGGGCTCGATCGGAGCCGCTGTTAGTTGGGGAAATACGCACAGCAGCAGGAAGAGCCAGAGCGGTATAGGATCTACCTCCTGCACCTTCTCGCCCGATACAGACATGCCGGGCTCTTTCCCGACATTTCTCGAAGGCCGGACCGTGTATTCAGTGGCATCGGCTACCGATACCAGCAGCACCAAAAAGAGGATCGAGAGGATGAGCAGCCGGAGGAGTCTGCCCGATCTAGTGCTGGTAGAGGTTGAGGGTGTATGATCTCTCTGATGATACCTTCTCGCCGTAAACATCGAGCGTCCAGGTTCCCTGGTCCACATAATTGCCATCTGGGTCAATGTCGATATGAATCTTGCCATCCGTCATTCCGTCGCTACTGTCGCGGAACGTGCCGATCCTGCTTCCCGAAGGGGTGTAGATGGTCAACGCCAGAGAATCGGAGGTCGAACCCCAGTTCAGGTATATTTCAAGGTATGCGACCTCACTCCCGACATAAAATTGGTGCCTGTTGGTCTCGCCCTGGCCGGGTGTCGGAGAGCCCTGGCGTCGTCACCGGGTCATCCGACACCGAAGTGCGGACCGTGTATCCGACGCCTTCGTTCGCCGATACAGGAGGCACGGCAAGGAAGGCAACGGCAAGCAGCAGGACAAAAACCACGTATTTTCTCTTTGCTGATGCCATGAAGGAGGATTGTGTTCCGCGTTTTATGAGTTTTATGGGACAAACACCGATTCTATTCTCGTCTCTGTCCGCTTCGAATCCTGGGAACGAACGTGTTTGAGGACCGTCACGCCTGTATCGTGCCTGAAATTATCATATCCAAAGAAATTGGTGCAGTACGGGCGTACCGGGGCGGCCTGCGCGCGGCGAGCGGCGAGAGCGTCCCTGCACCGGACCTGCTGGAATATTCCTGCTCATTCCGGCGCTGCTTTTGTCATTCATTGGACGGGAGTTCTCCCGGGTAGGGTCCGTTTCAGGCGGTGTGTCGGGAGTGACTCCGGGACGTTATCCCCGCTTTTTTCGGAAAAACTGCTCTTTGAGTTGGTGTTTGTCCCAGAAAAGATATACCTCAAAACTGACCAGTGAGCAATTGAGGGTGCCGCAGGCGGCGCTGCACCAGTGCGGAGGTTCACCCCGCCGGTTTGGCAAACGTCCGGGTGAACGTCCCGCATGCCCCGAGGCAATGGGATGCGCGCATTCCCCGTACTTGAAGGTATGCCTCTCCTGCCTCCGGGAAGTTATCGGAGGAAAGCAAATGAATGGGAAAATTGGAGTGCAGGCATTCTCCATGCTTCTGGCGGTGCTGCTGGTGAGCATGGTTTTGGTGCCTGCGGTGAGCGCGGAAGCGCAGACTGATGCAGGTGTCGATCTGGATCAGTATACGATTCCTGATCTGAAGATGGATAGATCGATTGAGACGATCGCAATCTCTGGGATGTTATGTCTTCAGGAGGTACCGGACAAGGCAGAGAGCGGTACATACGGGATACCGTTCGGTTCGATCGTCGTCCATGCGGCGGACGGGATAACGCGGGTCTTCGACAAGGATGGCGACCAGTTGCTCTCTATCAGTACTCCATACTGCGAATTAATGGTGATCGAATGAAAACCGAATGTTCTCTTTTTGTCGTTCTCATGATCCTGCTGGCGTCCTGCGGTTGTATCGATACGCAGAGCCCCGTCGAGGATGACAGCATGCAGAACGGCACTGCAGAAGGGTTGCCGGTAAACAGCTCTTTTACACCCACCTCCGCGGCTACCGGGGGTACGAAGATACCCGTCGACCTCTCGCAGATCGAGATCAGGGGCGGGCCGAACTTCAGCCCGAATGTCACGTTGATCTCTTCGATCCTTCAAAACGATCCGCGTACAGGAATCCTGATCGAGAATGGGTGGGACATCACATCGATCAATGAGCCGTTACAGTCTTGGGACATCGCGGACCCGGTGCGGCTCGAGGAGTGGAACGCCACATCGACCAACGAGATGAATGATAAAAAAGACCGCGCCAGGGGGTCCGCCACCGTGGAGTTCCAAAATGAGGGGTTGTCGTTCTACATCGGAGTCGATGAACAGGAGGGGCGTACCGCCGGGGGTTACTGTGGTGCCGAGGTCTGGGTTGCAGAGCCCGTTTCAGGTCCTCATCCCGGGGATTATCATCAGGCTAAGGATAAGATGGAGGGATGGTGGCACGCCTTCGATGCCCGGAACGAGAGGGTTGTTATAATCTATAACAGCACGACAATCTTCTATCTTTACCCGTCGTACTCGATCATCAACATGGAGGGGATACTTGATTGTTCTCACAAGTGAGATGTCGACCCCCGCTGGCGAAGTAATGGGGAGTACATGAGCGGAACTGTGTGGTGCGTGGAAACTCCATGGAGTTTGGGTTGCATATCGGCAGTCTGGAGTGCTGGGAGATGATGAAAGCCGCACCTGTCGTCTTTTTGTTGTTCGTATCAGCATGTATCGTGGGTTGCTGCACCGATGGAGCGGCCGACGCTGCAGGCTCTCCCGGCGGTGTGCAGGAGACACCGGTGCAACAGCGTTCCAACATTGATGTGTCCGAAATTCCGGTCGCCACCCCTGAACAGATCCATACAAACGGCTCGTACGTCGCTGGGATTGCACTCGGCGACGAGCGGGCGCAGGCTCTCATCCGACACGGCGGCAAACCCGAATCGATTGCCGTGCTCTTCCATCCTTGCCCACGAAACGACCCTTACTGCAACCGGAACCCGAGCCTCGTTATCCGCTACGGAGAGATCCGGTTTGCCGTCACCGTCGACGAGGCGGGCGGGACGGTGCTCGGTGGCTCTGCGCTCGTGCCGAGCACTCCGGATCCGAACAAACCCTTCCCAACATATTATAAGACCCACGATTCCTCGACCGAGATCGATACGATCTACCTGGGAGACGCCCGATCATGACCTACAACGAGACGTCGCTCCTGTACCTGAACGAGCCGTACGGCTGTCTTACTGGGACGATGACGGATCCCACTCGGTAGAAAGTCCCTCCAGCCTCGACGGGATCGTGGCGCGGTACCGGGCGGCCCACCCGCCCGAACAGCGTACCGCCCCGCCTCTGAACCCCATAAGAAGTACACGAAGACCAGGGAGTTCTTCGAGGTTGCCGGTGGACTCTTCGACCACTTCCAGGAGGATCCCGCTGCCCGCAGACCGCAACGATCGAACCCGTGGGTCCGGGGTGCTACCCTGCTGTCCGCATCAAATACGGGGTGATGACGATCGACCTCCTCGTCAGCATCGACTACATGTGCATCGAGAAGACATCAGTCGAGGTTCCGTCTGGATATCTCTCGCATGTCGACAATGTTACCGACAATTATCCATGACAGCGCTGTGGTGCTTGCCCTCTGAGGGCACCCGGCCTCGGCCTATACCGGCTATTCCATCCCGCTGGCGATATTCTCCGGGGCATCGACCGGTCGGAGTTTCGACAGGAATGGGACGACATTTCCTCTGTATGACAGGAAGATTGCCAATCGGTGAGACGCTGGATCGCTTCAACGGTGATCGGTTCACCGGGGAAGACACCTCTCATCGCCCTGCGCGGCCCCCATTCCCGGCACGTTATACCTGCTTTCGGGTGAATATTCTTCCAGACAAGTCCGACGTGTAGATGATCGTGACAGAATTGAGATATAGCAGAACGTTGAGTTCTTAACCATGGGCGCCGCAGGCGGCTCCTGCAACAGTGCGGAGGTTCACCCAGCCGGTTTACCAAACGTCCGGGTGAACGCCCCGCGTGCCCGGAGGCAAAAGGGGCGCACACAACTTACATACGTAAATGTGCCTCTCCTCTCTTCAAGGGGCACCTAGAAGAGAGTAGCTGAACGGAAACACGAGGATGCGGGCACTCTTATGTTCATGGCAGTGATGCCAATGAAGGGAGGCGTCATGCCGGCAAAGGACCCGGATTTCAATCATGATTGAGGAGAAGAAATGGAGGAAAGGCGGCTCACAGCAGTGTTTGTTATACTCATGCTGATGGTATCGGTCTGCCCGGGGTTTGCTTCCGCGAATCCGATTGCCGGTGAGCGTGGCATAGATATCGAACATGGAGAACGAACGAACAGCGTTGAGCTCCTGAAGGCCAGCCTGAACAAGCGAGAGCCCGTCACCATCACACTCGGAGGACCTCCCTCCTCAAAGGGCGGGCAAAACGCATCATATTCCGACCTCGAAAACTCCAAAACCGCCACATGGGACCTGATACAGGAACGCTACCTCTATCCCAACGGGTCCGTCATCGGTTTCGGCTATGACGTTGACGGGTATCTCCGGGTAGGTCTCTGAAACGGCCCGCCTCCACCGAAAAACGTCTCTTCCGTGGATTCACTGCACATGATGCTTGATGAGCGGGCAAAGAGCATGGGTATTGAGAGTATCCCGGTGAAGTTCACGGAATTCATCTCTCCGCCGGAGTTGGTCCTTGATTGCGACCGGTTGAACCCCCCGGATCGTACCGGCTCCTACGCACAGTCGCCGGAGAACAGCCCGACAGAAGTCACTTCCCTCGATGCATTGACCGCAGCGCTTCACGATCCGGAGGTCATCAGGTTGCTTGAGAACGAGAGTATCGAGCTGATCACGTTCTCAAAAGGAACCTATCAGAAGGGGGTAATTACACCCAGATGGTCTTCCGCCCAGAGGACCCGGACCCCGATGACTGCATAACCGCTCCGATGATCGTGGTCCGGGTTAACGATTCGTGCAGGGTTTATGCCGCCTGCAAGACCTATCCTTCGTATATCCCCGGGCTTACTGAAGGAGAAAAAGCCGGATAATCACCAGCAGAACGTCTCCATATCGTACCCCGAATGCGGCATCCCCTGCGGGACCATATGGCTCATGTGGACGCACCGGTAGTCCCGCGCCCCGACACCGCGGGCGAACCTGACCGCCTCGGCATAGTTCATGTGCTTGCTGATGTTGTAGCCCCGGGGGGCTATCCCATCGACAAAGAGGAGATCGATATCGCTGCCGCAGAGGAGTTCCCAACTGCTATCCGGGATATCTTCCCTGGTGTCGGCGGTGTAGGCCACCGTCACGTCGTCATGCTCGACCATAATCCCGCAGGTGTAGACCGGGGGGTGGTTCACCTCAAAGAACGTGAAGGTCACGCCAAAGAGGTCGAACGGCTCATACGCCGGGACCGGATGCTTCTCGAGCGGCAAAAAGTGAAGGAAGCGAGAACAGTAGGCCACCACCGGCGGCGCCGCATAGACCGGTGGCACCTTCTGGACACGGTAGAACTCACCAAAACCAATGAAATGGTCGTAGTGGCCGTGTGACCAGAGAACCGCATCGATATGGGGTGAGCCAGCCCGGAGGAGCTGTTGCCGCAGGTCCGGCGACGACTCGACAAGAACGTGTCTCCCCTCATTCTCGATGAGGAGGGACGTCCGGAGTCGCGACCTCCCCGCCATCATCATCGTCTGGCAGGTCTCGCAGTCGCACCCCACCTTGGGCGTCCCTATAGCGTCGCCGGTCCCAAGCAGCGTTATCTGCATGTTAGTATCCGGTATCGCGGATAAGATTGCGCTCCTCGACCCTGAGAAGCCCCTGTTCGATATCCGCCGGGTTGAGGTGATGCCTGCCCTCCATCAGCGCCGAGAGCACTGCCTCCTTTATCATCATCCGGAGATCGGAGCCCGAGAATCCCTCCGTCCGTGCAGCGAGGTCCGCGAAGTCGCAGTCGCAGTCGATTGTAGCGGCGATCTTCTCAAGGATCGCCCGCCGCATCGCCTGGTCGGGAAGCGGGAACTCCACCACCTCATCGAACCGACGCCAGGCCGCCTCGTCGAGGATGCGGGGGTGGTTCGTCGCCCCGATGAGGAGAACACCGTTCTTCACGAAACTGATCTGGTCGATGTTCTTTAAGAGCATGTTCACCGCGCGTTTCATCGCGCCATGGTCATCGCTGACCCTGGTCTTCGCGACAAAGTCGAACTCGTCGATGAAGAGGATGCAGGGAGCCAGTTTCTTCGCGAGATCAAAGATCCGATCGATGTTCTTTGACGTCTCGCCCAGGTACTGGGAGGTGACCATCGCGAGACGGACCTCGAGAACCGGCATGTGAAGTTCCCGGGACATTGCAAGCGCAAGCGATGTCTTCCCGGTGCCGGGAGGGCCGACGAAGAGGAACCGCCCGAACTCGTAGATCCGTCGCTGCTTCAAGAATTCCCGGTGCTCGAGGGCGACACCGATCTTTCTTATGACCTCTTCCTGCCGCGGGGTGCAGACCAGGCTCTCGAGTGTAGGCTCGACCTCATTCGGCGCGCTGATGATGATCAGATCACGGGCTTCCCGCATCTCCTCGCTCTCCCCGACGATCCGGGAAACCTTCGCTTCTATATACTCCTTCGTATCCTCAAACCGGGGGTTCTTCGCCAGGACGTCCTGGTACCTGACCTGGACGCCATCCTTCCCCTCAAAAAAATAGGCCAGGGCAGGATTCTCCTCGACCAGCGGGCCGCCGCCCTTCTTGAGGAACCACCCCGCCGCTGCATCGAGCGAGGGCAGGCTCAGACGCTGCCCGAACTCGTCATAGCCGACGAACGGGTTTTGGCGGACGGTCTGGCAGACGGTGTCTGGGATGCCAAGCACCTTCTTGATCGCTCCCTCGCTCACGATCAGCGGGCGCTTAACCTCAGGGTTCCCGCCGCTCCCGGCACCAAAGAACTCGCGGTAGTGCGGGCGGAGGTCGTTGATGCCAAGATCCTGGTTCCGGTTGAATATCTCCGCGGTGAGCAGGATTTCCATGACGGCGAGGACGTCACGCCTACCCGTATCGGTGGTCATATCCGTGAGCAGACATATTGGCGCGTAATATCAATAAGCGTAACTCACCGCGTGGTGACCTCGCAACCATCGGCCGTGACGATCAGGGTATGCTCCGCCTGCGAGACAAACGACCCCGGAACCTCGTGCAGCACCGGGAAGGGGTGAAGGATCCCGGATTGCACAAGGTTCATAAGCCCGATATCGACCTTGTCACCCGGGACCCAGCGGCGGGCGAACGGGAGCCCCCGCCGCGGTCGCGCCGTCTCGAGCACCCGCTTTGCCGACGGCAGGCGGGCGGGACGGGCCGCGATCTGCTGGTAAATCTCCACGCGCGCTGCCTCAGTGACCCTCCCCGAGCCTGTGGTGGCGAATGGCTCGATTGCAAAGACCATTCCTTCCTCGATGACGGCCCCGCCGGCCATGGCGATGTTTGGGATGGTGGGTTTTGAGTGGAGGTTATAACGGTCGAGACCGTGCCCGGTGAGGTTCGCTACCGGTTTGTAGTTATGTTCTTCGATGGTTGCCTGGATGACCGCTCCAATCTCTCCGACGGTTATTCCGGGGCAGACAGCGGCGATCGCCGCCTCGAGGGCCGCCCGGGATGCCTCCACAAGTCTCGCGTGGTCGCCGAGGTCGACAGTCAGGGCGGTGTCTGCGATGTAGCCGTCGATCTGCACCCCGAGATCAATTTTGACAAGGTCACCCCTGGAAAACGTCCGCTCATCCCCGGGCATGGCGGTGTCGTGAGCTGCAGCCTCGTTTAAGGAGACATTGAGAGGAAAGGCAAGAAGCGCTCCTTCTTCCTCCACCATCGCTTCCGTTTCTTCAACCATGTCCAGGAGGCTTGCTCCCTCCTTCACAAGCGCTGCACCCCGGTGGAGCACTTTCTGTGCCAGCGCCCCTGCCTCGAGGTAGGCGTCGTAGACTTCATCATCCATGTTCATATTATTAGTTCCTCTGTGTATTGGGTGAACCGGTCAAAACCGGTCTCTGTCACTGCGCCCATATCCTCGAGACGGACACCGCCGATTCCGGGGTAGTAGAGCCCGGGCTCGATGGTGACGACGTTCCCGGCGGCGAGCGCCCCTCCCCGGGGACCGAGT
>LFRN01000192.1:0-6686 GCA_001512375.1 Candidatus Methanoculleus thermohydrogenotrophicum | reverse complement strand
GAGGTGCCGAGGGCTTTTGCGTCCTGGACGGCCTCGTACATCTCCCGGACCTCGGTAGAGGGCTCGCCCTTCACCACCGTCCGGGTCATATCGGCATGGTAGCCTGAGAGTTCATCCTGTGGGAAGACGTCGATGACGATCGGCTCGCTCTCCAGGAGCGGCCCGGCACCGAGATTGTGCGGGAGAGCGGTGTCAGGGCCGCAGGAGACAATGGTGTCGATTCCCCGGCAGCCCCGGGTAAGGAGAAAGATGTGCATCTCTGTCCTGACGGCTTCGGCAGTGAGGGGCTGGCCGTCCCGGTGGAGGATGCCACCCTTCGGAACGGAGCCGCGGATAAGCGCGACCCCGTGCTCCATCGCCGCCTCAGTGGCCCGCTGCACTGAGCGCATCTGCTCGATCTCCTCCGGCGTCTTGACCGCCCGCATCTCCCCGACTGTTCCTGCGGCGTCAAGGATGACCGGGTGGAACGACTCGAGTTCCCGGGCGAGGGCCAGGGGAAAGGTCGCGGGAACGAGGACGGGACCGGCGGCGAGGTCCGCGATCATGTGGGCGGTTGCGCGCCAGCGCGGTTCCCCGGCCTTGATATGTTCTAGATAACCTGCGTCTGCGCGGGTGATGACCGCGGCGCTCGACTCCCGGACTGCCCGCTCGTGCTCCATCTGTGGGATGATCAGTATTCCGCGTTCGCCCGGCCTCTTTACGTAGACCACGGGGTCGTTGGTGCGGAACCGCGTCAGGTAGCGCACGTCGGCATCCGCAGATGAGCCGTAGGCCACGTATGCTGCTGCCCCGGCATTCTGGATGGCAGAATCCAATCCATTCATTCCATCAACTCTTCTGTTAAAACCACAAGTACTTTTACCACCACGTTCAAGTATGAATAATGGATGAGGCAGCCAAAAAGGCATTCAAGAGCAAGTTCGCCATGCTGACGGTTATGTTAAACATCATCATCCTCTGTTTCGCCATGGGGGTCTTCATCCTCTTCCGGTTCGCGCCCTCAAGCACCCTCGGCCTCTGGATCGGCATCTTCCTCTTAGCTGTCGGGGCGATCATCTCAGTGCTGTTCCGGAAGTTGTATTACCAGACGAAGGTCTGGCTGCATGAACAACCATAATAACGTGCGCATACCATGCTGACAAAGCTGAAGTCCGAGATCGAACTTGCATCAAGACACCTTGAGGTGATACGGGCGGTCATGAAGTACCAGCCTATCGGGATCATGAAGCTCTCCGACATCCTGGATCTCCCCTACCATAGAGTCCGCTATTCGCTGCGGATCCTTGAACAGGAGGGCTACATCCGCGCCTCCCCGGCAGGCGCGGTGGCTACAGACCTTGCGGCCGACCTTCTCGGCGGCCTGGAGGCGCGGGTCGATGAACTGATCGATCTCCTGGAGACCATCAAGAAGGAGAATTCCCGTAATCTTTAATATGATTCAGGAAAGAAATTGTAGAGCACTTATCCTTGTGCCGCCATAACTCAGTTGGTAGAGTGGCTGGCTGTTAACCAGCATGTCACAGGTTCGAGTCCTGTTGGCGGCGCTTTCTTTTTGTGATTGTGTGAGAATTATGGGTTCACTGTGGCTCGAGCGCTCAATACTGGAGGCACTCGTGGCATATTCGCGCAAAAATTCGATGACTCCATCTGAGAACGTGAACGTGCACTTTCTCCTCTTTTGTTCGTAACGCTTTTCGTTCTGCTTGTGTGCCGTTATCTCACCCTGGAGAACGATAGAGCGTCGAAGAAAAGTTGGTTGGCCCCGCAAGGGCTGTACCCGGGAGCGCGATCGTTGAACCCGCGAGTCTCTCGGGGGCGCAAGGTAGAGAGCGGTGCCAAAACCAAACCTTCGTAAACTACAGGGATATATCTTCATTCACCAACGGGGATGATTTGAGTGTCCAGACTGGTACTGGTTGATACAGTGACCGGGATACGGATCCGGCACCGTATCAGGAGCATGAAGCAGGCCCTCAAGCAGCAGGAGTGGTACGAGGCGGTGCTCGGACGGCGCGTGCGGATTGAGAAGGTGTTTGATCGATAATCCTCCTGTGGGCCGGGCGATACTGGTTTTGCAACCAGACAAAAGCCCGGCGGGTGCCCACATGACCTGCCCGGGATCGTGAGGGCATGTCGTCCCGGGTTACGGATCTTAAGAGATTTTCACAACTCGTGACCGGATAGCCCGGGTTGCCCATCCCCCGCCTCAAGCTCATGTTCCAGAGCAGCAAATATTCCATGCATCGCGGTCCGCCTCCTGCATCGCCGCGAAGTCCGTGTAACCCCCCCACCGTCACCCTTCGCGGGCAACGCGCACTTCTGCGTGCGGCTGGCGGTCACCCCAGGCACCGTCCCTAAAACTCTCCCGCCACCACCACAAAGAGGTCCCCCCGGACTCCCGGGGGTTCTGCCCCCGTCCCGACCGCGATCCGCTCCTCCGGGTAGCCAAGGTCCTCGCAGACGGCGACCCTAGTCTCAGGAGGAAGGGCGGTTGCGAGCGCCCTGACATCGAAGGCCGGGTCGGCAATGAGAAAGACCACCCGACCCGCGAGGACCGCCTCCCGGGCATCGGCGACTGCGCGGGCATGGTCCTTCCCGTGGGCCGAGACGACCGCAACCCGCGCAAGCGGGACCTTCAGCCGGGCAAAGGCAACCTGGAGGGAGGATATCCCGGGAACCACCTCTCCCGGAAGGTGGCCAAGCCCCGCAAGCATCGGGTCCCCCGTCGAGAGGATGACCGCGTGGGCCGGGAGGGACCGCAAGTCCCCGTAATCCTCGATCTCGTGCACCTCGCACCCCGGCTGGATGGCGTCCCGGGCAAGCGCGATCGCCCGGGGCGAGCCATAGATGAGGGATGCACCGGCGACGGCCGCGGCCGCCTCTGCGGTCAGCATACCTGGACCACAGCCCACGCCCACGATCTTCACGGCGACCCCCCGATGACCTTTCCGTCGCGGTTCACGATCACGACCCGGACGCGCGGGTAGCGTTCCTGGAACGCCGCAATCTCCCGGCGGGCCACCTCCTCCCACTGCGGGGTCATCGAGAGCTCCTCGACCGTCGCACACCCGGTCCCTTCGAGAACGTCCGGGTTCATGAACTTCAGGATCAGGCCGGGGAGCCCGCAGATCACGGCATCGCCACCCGCCATCTGGAGTGCCTCTGAGAGATGACTCCCCACAAGAACCACCTCTCGCTCAGGGAAGAGGAGGCGGGAGTAGCGAAGCCCGAGCCGCCCGGTCGTCAGCACGACCCCGTTGGGAGCCTGAGCGATCCGATCCAGCACCCCCTCCACCAGGTGGTCGTCCCAGGGCTCCACAAGCCCGGTCGTCCCGAGGACCGATATCCCGCCGTGCACCCCGACCTTCGGGTTCAGCGTCTTCTGTGCAACCTCCGCACCCCGGGGAACCGTCAGGATGACCGTCACGCCGGGGAGGCCAGCCTCCTCCATCCCCTCCGCGATCGACCGCCTGATGCAGTCGAGCGCCGGGGCGCTGATCGCCGGCGTCCCCTGGCGATGGCGGGGGGTGTCACGGGCAAAACTCCCGATCCCCTCGCCGGGAACGAACTGGACCGTCCCTGAGATCGAAGGGGCGGCGGTCGCGACGAACTCAAGCCCCGCTGTCACGTCCGAAGGATAATCTCCTGCGTCCTTCCAGCACGACGCGGTCCCCCGATAGGCGTCCACCGGGATCCTGACCGCAATACCGCAGGGAAGGGTGATCCCCACCCCCGTGACTTCCTCATCCTCTACAAGCGAGAGGATCGCCGCCTTACAGGCCGCAGCCGCCGTCGTCCCGGTTGTAAACCCGCGGCGGAGGACCGTCCCCGACGCCGTCAAGACCGCAAGGCCCCGCCGGACCTGAGGGAGGAGGACGGGCGACCGACACGCCGCCACCCACTCGTCAGGATACTCAAAACCAGTGACCGGATCCCTCATAGCCAGCACGCTCGGCAAGAATCGTGATGATCTCGTTTATCGCTGCCACCGCCACCGGCGTGCCACCCCGGGTGCCGGCGTTGGAGACCGATGGCACATCAAGAGCGCGGAGCGCCTCCTTCGACTCCGCCGCGTTCACAAACCCGACCGGGGTCCCGACGACCAGCGCCGGGCAGACTCCCTCCCCGATCATATCGCAGACAACAAGGAGCGCCGAGGGAGCGTTCCCGATGACCACAATCGCACCCTCGATCTGGTCCCGCAGTGCAACAAACCCGGCGGACGTCCGGGTTATCCCACGCTCGCGGGCGATATCCTCCCCATAGTCAAGGGCGCAGAGAACCTTGCTTCCATGGCCGCGTTTCAGAATACCGGCCTGCACCATCCTGATGTCGGTGATGATCGGCGCCTGTCGCGCAAGCGCGGAGAGACCTGCCGCGACCGGGTCGCCGCAGAATCGCATCAGATCCGCCATCGCGAAGTCACCGACCGCTATCGAGCACCGCTGCCTGATCCGGTCTTCGGGGGTGGCGTTCCCCACCCGTTCCCGGGCAAGGTTCCGGCTCGTGCTTGCTATTGCATAAGCCTCCGGCGTGACCGCCGCAAGGTCAGTATACGTACTTCCTGTGGTATCCCCGGGGCGTGATGATTCCTCTGGCACCAACCTCATCCCTCCAGATCCTAGTCTCTTCTCCACCGATGAACACGGTTGCGTGCATATCCACGAAACCAAAGTAGTCTTCAAACTCACCAAGCGTCGTGATCAACCGCTCCTCTCCCTCGCGGTAGGCGTTCCTGACCACACCGACCGGTGTCTCGTCGGGAAGATGACGGCGGGCGATCGTGACCGCCGCACCCAGGTTATGCGGTCTCCCCCGGCTCCTGGGGTTGTAGAGAACAACCGGTACTCGCATCTGGAACGCGAGGTCGAGTCTCCGCTCGATCTCCTCCCAGGGTGTCAGGAGATCTGAGAGGCTCATCGTGACATAGTCTCCTGAGAGCGGGGATCCCAGTCGTGAGGCCGCAGAGACCGCGGCCGTGATGCCAGGGACGACCTCGATCGCGACCGCCGTTCCCGAGCGTTCCGCCACCTCGAGCACAATGCTCGCCATCCCATAAATCCCGGCGTCGCCGCCGCTCACCATCGCGACGATCCGGTCCTCCGCAAGCGCAAGGGCCTTCTTCGCCCGGTCGACCTCCCGCCCCATGCTACTCCTGATGACTTCTTTTCCGGCCAGCATCGGCATGACCAGGTCGAGGTAAAATCCATTACCGATGACGCATTCGGCCTCGCCGAGGGCTTTTAACGCCCGTGGCGTCATGTGCAACAGATTGCCAGGGCCGGTACTGACAATGTACAGTCTTCCTCCATTATTGCGCGATTGCAACAGTAACACTCCCATAGGCCTGCTTGGCAAGCACCAGTTCTTTCCGCTTCGAGACCGCCAGTGCCGCTGGTTCCGCGACCCCGGCAAGCCCGATCATGGAGGCCCTTGAGGGTGTCTTGACCTCCCAGGCGTTAATCGTATCGTTGTCCAGGAAGACAAGGTTGCTCCCCAGATCCGCGATCGCCTGGATGAGCCCTGCCTCCCGTCGTTTCTTCGCGGTCGTTGCGTAGACGAGAACCTCGTCCGGGGTGATCCCGGCCTCATGGAGCCCCTGTTCAATGGCCGCGGTCACCTCTGCCGCTGAAACACCCTTCCGGCACCCAACGCCGACGGTGTAGTCACCCTTCCTGAGAAGGATCGAGACCCCCGGGCCAGCGACGACGATCCCGGGGCCCGCGATGGCATAGAGGGGCACCTCAGCGTCCAGGATCGCTGTGTTCACCACCCTGGTGGAGTCGCGGTTCACGATATCGCACCCCCTGCGGGCAGCGATCCCCTCCACTGACTCCAGCCCCCTGGTCTCGGTCGCGGTCGTGATCACCGGTTCGATCCCGAGTGCGGCAAGGTCCCGGGCAAGGTCGTTTCCGCCGTGGTGACCGCCGACGATCGGGACGGCGTGGCTGAGGTCAGGGCTGACCACCACGACCGCCGGATCCCGCCACTTGTCGACGAGCAGGGGGGCGATCCCCCGAACCGCGATCCCGGCTGACATCAGGGCGACGACCCGGCGGTAGTTGGCGAACGCTATCTGGAACGCGTCCGGGCTGTAGGGGATGACCTCAGCGCCAAGGGCGTCCGCGATCCTGCGGGCGTCGGGGAGGAACCGGTCGAGGGCGACCACAGCTGTCCGGGTCATGAGTAGAGGATCGACCTCCCGAACCCTGAGGTCGCCGGATCGACCACCTTCCCGATGATGATCAGGGCCGTCCGCTCGATCCCGGCCGCCCGGGCCTTCGCCGCGACATCGGCCACCGTCCCCCGGATGACCTTCTGGTCAGGCCAGGAGGCGCGGTAGACGACCGCCGCCGGTGTGTCAGGGGGGCACTCCACCCGGGCGAGGACCTCTTCCATATGCTCGGTCCCGAGGAAGACCACCATCGTCTGCCCGAGCCTGGAAAACTCAGGGATCAGGTCCTCTTCAAGCGTCGCTCCTGCCGGGCGAGTGATGATCAGGCTCTCTGAGACGTCGCGGAGGGTGAACTGAGTCTTGAGGGCCGCTGCGGCCGCAAAGAGCGACGAGACACCGGGGACGATCTCGGCCTCGATCCCGCGCCGCTCCAGTTCTGCCATCTGCTCAACGATCGCCCCGTAGAGCGCCGGGTCGCCAGAGTGGAGCCTGACCACGAGTTCCCCGGCCC
>LFRN01000127.1 GCA_001512375.1 Candidatus Methanoculleus thermohydrogenotrophicum | reverse complement strand
AGTTCCTGCGCGCGCTCTGCGAGTTCCGGTGCAAGCAACTCTACCCGGGCACGGGATAGGGAAAGAGCGCGTTCGATCGTCTGGATCTGGTCGCACGCGGCGTAGTATCGCGTGCCGTCGCCGATCGGAATCACGAGGGGGTCAGAGGTGAGGACCGTTCCGTTCGCGAGCATCTGGGGCGCGATGCCCACGTAACTTGCGTTCGTGGTTTCGATGTAGGCATAGGTGGTGTTGTGATAGTGGCACCCGTCGCTCCCTACCCCCACGGCCATGTGCGCTTCGTCTCCGAAATAGAAGAGCGCGACGCGGTAGCCTTCCCGTGCCAGAAGCCCGGCAAGGAGGAGGCTTTTATCATCGCAGTCCCCCTCCCCATCGCCGTAGGTCTCGATGGGGAACTTCGGTTCGGTGATCGAGTCGTCGGTCTTGTAGGGGATGGACTGCACAAACGCGGTGATCAGTTCGAGATAGCGGTCGTCGTCAAGCTCCTCGCGGTCCCTGATCTCGCGGAAGGCAGCGAGCAGGTCGGCGTAGAAGGATTCCTGGTGAGGGTCGTTGGCGAACGCCTGGTAGTAGATAGGGATCCACTCCTCTTCGGATAGGTCTTTGTAGAGGCGGAGCCTCCGGTCCGCTCCTTTTGCGCCGGCATAGATCGCCGGGTCGATATCGATTCTGACCACCACCTTCCCATCCTCAAAGGGGAAGGTGTAGACCGGGAGGTGGTCGAGGCTCGCCCCCTCAACCGGCACGATCGCCGGCGGGACGGCTGCTGGAGGGGAGAGGTTGCCCAGGCACCCGGCCCCAAGGGTCGTAGCGATGAGGATTGTGAGTATGGTGAGGGTTTGTCTCCACATGGCGCCAAGGGTAAGCGAGAGCTCCTCTCTGGCGCGCAGGCGAGTGGTCATTTTGTTCTCTTCACTCCCCTGTTGTTTCGTGGAAGTATATATGGGGTTCCCGGGGTCTGTCTGGACAATCTTCATGTAGGCTACAGGTATATCCTGGCATCACCACGAGAACGGGGCATGAGATATGGATTCGTTCGAACGAATACCGGTAGACGTACGATGGAAACTGGCTGCACGGGGATTCTCGTCACTGTCGCTTGCCTACCGCAGGGCGATCAGGGACGGCGCCGACGACCAGCTCTACAATGAGGTTGAGCGGGCGGTCTGGCAGAAACTGGGCAGGGAGGTGACCGTCATCGCGCGCGCCTTCAGGATGCCGCTAGGCAATGCGCATGAGGTTGCGGAGGCGTTTGCAGCGGCAACAGGGGTGCTCTTCGGACCCGAATACCGCTACGAGATCAGGGACTCCGCGCCGGACGAGGTCGACCTGACGATCCGAAAGTGTGCGATGGTGGAGAGGGCGAAAGAGATGGGGGAGGATCCGCTTGCTGTCTGCAACGTCTGCCACGCCTTCTCGAATGCTGCTATACCGGACCTGAACCCGAATTACGCTCCGAAGTACCGGAGCGGCATCTGTGCCGGCGATAGCACATGTTCGGTCGTGATAAAACCTGTTGATCGGGAGTGATGCGGCGGGAAGGCATGTCCATCCACTTTCCGGAGCGGTCCGGGGGGGTTCTGCTGAAATCCGGCGCCGGGGTGCACACGTGCAGATCAGAGTCAGCTGAGGGTGGTTGCCGTCCCGGTGACCCTACCGGCTGACTCTTCCTCCCGGTTTTCGCTCCCTGACCGATACCCTCAAATTCCCAACCAGCAATACCCTGCACCGGGATACAACCATGAGTATCATCCTTATCCCGATCGGGAAGGTCAATCCGGCAGATATAACGATGCTCGAGGAGCCGCTGGAGGCGATCTTCTCCCAGAGCGTAGCGACCGGGAAGAGGATCGCGCTTCCTGCAGCCGCGTGGAACACCGCCCGCAACCAGTATGATGCCAAGGTGATGCTCGAGTTCCTCTCGCTCTCAGGGGAGACTGCCGGCTACGACCGGGTGCTGGGAGTCACCGACGTCGATCTCTATCTTCCGGGAATGAATTTCGTCTTCGGGCTTGCAGGCCGGAGGAACGCCGTGATCTCCCTCCACCGCCTCAGACAGTCGTTCTACGGTCTGCCGGAGGATACAGAGATCTTCCGGCGCCGGGCCATCGTGGAGGCGGTGCATGAACTGGGGCACACCCTCGGGCTCGCCCACTGTGAGGACTCCCAGTGTGTTATGCACTTCTCAAACACCATCGCCGATACCGATCGGAAGGGACCAGCGTTCTGCACGGTCTGCCGCCCACGGGTCCAGACCGGGGAGGCGGGG
>LFRN01000046.1 GCA_001512375.1 Candidatus Methanoculleus thermohydrogenotrophicum | reverse complement strand
TCCCTATCCCGTGCCCGGGTAGAGTTGCTTGCACCGGAACTCGCAGAGCGCGCGCAGGAACTCGGGACAGAGAAAGAGGATATCGAGTCCCTCGGCGCGAGGATGGCAACCCTCTCCCGGTCGGGGGAGATCCGGGAGTACAACCGCCTTGTCCCAATATACAACCAGAAAGCCCGGGATTACAACGACGCGGTGCGGTCCTACAACGCCCTGCTCGCGGAATCACGGACTGCTGTAGACCTCTACAACCACCTCATCACTCACGCCCACGACCGCCCCGGCTCATACCTCCACGCCCGGGCGCATCTGGGAGAGTGGCCACCGCCGGATTCCCCCTGATGATGTAGCGGACGGCGGTCCCTGTTCCCCGAAGCCGCGCGCGCCATGACGGTCCTGCTGCAGTACTCAGCGGAGATATCGATCCCGGTGAATCCCGGTGAAGCGGCAGCAAACGTTGTCGTCCCTGCCCCCGTTGAAAGGGGGTCGAGCACCACATCCCCGATAGGAGAATGTTTGATCGCTCGCCGCGGGAGTTCCTCAGGAAGTACCATCGGGTGCTCAGAATCGTGCATTCTGGCCTCAGGCGGGGTGGCCCATACCGCAAAGACCCGCTCCCTGAACTCATCGCCTGAGATGTCGACATCCTCATTCCGTCAGCCTTTTTACGGAGAAACCAGGCAGAATGTCCCCACTTCAATGGAGGGAGCAGTCACGTATCTCTTTATCGAAGATCTCAGATGGGTATCACTTCGGGATAGAGGCGTTCAGGAAGGGCGGCGGAGCAACCGTCCCTACCCTGAACCCTGAAGGATGGGATCTTCCCGCTCCGCCCCGCACGCCACCGCAGGGTACGTACGGTTCCGGGTTCCCCGGGCGCTAATGTACGTACGCTGCTTTACGCAATCTGGTTCCGCCTGACGATGGTCGGGTGACGTGCGGTTCGCTCGACGAGACAGGCAAATGTGGTGGATGCATTCCTTTCCATACACGAAAGGAGGGCGAGGCTGCTATTTAACTCGCGGGGGGTGTGCGGCGGCATGAGCGGGAAGTCCCCGGTCGCGAGGTCCGGGGATGATAGCAGAGCCGCGCTTTCTTCTTATCGATAAAGATATCTTTTTGGATACCACATTGTATCATGTTATGATTACCTCCTACAAGTATCGGGCATATCCGGATGCAGCTGTAGAAGCACGTCTGCATGAAGCACTCGATACCTGTAGGTGGCTCTACAACAAACTCCTTGAAGAACGCAACAC
>LFRN01000245.1 GCA_001512375.1 Candidatus Methanoculleus thermohydrogenotrophicum | reverse complement strand
TCCCTATCCCGTGCCCGGGTAGAGTTGCTTGCACCGGAACTCGCAGAGCGCGCGCAGGAACTTGGGACAGAGAAAGAGGATATCGAGTCCCTCGGCGCGAGGATGGCAACCCTCTCCCGGTCGGGGGAGATCCGGGAGTACAACCGCCTTGTCCCAATATACAACCAGAAAGCCCGGGATTACAACGACGCGGTGCGGTCCTACAACGCCCTGCTCGCGGAATCACGGACTGCTGTAGATCTCTACAACCACCTCATCACTCACGCCCACGACCGCCCCGGCTCATACCTCCACGCCCGGGCGCATCTGGGAGAGTGGCCACCGCCGGATTCCCCCTGATGATGTAGCGGACGGCGGGTCCCTGTTCCCCGAAGCCGCGCCATGACGGTCCTGCTGCAGTACTCAGCGGAGATATCGATCCCGGTGAATCCCGGTGAAGCGGCGGCAAACGTTGTCGTCCCTGCCCCCGTTGAAAGGGGGTCGAGCACCACATCCCCGATAGGAGAATGTTTGATCGCTCGCCGCGGGAGTTCCTCAGGAAATACCATCGGGTGCTCAGAATCGTGCATTCTGGCCTCAGGCGGGGTGGCCCATACCGCAAAGACCCGCTCCCTGAACTCATCGCCTGAGATGTCGACATCCTCATTCCGTCAGCCTTTTTACGGAGAAACCAGGCAGAATACCCCCACTTCAATGGAGGGAGCAGTCACGTATCTCTTTATCGAAGATCTCAGATGTGTATCACTTCGGGATAGAGGCGTTCAGGAAGGGCGGCGGAGCAACCGTCCCTACCCTGAACCCTGAAGGATGGCATCTTCCCGCTCCGCCCCGCACGCCACCGCAGGGTACGTACGGTTCCGGGTTCCCCGGGCGCTAATGTACGTACGCTGCTTTACGCAATCTGGTTCCGCCTGACGATGGTCGGGTGACGTGCGGTTCGCTCGACGAGACAGGCAAATGTGGTGGATGCATTCCTTTCCATACACGAAAGGAGGGCGAGGCTGCTATTTAACTCGCGGGGGGTGTGCGGCGGCATGAGCGGGAAGTCCCCGGTCGCGAGGTCCGGGGATGATAGCAGAACCGCGCTTTCTTCTTATCGATAAAGATATCTTTTTGGATACCACATTGTATCATGTTATGATTACCACCTACAAGTATCGGGCATATCCGGATGCAGCCGTAGAAGCACGCCTGCATGAAGCACTCGATACCTGTAGGTGGCTCTACAACAAACTCCTTGAAGAACGCAACAC
>LFRN01000237.1 GCA_001512375.1 Candidatus Methanoculleus thermohydrogenotrophicum | reverse complement strand
AAACAGTGTCGCCCGGGCGAATGGTTACTCGCCCCGGCGGCTGCTCTGTATACCCATACCAGCTTGAGTTTCAAGCAATTGGCGGGGATTCAGCAGAGTTTGAGACTCTCCAGTATCAGCAGGGGTGCAATCGTATCCAATGCTAAGCTGGCACCGATGGAGACCCTGCTCCGCACACTGCAATAGCCACAAAAATCCCGCCCGATCCTCACAGGAGTGGTGCGCGGGGCGATACCCGGGCGCGATCCGGGAGCTTGCGCGCATCACTATCATGCGAAACGATTCGGTACCTGCTCTCTTTGAGCGGTACTGGTAATTGAGAATCTGAGAATCGATATACCAGGTTCTCTCGCGGGTGAAGCTGACAAAAAGGAATCCTTTATTTGTGTTCTCACCGACCTGTTAAGAATCACGGGATACGTCCCTGAAAGGAATGTGGCGGAAACGCTGAACCTGAGGTGATTTAAGAATGGCAAAATCGATGTATGCCCACGTTCGTGAGGCATGGAAACAACCTGCCCAATCCGGCGTGGAAGACCTCCTCTGGGAGCGTCTCCAGGTGTGGCGGCGCGAAGGGAGTGTCGTGCGCGTAGAGCGCCCGACCCGGATCGACCGGGCCCGGTCGCTTGGATATAAGGCTAAACAGGGGATCATCGTTGCACGTGTCAGGGTCCGCCGCGGCGGCCGGAGGAAACCCCGGTACTTCCGTGGACGCAGGACCGCGCGCATGGGTATGCGCCGGATGACCCCGGCAAAGAGCCTGCAGCGCATTGCTGAGGAGCGTGCCTCCCGCAAGTTCCCGAACATGGAGGTCTTAAACTCCTACTGGGTCGGTGAAGACGGACGCTACAAGTGGTTTGAGGTGATCCTGGTTGACAGTCATCACCCCTCGATCCGGAGCGACCGCAACCTCGCATGGCTGACCGACCCCGTGCACCGGGGCCGCGCAGAGCGCGGTAAGACCTCCGCCGGCGTGAAGGGGCGCGGCATGCGGACGCGCGGGCGCGGGACCGAAAAGACCCGCCCGAGCATTCGTTCCCATGCAAACCGCGGCAAATAAACCCCTTTTTGGCACACGGTCTACCTGCGATGAAGACCACCGACGCCAGTGTATGCCCCTACCCTGCCGGCGACTCGACGCTGGCACGGATGGCGCTCGAGGCGGCAGAACTCGGGTTTGATAGCATTGTCGCTGTCGGAGAGAACAGGTCCCACCAACTCCACGGGCTTGAGGTTCTCCAGGGCAGCGTGATCAGTGCCACGTCCCAGAAAGAGATCATCAGACAGGTACGCAAGCCCGCAGTCCGCGACGCTGACGTGATCTTCGTCAACGCCGGTGATATTACCTTCAACCGAGCTGCCGTCTCGGTGAAGGAGGTGCACGTCATCAGGAACATCCATGCTACCCGAAGAAACGCCTTTGACCATGTCGCTGCACGGTCGGCAGCGGAACACGAAACAGCGCTAGACATCTCGCTTGTTCCTATCATCCAATACCGTGGAATAAAACGCCAGAGAGCGTTGCAGCGGTATGCGGATATCCTGGCACTGCAGCGGCGTTATGGTTTTTTGCTGACGATATCGTCAGGAGCACGCTCGATCCTTGAACAGCGATCAGTCCGTGAGGTCCGGGACCTCTGCGCGCTCTTTGGTATGACGGGGGCAGAGGTGAATGAGGCCCTCTCGTCCATAGGACGGCTCATTGAGCCCAAAAGGCCGGTGAGGATAGTCGGATGAGACCGAGACCCCCGGCGATGCGGACGAAGCGGCGCTACATCCTGGCGCGGATCCTTCCCTACGGGGCGACTCATGACCAGAAAGAGGTGTTCCTCGCGGTCATAGAGGCCGCGACCTCCCTCTGGGGCGATGCAGCCGTCGGTCTTGCGCAACCCGCCGTAGTCTTCTGCGACTGCGGGTATGCCGTGATCCGGTGCAGGCGGGGGACGGAGAAGGACATCGCCACCGCTCTTGCAACGATCACCACGATCGCTGATGAGCGGGTCGCACTCCGGACGGTTGCCACCTCCGGGACCATCCGTGCACTGCGACGCCGGATGCAACCAATCAGGCCCCTTCCCGAGACCGGGGAAGTAACGATCGAGGGTCAGCATTTCACGGTGTATCGTTATCCCCGTCAAAAGGTTGATTTGATTGAAAAAGGTATTATGCATCAGAAGTCATTGTTTTTCACTGAAGCCGATTTGGAGGAACGATAATGCAACCACAATATCAGATGGGTTATGACCGGGCGATCACCGTATTCAGCCCGGACGGTAGGCTCTACCAGGTTGAGTACGCCAGAGAAGCGGTAAAACGGGGCACAACGGCCGTCGGCCTCAAGTGCAGCGAAGGTGTCGTGCTGATTGTCGATAAACGCGTGACATCCCGCCTCCTCGAACCGGTATCAATCGAGAAGATCTTTAAGATCGATACGCATATCGGCGTGGCATCCTCCGGCCTCGTCGGGGACGCACGAGCACTTGTGGACAGGGCGCGGATCGAGGCGCAGATCAACCGGGTCTCCTACAACGAACCGATCAACGTTGAGATCCTGGCCAAGAAACTCTGTGACCACATGCAGGTCTACACCCAGTTCGGCGGTGCACGCCCTTACGGGACCGCCCTCCTGATCGCAGGGGTTAGCGATGGAGAGGGGCGGTTGTTTGAGACCGATCCGAGCGGCACGCTGCTTGAGTACAAGGCGACCGGGATCGGCACTGGCCGGCCGGCTGTTATGAAGGTCTTCGAGGAAGAGTACCAGGAGGAAGCAGACTTCACCGGCGCTATAAAACTCGGTATCAAGGCCCTCCATGCCGCCACGGAAGGCAAGCTGGACGTGAGCGCCATCGAGATCGGTGTCGTCTCCATTAAGGATCAAGAGTTTCGGAAACTGGAGAAAGATGAAGTGAAGGTCTACATTGACCAGTACGAAGGGCGAGAGTTGTCAGCATGATACCCCTGGATCGGGCAGTTGTGGCGCGGCTAGAGAGTCATGGAGAACGGTTCGAGGTGCTTGTCGACCCCGACCGGGCTATGCAGATCCGGCAGGGGGAGGACGTCGATCTGGAGGAAGTAGTCGCAGCTGATTACGTCTTCTCAAACGCCGCACATGGTGAGCGGGCCCCTGATGAGGCCCTCCTGAAGGTCTTTAAGACGACCGAGTTTGAACCGGCGGCGCTCCAGATCATCAGGAGAGGTGAGATCCAGCTCACCGCCGACCAGCGTCGGCAGCGTATTGCAGAGAAACGGAACCAGATCATCACGTTCATCTCAAGGAATGCCATCAATCCCCAATCTGGTTTCCCTCATCCCCCGCAGCGGATCGAGCTTGCCATGGAAGAGGCAAAGGTGAATATCGATCCCTTCAAATCCGTCGAGGAGCAGGTCAAGGAGACGGTCAGGGCACTTCGTCCTCTTCTCCCTATCCGCTTTGAAGAGATCCGCATCGCTGTGAGGATTCCAGCCGACTACGCTCCCCGGGCATACGGGGAGCTCCAGGCGGCGGTGACACTCGAGCAGGACGAGTGGCAGAAGGATGGTTCCTGGGTCGCCATCGTCAGGATTCCAGCAGGCATCCAGGAAGAGTTCTATGACCTGGTGAACAAGATTTCCAAGGGAAACGCGGAGACCAGGATTCTTGAACGCAAGTCGTGAGTAACTATAATATGCGATAACACAAAGATTAGGGGACTGACAGGAGGTACGCGAAATGGCAAGTCGCAAACAGAGTGCCAAGGGCAGGGTAGTTGGAAGTGCCGGGCGTTTCGGCCCGAGGTACGGCCGCTTTATTCGAAAGAGGATAAACCAGATAGAGAAAGTCTCCCGTGCGCGTCATGCCTGCCCCCGCTGCGACCAGGTATCGGTCCGGCGTGAAGGGACCGGAATCTGGGTGTGCCGCAAGTGCGGGTTTAAGTTTGCGGGCGGCGCCTATGTTCCGGAGACCCCGGCAATGCGCATTGCTTCAAGGAGCATCGAGCGCTCGCTGCAGAAGGAGGGCTAATCGGTCGTGGCTGCCTACAAATGTGCTCGTTGTAAACAGAAAGTAGAGATTGATATCAATATACGCTGTCCCTACTGCGGACACCGTATCCTCTTCAAAGAACGTGGAGCCGGAATAAAAGACCTGAAGGCTCGATGACGGTCGTCACGACGTCGCGCAACCCGCCCCCGGAAGTGCGGTCCCTGGCGCGGGACCTGGCGTTTGCGATCGGCGGGAAGTATATCACCCGCGGTAAGGCGGGTATGAGGGACATCCTCTCCCTTGATCGGTTGGTTGTGATCGTCTCCGGATCAGGTCCCCTTTTTCGCATTTTGGTCTTCTCGGATGCCGAACCTGCAGCAAGCATCACCATCCGGTCATTCGCTGTCAAAGAGCGGACAGGGGAGATCACGCATGGGCTTTTCACGTCGGACCACTCGGCCTACGAGGCTCTCAAAGGTCACATTGATACTGTGTTTGCTGGTGAGGCCCTCCCCGAACACCGGATCGTCTTTGATGGAACACAACGGAAACGCTACACCCTGGAGGTGGCCTCCTGAACCACACAGCGACGTTCCGGTTCATCACCGACGATGCTCGCGCCCTCTACCTCTCCGTCTGCCAGGAGATGGATGATGTCGGAGAGAGGTCGTCGGTTCGAATAAGGCTCGTGGACGACGATACGCTCGTCCTCGAGGTGACTGCTACCGATATACCGGCTCTCCGGGCAGCCCTCAATACCTGGCTCCGGTTGATCAATATAGCAGCCGAGGTGCGGGAGATAGCCACACCCCCGGTGCTCCAGAACAGCGAATAATAACCACGCACAACCGGGTTTGCGCCTCTGCGAAGTTCGCCTGATCCGACGACCCGCCTTATACTCGCGAGTCCCGGGGCCACGTGATGCCCTGGAGTAGTGGATGGTGCAACAGTGCCTTCTGGGGGGGGCCGCCGCCTCCCCGGTCCAGTACCCGGGAGAGCCCTGATCCAGAACAAGGGTTCTCAACAGAACCTGATAATTCGGAATCGCTGCACTATAATGACCCGAGCGTGACCGGGCTCTTTATGAGTCTGCCACCCCAACCATGTAGAGAAGGGGCAGGGAGCCTTCCCGGCTCCAGCCCGCCACACGAGTCCATCCCATCTCAGGAGGGTTATGAATATGGAGAATATTCCACCAAGAGTACAGAACCAGCTGGCGATGCTCCAGCAGGTGCAGCAGCAGCTGCAGACCGTGATCACACAGAAAACACAGTACGAACTGACGATTCGCGAGGCCAGGCAGGCGGTCGAGGACCTGAGTGACGTCCCCGAGGACGCAGCGGTCTTCATGAGCGTCGGCAGCGTCATGATGCAGAAGAGCAAGGAGCAGGTGCTCGCATCCTTAAACGAACGCATCGAGACGCTTGAGCTCCGGGTTAAATCGCTCGAGAAACAGGAGAAGGCCCTGCGGGGCAGGTTCGAGCAGTTATCCGCCCAGATCCGGGGAGCACTGGAAGGAAAGCAGCAGCCTCCCGGCACCACCTGAACCACAAAAACTCCTTTCTCCTGATTGGCGATATGGAGGGCGGCCTGTAGCGCTCAGGAATACGCAGGAAACGTTCTTTTTTTTGGGCCCAGATGCTCCATGCTGCACGGTCGAAGCCGATCCGCCGGGTGCAGGAGACCAATCGGCGAGACCGGACCAGGTTTCCCCGGCTATCCATGCAGTGGACCGTGGTGATAGCCACCATGGGGCAGGGAACGAGGAGAGAACGAGAACCTCCCTCCTCATACAATATCATATCCGAGCCCCCGGTCGGCGATCGTTAACTTCTCTGTCTGTCAGGGCACGACCAGGCGGTCATTCCTCCAGTTCGCAGTCATTCTTCCGCATCCGGCAGACGAGGTTGATCGCGTTGATCATGGCCTCGACCGACGCGAGGATGATGTCGTCGCTTGAGGCGCTGGCATCAAAGACCCGGCCCCGTTCATCCTCAACCGCGATGGTGACGTGCCCCAGGGCATCGGTGCCCCCTGAGATCGCCTCGATGTTGAACTCCTTGAGGTGAATAGGGGCCGGGATGATCCCGAGGATCGCCTTTACGGCCGCGTCTACCGGCCCGTTGCCGACGCTCGAGAAGACATGCTCCTCCCCGTCGACGGTCGCCCGGACGCTGGCCGTCGGGATAACATGGTTGCCGGTCATGACGGCAATACCCTGGAGTTCCAGAGTCTTTTCATCGGGGGCGAGCTGCATGACGCTCTCTGCGATCTCGTAGAGGTCTGCGTCCGTCACTCGCTTGCCCCTGCCCGCAATCCCTTTCACCCGCCGGACGATCTCGTCGAGCTGGGCGTCGGTTGGAGCCATGTGCGCCTCGGCGAGCATCTGCCTGACCGCGTGCCTGCCCGCGTGTTTGCCGAGTTTCAGCCTCCGCCGGTGGCCGACCATCTCCGGTGTCATGATCCCGGGCTCAAAGGTATCTGACCGGGTGATCACGCCGTGGGAGTGGATTCCACTCTCGTGGGCGAAAGCATTCTCGCCGACGATCGGTTGTGTGGGAGGGGTGCTCATCCCGGCGTAGCGCGCAACAAGTCTTGAGGTTTCCACGAGGCTCGTCGTCCTGATGCCGGTACCGATCCCGTAGATGGACTCAAGAATCATCACGGTCTGCGCCAGGTCCGCGTTTCCCGCCCGCTCGCCGATGCCGTTCACGGTCACCTGCACCTGGGAGGCCCCGCCCTCGACCGCTGCGATGGTATTTGCCACCGCAAGTCCGAAGTCGTTGTGACAGTGGACGTCGATCGGGCAGCCTACTTCCCGGTCAATCCGGGTGATGAGGTCTTTCATGGCTGTTGGGGTGATCACGCCGACGGTATCGGGCACGTTGATGATCGTGGCCCCGGCGTCCATCGCAACGCGGTAGACCTCCATCAGGTAATCGCGGTCTGTCCTCGTGGCATCCATGGCCGAGAACATGCACTGGCCGAGATGGTCACGGACGTATGCAACGATCTCGCCGGTGGTCTCCAGGACCTGCTCCCGCGTCTTCCGGATGGTGTACTCGCGCTGGATATCTGAGGTCGGGATGAAGACGTGGACCATATCGACGTCGCAGTCGATGCACGCATCCACATCGGCCGGGAGCGATCGCGCGAGGCCACAGATCTCTGCATCCAGCCCGAGTCTCTTGATGGCTGTGACGATCTCGCGCTCGGCATCGGAGGATGCAGGAAAGCCAGCCTCGATAGTGTGCACTCCGATATCGGAGAGATGCTCTGCAATACCGAGTTTCTCTTCACGGGTGAACGAGATACCCGGTGTTTGTTCACCGTCGCGCAGTGTGGTGTCGAAAATAGTGACGTTGCTTTTCGCACGGCTATCGGTGAAGAAGACAGTACGCTTCAGCGTTCCTAGGTGCATCAGCGTTTGTAGGTTTCATGCTTAATCATTATACGAAGGGGTATATAAAGAATGACGTCTGCTCCGGGCGCTACCCCTCAGTTCGACGATATGTTTAATAAGATCTCATTCCAACATTGTTAGAGCAGAGACCCGCCTTAACTCAGACTGGTAGAGTGCGCGGCTGTAGTATAGTCTTCGCTTTCGGGCGAACTGCGCGGCTACCGCGATGTCCCCGGTTCGAATCCGGGAGGCGGGATCCACCAAAGAGTGCCCAGGTAGTGTAGTGGCCTATCATGACGGCCTGTCACGCCGTCGACACGGATTCAAATTCCGTCCTGGGCGTCAATTTTCCTATTTCGTTCTGCATTGAGCAGAGCGCACTCTTCGTCACCGGTGAAGGATACCTGATGCGTCCGCCCCCATCTCCAGAGAATCCTCACCATAGCAAATAAACCATTCTTCGGGACAAATGATCAGCTCTTATTACGAATCACACTTAACGTGTGATACAGGCTGCTACAAGCACCCGGATGTGTGACCTGATATGACCTACAATACGCTACCAGAGACCGGAGATGATAGCCAGGATGAGCAGGAGCTGCACACCCTCATCGCCAGGCTCGCTGACCCGGATAAGACCGTGCGGGCAGAGGCGATGCGTGGGCTGGTAATGATCGGGAAACCTGCAGTTCCTGCCTGTATCAGGGCAATGCAGGATGACGAGTGGAGGGTGCGCTACCGTGCGGCGGAGGCCCTCGGGCTGATCGGAGATGAGAGGGCGTATGCGCCCCTCGTCGCCGCCCTCAGCGACAAGAAGGATCACGTCCGCTACATGGCGGCGAAGGGGCTCGGGCTGATCGGCGATCCGCGCGCGATAGCACACCTCAGGATAGCGCAGCGCGACGAGAACGAGTTCGTGCGGCGGAGCGCCGCAGCATCGCTCGGGAAAATTGGCGGGGTGGAGGCAGTCGCGGCGCTCAGGTCTGCCCTGGAAGATGAGAATACCAGGGGCGTCCGCGAGGTAATCCTTGCGGCGCTCCATGACGCGGGAGCGGATGAGGGCTAGGCCCACGGTCGCTCACGGGCGACGATCACCGTGATGTTGTCGGTGCTTGCCGCACCCTTGGCAATATCAATCAATCTCCGGCAAGCCGTATCGGGATTGCTGGTGACTGCAATATCCTGGATGGTGCTCTCCGGGACGTAATCATGAAGCCCGTCCGAGCTCATCACCAGGACAGACCCGGTGATATCCCGCTCATCAAGGGCGACCTGCACCCTGGCTTCAAGCCCGAGGGCCTGGGTCAGGACATTCTTCCTCGGGTGGTAGATCGCCTCAGCGGGGGAGAGCAACCCTGCATCCACGAGTTCCTGGACGTAACTCTGGTCACGTGTATGCCAGACAGTCAAGGGGGTGATGATATAGGTCCTGCTGTCGCCCACCGTGCCGATCCAGCACCTACCTGACTCGTCGACGATCGCCGCCGAGAGCGTTGTTGCGGCGTTCAGGTGGTTCTCCCGGTTATAAGCACACACCGCGGCGTTTGCGTGCTGGAAGGCGCGTTCGAGCAGTACAGGGGGTTTCACCTCACCGAGGCCTTTGCCTGCAGTCTCTTCCAGGGCCGTGACAGCTATCCTGCTTGCGACGTCTCCACGGGCGTGCCCGCCAAGCCCATCCGCGACGGCAAGTATATAGTACCCGGTCACCTCGCCAACAAAGTATGCATCCTCATTCCGTTCTCGCCTCCCGGGGTCGCTCATCGCCGCATACTGGAGTCCCAACTCCCTCCCCACCTGTTCAGCACCACACAATTCTCTTGAGAGCCTGACCAAATATTCTTTTGGTGCCAGGAAAGCCCATTCTCACGATTACGCTGGTGAGATGCCATTCTCCCTGGCGCACCGGATGGCATACTCGTACTCTTGCGCCGTTATCGGACGCTGCAGTGCCGCGAGTACCGGGCTCTTCCCCCCCTCGGTCACCACCTTCCATGCCGGGCGGTACTGGGCCATGATGTTCACGTAGGAATTCCGCGAGATCTTCTCGGCGATAAACTTCATTACGATCTCACTGTTTGCGAGATTCTCGGGAAGTACCAGGTGTCTGATGATCATCCCTCGCACCGCAAGACCGTCCCTGATCACCAGGTCGCCGACCTGCCGGTGCATCTCTATGAGAGCGGCCTGCATATGGGTGGTGTAGTCCCGAACACCTGAAAGCTCGAGCGCCACTTCGTCCCGTCCGTACTTCGCATCAGGCATGTAGATGTCGATGACACCATCGAGGAGACGCAGGGTGTCCACTGAGTCGTAACCGCCGCTGTTGTAAACTAACGGGACGTTGAGGCCGTGATCAGCGGCGATGGTGACCGCGCGGAGGATCTGGGGGACGACGTGTGAGGGGGAGACGAAGTTGATATTGTGGCATCCCCGATTCTGCAGGCGGAGCATCATCTCGGCGAGGTCTTCACACGAGACCACGTAGCCGACCCCACACTGGCTGATCTCGAAGTTCTGGCAGAATACGCATCGCATGTTGCAGCCCGTGAAGAAGATCGTCCCCGATCCACTCCTCCCCACGAGCGGAGGTTCTTCACCGAAGTGCGGGCCATAACTCGAGACCATCGGCAGGAGGCCGATCCGGCAGAACCCCAGCTCATCTTCGACGCGATTCACGCGGCACTTCCGGGGGCAGACGACACAGTCGCGGAGCATCTCGTAAGCGCGCCCTGTTCGCTCCTCCAGTTCGCCACTCCGGGATAGATGTATGTATCCTGGTAGTTGGGTTCGTTCTGCTTCAACCATGATCCCCTATTTTTGGTCCGAAGCAGAAGAAGGTTGACCCTTCGTCACCCATCTGCGCAATGACATGGATGAGCGTATCCTTTCCTTCTTCTCGTCATTCAGACGATTTTTGCCATGTACCATTTCTGTTTGTACGCCGGTTAGTACGAAAACCGCCCTGGATTTGCAGAGCATCGGCTCGAACAGGCCGCTATTACCGATACGGGCCCGGCCGTGCCGGGCAGGGTGTGGTCTCAGGAGGATCGCGAGTATCACCAACGTGCGAAAGCCGACTCAGTACTCGCGTCATCTCTTGAGGGTACTGGCTAATTATGAATCAATGCACCAGGATCAGGAAGACCCGGAGAGTGGGTGCGAGGATGAAAACAGCGAAGCGACACATTTGACGTGGTGTTCTTTCCGGACAAGTTGCTGATAGCCTGGAAGCCACGCGCCGGTGAGCGCCAGGGCGAGGCAGTTCACTATGAGTCCCGAAAATCCCTATAGAGGACGGGGATTCAACCCCGGAACTCCTCAAAAGCAAGGTGGTACATCCAGTCGAGAAGCAGCGCGCATTCCTCGGGATCACATTCCCGTTCGCAGCCAATGCATGGGAGAATCTCTTTCCCGGCGAGGATGACACAGGGATCGATCGCCCGTTTCTTCGCCTGGAGAAGATAGGTCTTAATGCCGTCACTACGGAACTCGACGCGTTCTATCAAGCCGGCATCAAGCAACCGCTTCACGATCCTTGAGCACTTTCTGCTATCGATTCCAAGAATTTTCCAGAGATCACTCTGGAGGACTCCCTGGTGATGGGATTGGATAATCTTAAGTGCCTCTTCCTCCTGATCGGACATGGTTATCAGAGCAGGGGCGAAATGGTCAGGATGTTATTGCCTCTTATAACAACGGTCCCCAGTGCACGGCCCCTACGGTCACCGGTATACTCGGTGGTCTCCTCCATGTGCAGGTTCAGGTGCTCATCCACCGCCACGAGCCGCCCCTGGAGTTTTCTGCCGTCATCTTTTATCTCGACGACAATTTTAGAATCTGTAAGCGAAAAAACCTTCTTTACGGGGAGTACTATGCTGTTAACCATCCTGTTCTTATGTGGTTATCCTCACTCATTAAGGTTTGCATGAACCTCCGTGAGGCGATTTCTTCGGACCAAAACCGCATGATGCCCGTGGAGCCACAGGCATACCGGATGAAAATTGGGGGTCATCTTCATACAAACAGGGGTTTCCTCTCCAGAATGTCAGTCTGTACAACGCCCGTCAGGAGAACCAGGGTGTGGCGCAGGGTTTCCGCCCGGATCTGCTCTCGCGGGTCGAGGTCCTCGTCGGGTCGTACCTCCGTATACCCGGAAGAAGACCCATCCGGCAAAAGACCTCAGCAGTTACGTTCCCTCGAAAGAAAACGAGAACTATCGGTTGCTGCACAGTGATGCTGCCCAGCGGACTCTGAAGTCACGGGTCGATGCGCTGGCAGGCGACCCGATCCGGAAACCTCCGGGTGGAACAAAACGCCGAGTCGAGCGGGGAGTCTACCGGAGCGCCGTGGTGAACCCCGGTCAACTACTCCCTTCTCTTGTCGGGGGCATGATGCCGTAGGTGACACCATGCTCTTTTTAGAGGCTTTGCGATTCCACCTCTCTCCCGGTGACGGGGGACCGGACCGCAATAGGCCGGTTGACGATTCTATTGCAACTGCGACCCGCCAACGGTCCTCCCGTAAGCCTCCGGTTTTAACCGAGGTAGTTGACTGGCTTGACCGGCTGGACGTTATCACAGGGCGCCAGCCCTGGGACAACGCCGGATCCGATCACCCGTTAGCGTGAGACTCCCCCCACCCATGTGGGTGGGGTAGTTCACCCGGAGAAGAGTTTATTCTGGAAGATCCTCCCAGCGATCCTTGAACTGCTTCTCGACGCCCGGGAGAGTGGTATACTCCATCTCCTCAAGCGAGAGCCGGTGTGGTTCAAACGGCCCGTGAGCCCGGAGCACGTCCGCGAGATCGCAGCACCGAACGCGGACACGGTCGAATGCCGGATCATCGAACATATCTACAGGCCCAATCAACTTTCCGTTGCTGACCTGAAATCCAAGGCAGACGACCCGGGGCGGTCCATCGAACTGCGTGCAGTTTGCATCATGAATTCCCACCGGCATGAACGGCCCGTGGTGCGACCCCCGCATCCAGCCGGCCACGAGGATGGGTGTTCTGAAGGGATCGATGACCTCGCCGACCGCCGGGAACCCGCTCTGCGCCCTGACGACCATAACCGGATCGTCCTTGCCAACGTACCGCCCCGCCATCAGGTTCAGACGCTGGGTGCTTGTGGATGCCGCAATCGTGCCATCCTTCTTCCAGATATACTTGATCACATAGCGACTTGGCGCTCCGATATAGGCGAGGAGGCTATATGACTCCTCCGGTGTGTCGAACAAGATCCTCCGCTTCTCCACGACATCATGGACCTCAAAGGTAAACCCCTGGTGCATCGACGGGTCGATGACGAGACCAGACGTGCTGAAGGGATCGGCAAAGATCTTGTAGAGGTAGTAGTTCCACGCTCCAGGCTCGGTTTTATCGGCCATGAAGACCAGGAGCGGGTCAGAACCGCGCTCCTCAAATTCCATCTCGGCGACACCGGGGCCCATCCCCTTGATGTTGCCGCTGAACGCGTCTGCGAGCAGGTCCTGCCCTGCACCGTAGAGTTTCATCTCCTTGGCGACCCTGGCGCACTCCGTGAAGACGTTCCACGCAAGTTTGTGGATCTCTTCGTCATCCTCACCCCTGGTGTGCGTCATAATCAACTCGAGATCGTCACCGCAGTGAGTGACATACGAGTCAATAAGAATGCTTCCTTCTGCTTCCTTAAGCATCCGGGTGGCCACCTCGAGGAGCTTCGGGTGGGTGCGGGAGTGTCCCGGATAACTGCCTACATCTGCTTTAATTACGGACACGGTGGTCTTAACCAATTTAATCACCATTACCCAGACAGGCGTAGCCCTTACGGCTACTAGATAGGTGTTACTCTATATGTAGGTATTGTTGCCTAGAAAAAGGGTTGGCTGGTGGAGCCGATGACGTGACCGCTTCTCCTCTCCGTGAACCACCCCCTCAAGGTATATCTACCAGGGAGCAATACTGGAACTATTATAACAGTTTAGTATGGCTATCGTCAGGGTTTTAGTTTATAGTTAGTCGCTCAACATCTTTGAAGCGTACTTCGGGCTCAAGAATTTAATCACCCACTTCTCCCGGTAACTTCTTTTTGCTGCCAGTTTCTCAAACGCCCTTGCAATTACGGTTGTGAGGTGCTCATAATTCATGATGAAGGTCGCTGCGNNGCGACCTCTCGCTTGATCGCCCGCCAGATCTGCTCGATGGGATTGAGATCCGGGGAGTATGGCGGGAGATACACGAGCTGGATATTGTTTTTGGCGGCGTTACGCTTTGACCAGCACCGCGTCGTGCGAACTGAGGTTATCCAGCACAACGATCAGCCGTTTCCCCGGGTTTGCCTGCCTGAACGCTCTCGAAAGGTGATGGTGGAGGTGCCATTGACGGCAAGAATGCCAGAGGTGCTGGCGCGGATCTTGGTGGTATTTTTCACCATCGGGGTACGCTCAAACGACCACATGCGCCGGGTATTGGCCGTTGTTTGCGGAGAGCACTCATCCGAGAACCCAGGCACCGTGTTCTTGCTCATCCGCGGGAGTTTTTTTTGAGCACCTGTTATGCATCCTGGGGTCGGCGGTAATCCCGCGGATAGGGTTTCCCAAAGAACATGCCAAACGATTNNGGTCCAGACTGTAACTGACGCCGAACTGCGACTGGATCAGGTGCTGGACTTCGGCGGTTGTCCAGTCTTCTTTCTCCCGGAGTTTTTCAAGCAAAGCGGCTTTCTGCTCGTCAGTGAGTTTCGAAGGGTGGCCACCGGCATACTTCGGAAACAGCCCACCCGGCCCCTCCTCGTTCCAGCGTTTCTGCCAGTTGTAACCGGTCTGATGAGAGACCCCAACAGTTTCCGCAGCGTCGACAACGCTCATTCCCTTATACCGTAGCCGAATAAACACGAGGCGCGGGACCACCTGGGGCAATCCTTTGGGGTGCTTGATCCGTTTCTTCAGGACAGAGAGGGGAACGTGCCTGACGATCGCGATCTGTTCACGCCCGGTCATAGAGGTATGAGGAACTCAAGGTTCAAAAAAGTAGGAGCACCACGAACTATAACCAGCTCGAAGATTTCCAGCACAAGACAGCAAAGAAACTCGTCGAGAACACCAAAGCCGGCACGATCATCATCGGGGATCTCTCCGTGAAGGGGATGCCGAAGTCTCAGTCGGCGACAAGACAGATGAACAGGTCAACGCAAGCAACCGGATACCTTGCGCGGTTTGCCGGATTTCTGACCTACAAGGCGATCTTTGCGTAAACAGGTAATAGAGATCGGCGAGGAGTACACGAGTGAGATGTGTTGCTGCTACGGGAAAATCCACGAGAGATGACCGTCAGGGATCGTGTCATGCAATGTGAGTGTGGGACCGTACTCGACCACGACTGAAACGCGGCGGTCAACATCATGCTGCGGTTCCTATCACAGAATGCCCTGTGGACGGGCTACTGGCGGTTCGCCGGTAATCTGCGACAAACAGGCGGGATCCCGGAGATCCCCCGGACACTCGCAGGAAGCCCGCTTGCGCAAGCGGGGGTAATTCACGGGTTATTGAGGAATCGTCGCACAGGTGACCCAAAAACCCATGGCGTCTTCTGTAACCTAATCTGCAGAAAAAGAATTACGGCCTGCCGGCAAGAACCGGCAGGTGGTTATGTCATTCAGTCTATCCTGATCGGTTTGCCCCGGGAGAACCTGACCTCCAGGACGCCGTGCTTGTATCTCGACTGCATGGAATCAGCATCCACGGTCGGCATCTCCACTGAGGTCATCTGGTTGTCGCCGGCGATGATCATCAGCGTATCGTTAATGAGTGACAGGTGGATGCTCTCTTTCTCGACACCGGGGAGATCGACTGCCACCGTCACGTCGTCATCGGTCATGTACATTTCTGCTATCGGCTCGATGGACCCCTCGGAGAGGGGTTCCGCAGGTGTCGGCGCGGGTTCCTCTGCCGATGCCTCTGTCAGGCCGGTGTCGTGGATAACGATCTTGAAGCCATAGGCAAACGGCCTGCTCGGATCTCCCTGTTCTTTGAGCCCCTGCTCCATGAGGCGTTTCATCAATTCGTTGAGTTGCTGGAAGATATCTACTGGTCTGTCACTCATGTGCATCACTGTTCTTTCGTTTTCTCCTGATGAGGGGCTCATATGCCCCCCCAGGGAGGGAGCACCCACGCATGGGGCGCTCCCATCAGAGCGCCATACTGGTCTGTGGCAATGGGTGTTCGAGCTTGGACTTCAGCTCCTTTGTGAGACGCTTGATCTCATCGAAATCTTTCTTTCTCTGGTAGACCGCATCTCTCAGGGCCTGTGCGAGATCCTTGACCTCCTGCTCGACCTCCCCGGCCTTCTCCTGCATCCTGGCACGGTTGATCGTCGAGACGGCATCTTCGAGCGTCGACCGCTGCTCCTGGTTATAGAGCATCTGCCACGAGTAGCGCTCGGTCTCCTCCAGCCGGTCAATATCGAGCGTACCTTTCACGCGGGTGAAGGCATCATCGAAGTGTTTCATCGTGATCATCACGTTGCCGACCGCCTGGCGCCGTTCTTCCTCGCTCTTCCCGGCTGTCATGGCGATGAACTCACGCATGGCAGAGATCTTTGCCTCGCGGACCAGTGCCTCGATATCGGCTCCGACGTAGCCCTCGGTCCTCTCGACCAGCTCGTCGATGTCGACGTCATTTGCAAGGATCGCCTTGTTCCTGAGGTACACCTCAAAGATCTTCTTTCTGCTTTCCCGGTCGGGCGGCGGGACATACACCACCCGGTCAAACCTGCCGGGGCGGAGCAGCGCCTCGTCCAACATGTCCGGGCGGTTGGTAGCGCCGAGAACCACGACATCGTTCAGCTCCTCGAGGCCATCGAGTTCTGTCAGGATCTGGCTTACCACACTTTCAGTTACGTGTGATGATCCCATATAAATTCCTCGCTTTGGCATGAGCGCATCAATCTCGTCGAAAAAGATAATCGACGGCGCTGCTTGCCTGGCTTTCCTGAATACCTGACGAACAGCACGCTCCGATTCACCAACCCATTTCGAGAGGAGTTCTGGCCCCTTTACGGAGATGAAATTGCATTCGCTCTCGTTTGCGACTGCTTTTGCGAGGAGGGTCTTGCCCGTCCCCGGGGGTCCAAAGAGCAGGATCCCGCGGGGAGGTTCGGTCTCCAGAGCATCGAACACCTCGGGATATTTGAGTGGCCACTCAACAGACTCCGCAAGCTCGGCTTTGACGTCTTCGAGACCCCCAACGTCCTCCCATTTGACGTC
>LFRN01000055.1 GCA_001512375.1 Candidatus Methanoculleus thermohydrogenotrophicum | reverse complement strand
CGGGAGTCCTGCGGTTTGATGGTGATCGACTGCTCGTTCCCGGTGCCGAGGTCCTTTGCCGAGACATGGACGATACCGTTTGCATCGATATCGAACGTGACCTCGATCTGCGGGATGCCCCGGGGTGCGGGCGGAATCCCGGTGAGCTGGAACCTGCCCAGGGTGAAGTTGTCCTTGGCAAGCGCCCGTTCGCCCTGCACAACATGGATCTCGACCGAGGTCTGGCCATCGGCTGCGGTCGAGAAGATCTGGCTCTTCCGCGTCGGGATGGTGGTGTTGCGCTCGATCAGCTTCGTCGCAATACCTCCAAGCGTCTCGATACCGAGCGAGAGCGGGGTCACGTCCAGGAGCAGGACGTCCTTGGTCTCGCCCGTGAGCACACCGCCCTGGATTGCGGCGCCGAGCGCGACACACTCGTCAGGGTTGATGCCTTTGTCAGGCTCCTTCTTGAGGACCTTCTTCACGGTCTCCTGCACGAGCGGTACCCGGGTCGACCCGCCGACGAGGAGGACGTGATCGATGTCATCGGCGCTCAGTTTAGCATCGGCGAGCGCCTGCCTCACCGGTCCGAGGGTCGAGTCGACGAGGTCGGCGATAAGGCGCTC
>LFRN01000189.1 GCA_001512375.1 Candidatus Methanoculleus thermohydrogenotrophicum | reverse complement strand
CCCTATGAGTCTGGCGCCCTAACCAGCTAGGCCACCGCAGCACACAAAGTGCACTATAACAATGACGTATTGACAAATAAACCTTATGACTCCCAAAAAATTGGTGAGAGCGGTCACTTCGTGTTGTTCTGGAGATACACTTCGACCACCGCGGCGATTGCCGCCACCTCCTTCCCGTGCCGGAGCGATGCAGCCAGCGTCTGTATGCGTGTCTCCTCTTCGTAGAGGTAGCGGCGCAGGCTCTTTGCGATATGCTCCTCCTGCAGGAAATGTGTATGTGTGTCTCCGGCGATGAAGTAAGGATTCCGCATGACCGCATACTGGAGCGGGAGCGTCGTCTTCACGCCCAGGATGACGTACTCGTAGAGAGCCCGGCGCATCCGGAGGATCGCCTCCTCGCGGTCGATCCCCCAGGCGCAGAGCTTGGATATCATCGAGTCGTAGTGCGGGGGGATGGTGTAACCCGTATGGACGCCGGAGTCGACCCGTATCCCCGGGCCTCCTGGTGACCGGTAGCGGACAATCCTGCCCGGATCCGCGGCGAAGTTATTCAGCGGGTCCTCAGCATTGATCCTGCACTCGATCGCGTGTCCCCGGATGCTGACATCCTCCTGATCCATCGGGAGGTCCTCACCAGCGGCAATGGCGATCTGCTTCTTCACGATATCAATCCCCGTGATAAACTCGGTGATGGTATGCTCCACCTGCAGCCGGGTGTTCACCTCCATGAAGTAATAGTTCCCGTTCGCGTAGAGAAACTCTACGGTACCGGCGTTTGTGTAGTTTGCCGCCTTTGCGGCAGTGATGGCCGACGCCGTCATCCGTTCCCGGAGATCGGGGGTCATGATCGGGCAGGGCGCCTCCTCAACAAGTTTCTGGTGACGCCGCTGGATGGAACACTCGCGGTCATAGAGGTGAAGGGTATTCCCTTTTGCATCGGCAAGAATCTGGATCTCGATATGGCGCGGTTTTGCAAGGTACTTCTCCACAAAGACCGTTGGATCCCCAAAGGCCGACTCCGCGATCCGCATCCCCTTGTCGATTGCCTCCTCAAGTTGATCCTCAGATTCAGCGATATGCATACCGATACCGCCGCCGCCCGCACTTGCCTTCACAACCACCGGGTAGCCGATCTCAGCAGCAACCTTCTTTGCCTCGTCAATACTGGTGACGCCGTCCGGCGTGCCGGGAAGGACCGGTACGCCAGCCTCACGCATCATCCGCTTCGACTCGACCTTCGAGCCCAGTACCTCAATCGTCTTCCATGAAGGCCCGATGAATGTCAGTCCTTCATCCTCAACCAGTCGTGCAAACTCGCTGTTCTCAGCGAGGAACCCGTATCCAGGATGGATTGCCTCAGCCGCAGACTTCCTGGCGACATCGCAGATCCGCTCCTTGTTGAGGTAGCTCCTGGATGGGTGTGCCTCACCCACACAGAACGCCTCATCCGCGTACTTGACGTGGAGCGCATTCTTATCGGGTTCAGAGTAGATCGCGACCGTATCAATATCCAGCTCCCGGCAGGCGCGCATAACCCGTATGGCGACCTCACCGCGATTGGCGATCAGAATCTTATCGAAATATTTCATTGCACAAACTCAGCCTCACTCAACAACCAGCAACACATCGCCGCTCTGCACGACATCCCCGGCCTCCACGAAGATCTCCCCCACAATACCGTCGCGCGGACTTCGAATGGGGTTCTCCATCTTCATGGCCTCAAGAACGATAAGGGTATCACCCTTCTTGACGGAGTTCCCCTTCTGGGTCAGCACCTGCAGGACCATGCCCTGCATATTGCTCTTGATACCGCCGGGAATATCCCCACGAGGAATCCGTCCCTTGGGCGATTCTGCTGTTGTCGTTACGGCAATCGAACTCCCCTCCACGGTAACGATCCGGACCGAGAAGATCTCTCCGTCAACCTCCACCTCCATGGAGTGGGGGATATCCGCAACCCCCGCCGCTCCAGCGGCCGCCTTCTGCGGGATCACTTCAGCCTGGCGCTCACCCTTCAGAAACGACGGGGCGACAGCTGGATAGAGAATGTAGGTAAGAACGTCCTCTTCCCTGGAGATCAGGTTCTGGTCCTCGGCCTCTTTACGCATCTGTTCATAGATGGGCTCAAGAAGATCGGCAGGGCGGACCGTGACCGGTTCTTCATCACCTATGATCAGCTTCCGCACCTCAAGGCTGATGGGGGCAGGCGGGCGGCCGTAGAGGCCGAGGACATAGTCCTTCACCTCCTGCGTCACGTTCCGATAGCGCTCTCCGCCCAGGAGGACATTGAGCACCGCCTGGGTGCCCACGATCTGGCTCGTCGGCGTCACAAGTGGCGGATAGCCGAGGTCCCTCCTCACCCGCGGGATCTCCTGGAGCACCTCTTCCAGGCGGTCGAGAGCACCCTGCTCCTGCAGCTGGGAGACGAGGTTTGATATCATGCCGCCCGGGAGCTGGTAGATCAGGACGTCCGAGTCGACCCGATCTGAAATGGCGTTGAAGAGCGGCTGGTACTTCTCTCTGATATCCCGGCAGATGTTTCGGACATTCCGGAGCGCGACCAGATCGATACCGGTGTCACGCGGCGTCCCGGAGACACTTGCGACAACGCTCTCTGTCGGGGGCTGGGATGTCCCGAGCGCAAACGGGGACATCGCCGTATCAAGGATATCCACACCGGCATCGATTGCTGCCTGGTAACTCAGGGGCGCAACACCACTCGTACAGTGAGAGTGGAGGCCGACCTTAACATCCACTGCCCTCTTGATCCCCGATATCAGGTCACGGGCATCATGGGGCATGATCAGCCCGGCCATGTCCTTGATGCAGATCGAGTCGCACCCAAGCGCGTAGAGGTCCTCGGCCATCTCGATGAACGTCGCGACAGAATGAACCGGACTTGTCGTGTAGCATATCGCACCCTGAAGGTGCGCCCCGACGTTCTTGACCTCTTCCATCGCCTTCTTCATGTTCCGGATGTCGTTGAGTGCATCAAAGACCCGGAAAATATCGACTCCGCTCTCTGCAGATGCGTCTACGAACTTCTCCACAACGTCATCGGGATAATGCCGGTAGCCTACGAGGTTCTGACCACGCAGGAGCATCTGGATGGGAGTGCGCCTCAGTTCGGCCTTCAGCTCTCGCAGGCGGTCCCAGGGGTCATCGTTGAGAAACCTGATGCAGCTGTCAAAGGTCGCCCCACCCCAGGCTTCAACAGAGAAGAAACCAACTTCATCAATAGCCCGGGCAAGAGGAAGCATATCCTCAGTCCGCATCCTGGTAGCGATAAGTGATTGATGCGCGTCCCTAAGCGTGGTATCAGTGATGTATAATGTATCGGATTTGGCAGCACACATCGAATTTTGCACCTCGAAGGGCCGAGGAGATAGCAATAAAGCCTCTAAAAAATTCACTGTAATAATATAAAAACATCTCGAAGGGGGAGGCAGCATAAAATCCCGGGTATCACCGCAGATAGAACTGCCAGAACATCTCGCGGGTCAGTTTCAAAAACCGGACATATCCGCCCTCCAAGCGTGTATCCCCGTACCACCAGCAATCTGGCCATTTCATCGGCTCTCCGGATCTGGGTGACGATGAGCAGAAGAGCCATCGGTACGATAGAGAGAGCGCCGACTTTGTTCCCCTTCAGCGCCAGCGCGACCCGCATCTGCTCAATATCCTGTCTGATCACTGCAAGACCCGTAAGCCCCATCTCGGCGATGAGTCCTATCTCGAACCCGATCCGGTCGCCGAGCGCCCAGACTGCCACGGCAAGGACTTCCCCTTCTTCGGTCTCGGTATATGCCCATGCAGCGAGGAGCAGGATCACGACCATCCTGACCAGGTAAGAGACACCAGGGCCGCCCCCCCATTCAGAGACGAGCGCAGTTATGGCGATCATCGCGATGAGGCCAAGAAGCATGCCGGGCCGCGGGAGAGCCTTCGTGCGTGGTGTGAAGAGCAGCCACCAGGCCAGGGCGGCGACGGCACCTATTGCGCTCGCAAACGCAGCCACTGAGAGGATCACGGTGGCAAAGAGCCTCAGCCTTGGATCCTGCATATCGCCTCCCGCACATCCTGGAGCCTGATGTTCTCAGGGCGGGCACCCATCTCCAGGGCGTATGTAAGATACGGCGGTGCGTGCTGCCACCGGGAAATCGCCTCAGGCACGCTACCCAGGGCCTTCAGGGCCCCCCCCTCCATCTCCCAGATGGCATCAACCCGGGGGAGGACCGCGCGCTCGTGTGAGAAGATGATGGTAATCCCCTTACTTCTTCTCTCGATCATCTTGCATGCCCATTGCTTGGCCGCGCAGTCAAGCGAGCTGAACGGTTCGTCCAGCATCAGGAGGTCCGGGTTGCGCATGATCATGCAGGCCAGGATTAATCGTTTCAATTCGCCACGAGAGAGGTGGAAGGGATCATCATTCGCGCGCCCCGGAAGGTCCACCTGCGTGAGGAGAACATCAGGATCAAGTCCCCAGGATTTCACCTCCTCAGCAATTGTCGAAGAGGTGATGTGGTACTCGGGATACTGCAGCAGGAGCAGGGCCGACGAGATCCCGTGGCGCCTGGCGGCTCCGCTTACAGGCTGGAGTATCTCGGCGAGCAGCAGGGCAAGCGTTGATTTCCCGCTTCCTACCGGCCCGCTGACCAGGTGCACGCCTTCGTTGAAGGTGCCGCTGCCCCGGAGGCTGAACTGGTCTCGGGAGAAGAGAAGGTCCTCGAGATCTATCCTCACCTGCGAATCCTCCACAGGGGGGGGTAAAAACACGTCTCCTCGAGCTTTGCAAAGACCTCGTCAGGTGTACCATGGTGCCGGACCACACCGTCCTCCATAAAGAGGATGAGGTCCGCGCGAGCCGCGGTATCCATCGACTGTGTGCACCAGAGCACGTGGGCCGCTCTACTCTTCTGCACAGCGCGCTGCACACGACCTGCTGTCCCGGCATCAAGATGCGAGTCGACCTCGTCAAGGATGAACACCTCAGGATCATCGACGCCAGCAGCGGCCAGCGCAACCAGGGCCTTCTCCCCCCCGGAGAGGGTCGAGACCTTCGCATCCAGGAGGTGTGAAACACCAACCAGCGCGGCGGCCGCCCTCACCCGCTCATCAGTCTCCTGGCAGGAACGACCGCGGAACCGTGGCGTCGATGCAATCTCGTCGTACACCCGAGAGAAGAGGAGTGTCCGGTCCGGGAACTCTCCCACCCACCCGATCCTCACAGCCGACGGCGGTCTCCCGAGGATCCGGACCGTCCCGAAACGGGGTTCCTCGATGCCGGAGCAGACCTCAAGGAGCGTTGTCTTACCGCTTCCGTTTGGCCCGATCACGGCGATGTGACGCGCATCTATCGTGAGGTCGGGGATGTCAACGAGCCGGTGCCGAAGATTGGTGATACGGATCATGCCACTCTTTTCCCTATGGTGTATGCGGCAGCTGCCTTCAGGACATCACCGATGACGAACGGGGCGACGCCAATCAGGACTGCCTGGAGGAGCGGGATCGACGCCGAGTAGGCGAGCCATACAACGCCGAAAAAGTAGATCGTGCAGGTCGCTGCGATCAGCCCTGCGATCCGGTACTTCGGCGACTCCTGCTCGTAGGCGAGCCCGGTGATGAGGGCGGCAGGAACAAATCCGATCAGAAACCCTCCTGTGGGGCCGAGGAGCACCCCCAGGCCTGCCGTGCCGTTGTGAAAGATCGGGAGGTTGGCTGCCCCGAGGAGTACATAAAGTCCCACGGGGATTACAGCATACCGCCTCATGACCACCCCGGCAAGGAGAACAAAGAGGGTCTGGAGTGTGAGCGGGACCGGGGGCAGTGGGATAGATATCCAGCTCCCGGCAGCGATCAGCGCTACAAATGTTCCACTGTAAGCAAGGATCTGGGCGCGGTGTTTCATGCAAGCCTTATTCAAGTTGTCGGGCTGAAGCAAACTAGCCTTCCCTTACGGATGGGGCTTCCCGGCTATCAACGGCCCTGTCGCACATGAGATCTTCCACGATCTCCACAGGCGTTGATTTGATCGTCCTGTTCGGGCAGGAACTGCCCTACAGCAAGTATACGAAAGTCTGATTGCTTGGTTATCGTAACACAGAGATATGGACCTCAGATATTATGAAGGTTGATCGTGTGGGGGAGTATGGGTGGAACCGAAGGATGGCGCCCGCTTCACATCTCCCAGCCCATGCAGGGATAGAAACCTGTCAACCGAAAAATTACGGATAGATTGACTCGGAGCCGGCCGTTCTAGAGCTGGAAACAGTCCCCGGCGATGACCCGCTCTATCTTCCCGTTATCCCTGCGAATTATCAGGGCACCATGGTCATCGATATCGATAGCCTCCCCCTCAAAGGTCTTATTGATAGTTCTGATAGCCACCCGCTGTTCAAGCGTCATGGAGAGGCTCTTCCACTCGCGAATGATAGAATCGTACTCCCCATCCTCGAGCTGCAGGTAGCGCAACTCAAACTCCCGCAGGACCCTGGCAAGAAGCGCCACGCGGTCGACCTCGTGGCCGACCTCAGCCTGGAGTGAGGTCACTGTATCCTTCAGATTCGGCGGGAGGTCATCGAGCGAGATGTTGGCGTCGATCCCGATCCCGAGAAGACCATAGTGGACAGCATCAGCCTCCGCAGCAACTTCCAGGAGCAACCCGCCGACCTTCTTGTCCCCGACGAAGATATCGTTGGGCCATTTGATGAGCGCACTGAGCCCGTATTCCTTCCTGATGGCGCGGGCGATCGCGATCGATCCGGCCATGGTGATCATGAAGAGGTGATCGATCGGGATCTTTGGCTTTAAGATGATAGTAATCCAGATGCCACCAGCAGGCGAAACCCAGGCACGCCCAAGCCTCCCAACCCCACCAGTCTGCTCTTCGGCGATGATCACCATACCATGCAGATTCTCAGGATCGGTTTCGCTGGCAAGCTGCTTTCCGATCCAGCTCGTGGAGGCGGTGCGATCGAAGTAGCGGATCTGCTTTCCGATGAACTTGGTGCGGAGCCGTTTCTGGATCTCATACGGGAGCAGCCTGTTGGTCCTCGCCGTAAGGCGGTAGCCCTGTCCCTGAGACGATGTAATATTGTATCCCAATCTCCGGAGTTCGCGTATCTGTTTCCAGACAACTGAACGGGTGACACCCAGGTGCTCTGCGATCTGCTCACTCGATATCGGGCCGGGGCTCTCTTCGAGAATCTTCAGTACATTGATTGCTGTATCCTTCATGTCCATTACCTTTTCGCTGCAGGCGACTCAGTCGGGAGCGGGCACGGGTCGCTGCCGCACACCTGTCTCCGGATCTCCGCGTTCTGCTCCATAAAACTCGCCAGATCAAAGATACCGGTCACGTCGACGATGCCAATTGCGCAGATTGCTCTGCCTTCGCCGTCCCTCACCGGCGCCACCACCACCGGGATGCCCATATATGGGCCTCCCGGAGGCCTGACTCTCTTCACAACATTCTCCGCCAGAACCTCTTCGAGAATGGGGCCACTGTAAGCCTCGTCGATGACCTTTCCGCCCTCAATCCTGATACCCGGATGGTTACGTGACCGCGCCGTGACAGGCAGATGGCCAAGCAGATCATGGATGCACATCATAACAGGAATGAGATCGCGCGCTTTTGAAGATGCAGAGATGGTGTATTGCTCCATGGCCATATCCATACTTTTCATCATGTTTTACCTAGAATAAGGTTTCCCTCTCACCGCAGGAGAACCTCTTCAGGAATTCGCGTGATGGGTACTCGTGGATGCTGGTAACCAGTATCATACCATCACCTACCGCTTTTCCTACCAGAAGCGCCTCGCCAGAAGCCGAGGTCGCCAGGGTCTCGCCGCCGTGAGCCGGGAAAGAGCCGTCGCACTCGACGGCGGCAAGGTCGTATTCGGCGAATAGGGAGGTGTATTCGCTCTCGCGGGTGTACTGAACGGCACGCGGTCCATACGCAAACGAGTAGGTTACGGGGAACGGGAGCCAATCGTAGGCATCCTCGCGGGCGCAGCCTGCGCCAAAGACCAGCAACCGCCCACCGTTCTCGACGAAACGCTGGATGCGTTCGTTTGCGGCCCGGAGCGCAGGGAGGAGGTTTGAGTAGGCCGGGTTTGCGAACCCTGTCGGCACAATGACCAGGACAAACCTCCCCCGCCAGAAGGAGGAGGCGAGCATATAGGGAGTGATCACTTCGCAGCGGGCACCGCAGTCCTCGATGAGCCTGGAGAACATAAGAGGTCTGTCCCAGAGCAGCCCAGTACTGCAGATCATCCCTTGATCACTCCGAGCGGTTCCAGACGGGCGACGGTACCGGAGAGGCCCGCTTCATGTACGACGCGCACCACTTCGTGACTCGGCTTATAGGCCTCAGGCGCCTCCTCAGCGAGCACGGAATCGTGGTGAGCACGCACCAGGATGCCTTCTTTTGCGAGTTGCTCTCGGAGTTCTTTCCCATGGACCGTTCTCTTTGCTTTCGACCGGCTGAGCACCCTGCCCGCGCCATGGCAGGTGCTTCCCCAGGTCTTTTGCATCGCAGCCTCCGTGCCATGGAGGAGGTAGGAGGACGTGCCCATGCTCCCCGGGATAAGGACCGGCTGCCCGACTGCGGCATACTCGCGGGGGATACCGGGGGCTCCGGGCCCAAACGCCCGCGTTGCGCCTTTCCGGTGGACGCAGACTTCCATCGACACGCCGTTGACGTCGTGACGCTCAAATTTGGCGACGTTATGCGCGACGTCGTAGATGAGCCTCATTTCGTCGTAGTCGATGTCAAAGACCTGCATGAATGCCTTCCGCGCCTCGTGCATAATGACCTGCCGGTTTGCCCAGGCATAATTTGCAGCGCAGGCCATGCCGCCGTAATAGGCGCGACCTTCCGGGGAGTCGATCGGGGCGCAGGCGAGTTGCCGATCTGGAAGCTGTATCTGGTATTTCCGGAGCGCCTTCTCGAGTACCCGTAAGTGATCTGTGGCGACCTGGTGGCCAAGACCCCTTGAACCGCAGTGGACCATGAAACAGATCTGCCCTTCAGTGATCCCGAATACTCTGGCCGCTTCCGGGTCGACGATCTCGCGTGCCACCTGGATCTCCAGGAAATGGTTTCCGGAACCAAGCGTCCCGAGCTGCGGCACGCCCCGCTGGCGGGCTTTAGCGCTGACTGCTTCCGGATCGGCGCCCGGCATTGCACCTTCTTCCTCACATCGGACGAGGTCTCTCTGGGTGCCGAGCCCGCGTTCCACCGCCCACCGCGCGCCGGTGACCATGACGTCAGTCAGTTCGCTGTTTGAGACGCGCAGAGTGCTCTTCGCGCCCACACCGGTCGGCACAACGGAAAAGAGGGCCTCGATCAGTTCCCGTTTTTTGCCGGCGAGATCAGCCTCGGTGAGGGGTGTTGTGATCAATCGGACACCGCAGTTGATGTCGAACCCGACTCCGCCAGGAGAAACGACTCCCGTGGCCCTGTCAAACGCGGCAACGCCGCCGATGGGAAATCCGTACCCCCAGTGGATATCAGGCATGGCAAGCGAGTATTTAACGATCCCAGGAAGAGTTGCGACGTTCGCCAACTGGTGGACGGCGCCTTCTTCAAGGGTTTCTGCCAGCGCCTGGGAGAGGAAGAAACGACCGGGCACCCGCATATCTGGAACGTATCCAATGGGGACCTCCCACTCGAAATCCCCGACCTTATTGATTCCCTCAAACATATCGATCCCTCAGATATCAAAGATGATGTCCACCACATAAACATCTTTTTCTTTAACAATTTCGAGCCCAAAGTACGATATACCTTTGATAAGCGTCCCTCCTGCGTGCCGCTCGGGGTCAAAGGGTTCACCTCTCACGACGGCGGAGAGTTGGTTTCCCTGGAGATCGACATCAAAGGTGCAGAAAACGAGGTTCTCCGTGTCGGCAATGAAGAGCAGTTCTGAGAGGTAGTCGACAAGGAGGGATTCGAGGTCTTCCGCCTCCAGGGCAATCTGCCGTACAATGCCCCGGTCCTCGCAGGGGCCGTACATCACGTGAAACATGGCCCGGCCTGCCTCGGAGAAGAGCTCGCTTAAAGTTGCGCCCCGTATCCGCATGAGAACGTCAGCGGTATGTTCCAGTTCTTCGAAACTCATGACCTAGATGTCGTCAAAGAATATCGGGATCATCCCCCTATGAATAGAGTTGATGTGGCGGGCCTGGTATTTTGAGACGTAAATAGTGTAATCGCCGATCGGGATCTGCAGATCAGTTACCTTCGGCGGTTTAAAGGATGCCGGCAAGAGGACGGGCCCGCTACAGGCTGTGCTCAACCGAAAGTCGCGTTTCCTCTTGAGAATGTACGATCGGACGTCGTCTGTAACGTATATGCTTCGTGGTGGTGCTGGTTCTCGTGTATCGCTCTGCATGATAGTCCTTTATATTGGCGCCAGGTATAAAAAAATGATAGGGTTTTTGTGTCCTACGTTGTCCCTAAAACATCTGTCACCACATCTACGTACTGGTCTTTCAATTCGTAGACGGTGTTTGTCCCCTCCGCGTTCCGCCTCACGTGCAAGATACCTATCCGGGATGCGATGGTACCAACCATGGATGCGACAGAGCGGTAACTGATCGAGAACTGCTCCTGCAATTTCTCGTAGACCTGGGGTATGGTCAGGGATCGTGCCTTCACGAAGAGACTGAGCAGCTCATGCCGGATGCCATCGCGGTCCCGCGAGAGATAACCTTCGAGTCGTGTTTCAATCTCCAATTTGAGCTCAGAGGGTGATCTCATATGTGCTTGTGATTCAGTATTTTATATATGTCTTTTCTTTTCGCTCATATTATAGGAGATCCAGCTCGAGGGGTGATAGTCATCTGACAAAAAGAGATCCGGGCCGATGTGAAGCCACTGTTATCCATGATAAGGTTTATCTTGCGGGGGTGAAGGGGGCGGAGCGGGAAGACCCCACCCTTCAGGGTGGGGATG
>LFRN01000141.1:7188-7693 GCA_001512375.1 Candidatus Methanoculleus thermohydrogenotrophicum | reverse complement strand
AAGACTTTGCAACCCTCTCCACCGGAGAGAAGATCGAGAACCCTCGCTACCTGAGAAACTCCCTTCGGCGCCTGAAGGTGTTACAACGGCGGGTGTCCCGGAAGGTCAAAGGGTCGAAGAATCGGGAGAAGGCGATCCTGAAACTTGCTCGGTGTCATGAGAAGATAGCAAACCAGCGCAATGATTTCCTGCACAAAATCTCATTTCGAGTTGTGAGCGAGAACCAAGCTATTGCAGTGGAATCGTTAAACGTTGCTGGAATGCAGAAGAACCATTGCCTCGCACAGAGTATCAGTGATGTGTCCTGGAGTAAGTTCTTCACGATGCTCGATTACAAATGCCTGAAGTATGGGAAGACTCTCCTCAGGATCGGGAGATTCGATCCATCCTCGAAAATCTGTAATCGATGTGGGTATCTCAACCGGGATCTCAAACTCTCGCACCGGGAGTGGGTCTGTCCGGATTGCGGTACTCATCATGACCGTGACATCAACGCGGCGATCAA
>LFRN01000141.1:3278-7137 GCA_001512375.1 Candidatus Methanoculleus thermohydrogenotrophicum | reverse complement strand
TCGCTCCCGAGGGGGAGGAGGATGAAGCAGGAAGCCCCGCCCGAGAGCGCGGGGTAGTTCACAACCGATACAACAGACCCCCATCATGGCGCAACGCACCTATCCCGGACACTGCTTCATCGGGAACACCGAGACCACGAAGCGGAAGGCAAAGAACGAGGTCATCAGGCAGCTTACGCAAGAACGGGGGCCTGAACCCGGTGCAGAATCATGGCTTATCATGTTCCAGGGGGAGTACCAGCCCCAGTACTGGATCGTCCTCCTCGTGAAGAAGAACGCCACCCTGAAGGCGATAGACGCGGCACTCAGGGACATCTGGCTTGAATGCTGTGGTCACCTCTCTGCTTTCACCATATACGGTGAGGATTACGCCTCCTCCCCCGATGTAGAGTTCGGGGGGAAGAGTATGAACACCCGCCTGGGAAACCTCTTCTCAGTGGGTCTTTCGGGTAACTATATCTACGACTATGGTGACTCCACGTACCTTACGTTCAAGGTGCTCGATCTCGTCCCGTTCAGCCCGAAAGGCAGAAAGAGTGTCGAACTCGTCGCCCGGAACGATCCGCCTGATATCCGCTGTTCGGTCTGCGGAGAACCGGCAACCGAGATCTGCCTCGAATGCCTCTACGAAGAATCAGAAAACCCTTTCTTCTGTGACGACTGTTTTGAAAAACACGAGTGCGACGAGGAGATGTCGCTACCCGTCGTCAACTCGCCAAGGATGGGTCAGTGCGCATACACCGGGTAACTTGCAGCAGACGACCGATCAGCCGCTGAGACCACCCGGGGAGGCCAGGGTGGTCCCTGGCCTCACCAGGCACCCTCCTTTCTCCTCCGCTCTTGCTCACACCGCGACCATCACCAGCGCAATCGTGACCACCTTTGCGGCCATGCTCGCCGCGTAGGTGACCAGAGCCACCCTGACACCGAACCGGCCGAAGAGCGAGAGGTAGAGCGGCACCGAGTACTTGATGTAGAGGAGGGTGATGACCACCATGCTCCCCAGGATGAGTGTAACGAGCGCAGTCCCGGTCGTGAGGACACCCCCGTCGAGCAACGACGCAACGATGGCGTAGCCGGCTGAGAAGTGGACAAACTGGGCCACGAGTGCCGCGGCGCTTTCGCCGGGGAGCCCGACGGCCCTGAGGACCGGGTCGAACGCGGCTGCGATCAGGTCCATGACCCCGGTTGCTGAGAGGAGAGAGAAGACGACCAGCGCGGCCAGGGTGACGGGGACGATCCGCCGAAGCGTCGGGACCGCCTTTCTGCACCCTGAGATGATAACCTCCCGGTTGAGCGCAAAAGGGGCCAGGGGTGCTGCAGCGGCGGCAGGGACGGGTGCCGGCGCGCGCCCCGGGTCTGCGAGGAACCGGCGACTGTAGAGGAGAGCGAAGAACGCCTGGATGCCGCTCGAGAAGAGGTTCAGCCCGGTATAGATTCCCCCGATGACGGGGCCGAGGAGGACCAGGGCCGCGGGGAGCTGGACGCGGAAGAGCGACTCCCCGACGACCACCGGGAAGGCGCCCATGATGAGGACCGGGATCACCTCCTGCTCTCTCACCTCCCCCTCGTGGTAGTATCCGGCGAGCATCGATTTTCCCGCGGTTGCGTTGACCCCCATCGCGATGATCGAGAGGATGCATGCGTCTGAGAGACCTGAGACCCTGCAGAGGGGGTCGGTGAACGATGAGAGCCGGGAGAAGATCCCGGTCTCGGCGAGGATGTTTGCGACGACGATGCCTATGGTTATCAGCAGGACGGCGTTTACCGCGTAGGAGATCATCGACATGGCCTTACCTCTCCTTACCCTTGCCTGCCATTTCCCACACTCCCGGGCGCCCCGGTAAAGTACTACGACCCATAACAATTTATATACTAAGTACTGCCCCCCTGAGCCAGGAGTATAATTAAAGAGCACGTCGGCGATAGGGCCAGAGCTCCCAAGGCAGCCAAAACTCCGCGCATTCTATGCTGGATGATATACCTATTAGTTCCAAACACCGGCAAGGATCTGTTTTGAGGCGACCGCGGCCGCCTCACGGAAACCCCCAGTCGGATTACAGATCGAGCTGATACATGAACCTGAAAGGCTGGATTGAACATGACGGAGTCCGGCTCCCCCCCGCTGACGTGGAGCGGATGCTCAAAGAGGAGCCTGAAGCCCTCAAGGAGTGCGGCGGCGAGTTCCTGCTTGCATGGGATGGCTGCACCGCCCGCGACACCTTCGGGATCATGCCCGGCCCGGTCCCGCCAGGAACCGTCTGCTGCGGCAGCCGGACGGTGGCCAGGATAGCCCCGGACCCCCTGCCCTGCACGCTCGAGGAGGCGATCATCACCGCAGTCAGTCTCCGGAGCGACGAAGGGATGGTAGCGTTCTCTGGCGGCGTGGACTCGGGCCTCATCGCCGGACTCGCCCGCCTCCCCTGCGTGGCGGTGGGGATTGCGGGGTCGCACGACATCATATGGGCGACAAAGACCGCCCGGATGATGGGACTTGACCTTGAGGTCGTCACCCCGACCGAAGAGGAGGTTGCAGAAGCTCTTTGCCGGGTGGTTGGGGTGATCCCTGACCCGACAAATCCGGTCGAGGCCTCGATCGCGACGACCCTCTCCTTCGTCGCAACCCGGGCGCGGGAACTCGGGCATACCCGGATCCTCGCCGGACAGGGGGCGGACGAACTCTTCGGCGGTTACGCCCGCTACCTCAGATCCCCGGGCCTCGCGGCAGAACTCAAGCGTGACTTCGCTGATCACGAGCGCCAGAGGACGCGAGACCAGGCGGTGGCGGCGCTCCACGGGACATACTTCTCGATGCCCTACCTTGATGTCAGGGTTGTTCGAGCCGCGCAGGCGATCCCGGCCGGGGAGAAGGTGCATGGCGGGGTGCGAAAACGCCCTCTCCGGGAGGTCGCAGAACGCCACATCCCGATCGAGGTTGCCCGGGCCGAGAAGAAAGCGATGCAGTATGGGAGCGGGATCTGGCGGACGATACGAGGGATCGCGCGGCAGAATGGCTATCGTCAGGTTGCTGACTACCTGAGAACGCTGATATGAGAGCAGGAGGGCAGCTCAAAAACCCTCTCCTGTCCCCGCCCCCTCGTGAAGAGCCACTGCATGGGGACTCGTCCTCGCGTCCGGGAGCTCAAGCGCTCAAAAACCCGGTTGACCCGATCGCAGCCTCCCCATCAACCGATTTCCACCGGGTATCGCACCGCACTGACTGCCCCCAGGGACCGGGGTGGGGACCAACAGAACAGAGTCTCCAGGTAGCTCCTTGCGGGGGGGAACCCGCCAGGGCCACTCCTGTGTCAGCGCTCCCGTGGAACAAGCCAGGACCGGTGCCAGCCTCATCAGGGGCCGGGACAACCACCCGACCAGAACTGGATTTCAACAGAGCCAAAAAACTGATACCCTCCTGTGCCCGGTGCATATCCGGGCTATCGCCATGATTGTCCTCCTCAGGGTGAGGAGAGCCTGATCTGCGCGGGCAGGAGTCAACCTCCTCACCGCACAAGGAGATGCCCCCGGGTCCGGCGGTGAGCCACGGGAAAAAACCGATTTCCGGCCTACCATTCAGCCTGAAGACTACCGCTCATGGGTTTCGTCCGGCCACCCTTCGATGAACCCGCGACAACCAGCGCACCAGCGTGGATATCGCGTGGAACGGTGTCGTCATCGGCTCTTCGCCTCCAGTCGTCAGAGCAGAGATCCGATCCCGGGAGGCGATGCGCGGATCATCCTCCTTTTCATTCCGCCTGATGTTTTCCGGGGTTCTGTATGCGGACACTTTTATTACTATGAGGGATTCAACCTTCAGGATAGATCGACAACACCGACTGGAACAGGGTTGTTTCTCCGG
>LFRN01000141.1:982-3113 GCA_001512375.1 Candidatus Methanoculleus thermohydrogenotrophicum | reverse complement strand
AACGCCGGGTCGACCGAGGACGGATTTATCAAGGCGCCGAGGGTGATGTGAGTGGCAGGAACCCTGAACTTCGCGCCCGACGACCGCTACAACGCCTTCATCACCACCTGCCGCGAGGCACCGTTCGGCGATGGGGCGCTCGCCGGCGTCGCCGTCGCGGTCAAGGATAACATCTCCACGGCAGGCATCCAGACCACCTGTGGATCACGGATCCTTGAGGGATACATCCCGCCGTACGATGCCCACGTCGTGGAACTCCTCCGGGGCGCGGGGGCCGCGATCGTCGGCAAGACCAACATGGACGAGTTTGGCATGGGCTCAACCACCGAGACGAGCGCGTTTGGCCCTACCCGAAACCCGGTGGATAGGGAACGGGTGCCCGGCGGGTCATCAGGCGGGAGCGCTGCCGCGGTCGCTGCAGGCCTCGTCCCGATGGCGCTCGGCACCGATACCGGCGGCTCAATCCGCTGTCCCGCGGCGTTCTGCGGGATCGTAGGACTCAAACCCACCTACGGCAGGGTCTCCCGCTACGGCCTCATCGCCTACGCAACCTCCCTTGAGCAGATCGGGCCGATGGCACGGACGGTAGAGGATGTATCCAGGCTTATGTCGGTGATCGCGAGGTACGACCCCCGCGACTCGACGATGCTTGACCGGCCATACGATCACCAGCCTTCGGCAGATATCACCGGCCTGCGGGTCGGGGTACCGGAAGAGTACTTCGGCGAGGGCGTGGATGAGCGCGTCGCCAGGACCGTCAGGGACGCCATCGGCGTCCTCGAGGACCTCGGGGCATCCCCGGTCCAGGTGAGCATCCCCGGGATGCGGTATGCGCTTGCGGCCTACTACGTCATCTCCACAGGCGAGGCCTCCTCGAACCTCGCGCGGTTTGACGGCGTCCGCTACGGCCCGGCGGTCGATACCAGGAAGACCTGGCATGAGGCCTACAGGGAACTGCGACACGCAAACCTCGGCCCCGAGGTCAGGCGCCGGATCATGCTCGGGACCTTCGCGCTCTCGGCCGGTTATGCTGGCAGGTACTACACGAAGGCCCAGGTAGCCCGCGGGAATATCAGGCAGGACTTCGAACGGGCGTTCCGCGATGTCGACGTCATCGCCGGCCCGACGATGCCGACCGTGGCCTTCCGCTTCGGTGAGAAGAACGACCCCCTCTCGCTCTACCTCGCCGACATCCTCACAGCACCGGCAAACCTCGCCGGGATCCCGGCGATATCGGTCCCGTGCGGCAGGGTGGAGGGGCTACCCGTGGGCCTCCAGGTGATGGGCAGGCGGTTTGAGGACGAGCGCGTCATCGACGCTGCCTATGCCTATGAGCAGGAGGTGAGGGCATGAAGACGATCATCGGGCTTGAGGTCCATGTCCAGCTCTCGACCGCGACGAAACTCTTCTGCGGGTGCTCGACCGACTACCAGGACGACGGACCCAACACCCACTGCTGCCCGGTCTGTCTCGGGCTTCCGGGGGCGCTTCCGCGCCTGAACAAAAAGGCAGTGGAGTATGGTCTCCGGGTGGCAAAAGCCCTCGACATGACGGTGCTTGAGGAGTCGGAGTTTGCCAGGAAGAACTACTTCTATCCTGACCTTGCAAAAGGTTACCAGATCACCCAGCATGACAGACCGCTCGCGGTAGAGGGGACCCTCGAGATCGAGGACGACGAGGGACACGAGAAGGTCGTCAGGATCACCCGGGTACACCTCGAGGAAGACCCGGGGAGGCTGGTCCACGTCACCGGCGGGGCGAACTACTCCCTCGTCGACTATAACAGATCCGGTATCCCGCTCCTTGAGATCGTCACCGAGCCTGACCTGCGCTCCCCGCAGGAGGCCCGTCGATTCCTCAACAAACTCCGGACGGTCCTCGAGTACCTCGGGGTCTTTGATGGCGACCGGGAGGGGGGGCTCCGCGTGGACGCAAACATCTCTCTTGAGGGCTCAGAGCGGGTCGAGGTCAAGAACATCTCCTCCTACAAAGGCGTCGAGAAGGCCCTCACCTTCGAGGTGACCAGGCAGAAGAACCTGCTCCGGCGCGGACTTGCGGTGACGAGAGAGACCCGCCACTTCATGGAGGGGCGCGGGATCACCACGTCTGCCCGCGGCAAGGAGGAGGAGCA
>LFRN01000141.1:0-807 GCA_001512375.1 Candidatus Methanoculleus thermohydrogenotrophicum | reverse complement strand
GCCGTCCCGCCGGAGCGCATCGCAGAACTCCTCGCGCTCCTCAGGGCAGGCACCATCACCGACAAGGCTGGCGTCCAGGTCCTGCGGGAGATGCTGGATGCCTGCGCCGCAGGCAGACCCTGCGAGAGACCTGCCATGATCGTGGAGCGTGAGGGGCTCATCAGGGCAGCGGGGGACGAGTTCACATCGCTCGTCCAGGCGGTGATCGCCGCAAACCCGCAGGCGGTAGAGGACTACCTGAGCGGAAAGGAGGGGGCCCTGAACTTCCTCGTCGGGCAGGTGATGAAGGAGACCCGGGGCCGGGCGGATCCGCGGGAGGTCAGGCGAATTGTGTCACAATCGATCAAGATGGGCGAGGTGTAATCCGCAGTGCACCTGATCATCGCAGAGAAGAACATCTCAGCAAAGCGGATCGCGCAGATCCTCGCCGGCAACGAGAAGGTGAGATCGGTGAAGGAGGGGGGCGTCTCCACCTACTCCTTTGACTCAAAGACGGTGGTGGGTCTCAGGGGGCATGTGGTGGAGGTAGACTTCGAACCGGGTTACACGAACTGGCGGAGCGAGACCCACACCCCACGAACCCTCATCGACGCCGGTACCGTCAAGAAACCGACAGAAAAGAAGATCGTCAACCTCATCCAGCGACTGGTAAAGAAGGCAGACCTTGTCACCATCGCCACGGATTATGATACCGAAGGAGAACTGATCGGAAAGGAGGCCTACGACCTCATCCGTGCGGTGAACCCCGAGGTCCCGATAAATCGGGCCAGGTTCTCAGCGATAACCCCGGCAGAGATACGGGCAGCC
>LFRN01000285.1 GCA_001512375.1 Candidatus Methanoculleus thermohydrogenotrophicum | reverse complement strand
GACTATATGGTTGTCCTTTATACGATATAGTACTTTTGTACCGTTTTGTCCCAGCCTGCCCTGCGCTTGTTCAGGCCGCCGTCGTTTCCGACGTTTATGCCGGTCTCGGGCAGGTTTCCCTGATTTTAGGCTGTTTCCGCCTAGAACACAATACTTAACCGTTGACATTACAAATCCTTTATTCGAATGATAAAGATAGGGTTGCTTGGATGTGGCAACATCGGGCGTATCATCGCCGCGCGTGCCGAGAATGTCCAAGTTGTTGCGGTCTTTGATGCCAATCCAGGGCGAGCAGAGGAACTGGCGGCGCTCTGCCATGCCCGGCCATATACAGACTTTGACGCCTTTATGAAGGAGGACTTCTCGATCGTCGTGGAAGCTGCTTCGATAGACGCCGTAAGGCGCTATGGGGAGGCGATCCTTCGGTCGGGGAGGGATATTATCGTTCTCTCGGTGGGAGCGTTTGCTGATGATGAGTTCCGCGAGCGTCTCGTCGAGGCCGCCCGTGAGGTTGGGAAGAAGATCCGTATCCCGAGCGGCGCTATCATCGGGCTTGATAACCTCAAAATCGGCCAGATTTCGCCGCCAAAAAAACTTCTGCTTCGAACGACCAAGCCTCCTGCATCGCTCGGGATGACTGCTGAGACCAGAACAGAGGTATTTAAGGGTCTTGCGCGAGACTGTATAAAACTATACCCGAAAAACATCAACGTCGCGGTAGCGTTAGGACTGGCTGCCGGCCGGGAAACCCACGTGGAACTATGGGTCGACCCTGCAGTAGAGAGAATCATTCACGAGATATCTGTCGAGGGCGACTTTGGGGAGATCTCTATCCAGGTGAAAAACGTCCCGAGCCCTGATAACCCTGCGACGAGTTATATGGCAGCCCTCTCTGTCCTGACACTCCTGAAGAACCTCGAGAATCCTCTGGTGGTGGGGACATAGCAATGGAAGACGAGATTCGTGCGCTTAAAACCAAAAAGAACGCAATCGTTCTGGTGCATAACTACCAGCCCATGGAGATCCAGGCACTCGGTGACGTGGTGGGTGACAGCCTCCAACTCGCAGTAGAGGCGAGGAGGGCTGAGGCAGACCTTATTGTCATCTGCGGGGTCCAATTTATGGCCGAGACGGCAAAGATCCTCAACCCGGAACGGAAAGTGGTTATCCCGGTGCCAGACGCGGGGTGCCCTCTCGCTGACTTCCTGACCCCGGAGATGATCCAGGAAGCAAAGAAGCGTTATCCTGATGCGGCCGTGGTGGTCTACGTCAACAGCACGGCAGAGGCCAAGGCGCTCGCCGATATCACCTGTACTTCTGCGAACGCGGTCCAGATCGTCGCGTCGCTCCCGAATGATACCATTCTCTTTGGGCCGGATGCAAACCTTGCAGCGTACGTCCAGCGGGAACTCCCTGATAAGACGATCATCCCGCTGCCGCCCGGCGGTCATTGTTACGTCCACACCGGGTTTACCCTTGCTGACGTCGAGGCGGCCCGGAAGAAGGGCAGCATGATCGTCTGCCACCCCGAGTGCCCGCCTGAGATTCAGGAGCAGGCTGACCTGATCATGTCCACGGGAGGTATGATCCAGGGCGCCATCGGCGGGGACGAGCCCTGGTCGATCTTCACCGAGCGGGAGGTGGTCTCCCGCCTCCGGGTGCTCTACCCGGGACGGGTCTTTTACGAGAAGCCAGAGGCGGTCTGCGCGGACATGAAGAAGATATCTCTCGTCGACCTCAAGCGGGCGCTCGAGCGTGAGGAGCATGAGATTGTCCTCTCTCGAGAGGTCATGAATCGGGCACACCGGGCGATCGAGCGGATGATCGCCGTCGGGACGTGAGCATGTATGGTCCCGCTTGAGGACCTGCTTCGATTCATCAGGGAGGATGCACCCTGGGGAGACGTCACCTCCAGAACGGTTGTCCCCGATGTCGCCTGCCGGGCAGTGATCAGGGCGAAGGACCGCGGGACCATCGCCGGCCTTGCCGAGGCACGGGCACTTTTTGAGCACTTCGGGGTCACGGTCCGCGAGCGTTCCGCCGATGGCCGTGCGGTTGTCCCTGGAGATATCCTCCTTGAACTCGACGGTCCGGCGAGAGCGGTCCTCCTCGTCGAGCGGACGGCGCTCAACATCATCGGACGGATGAGTGGAATCGCAACCCGGACCAGGGAGGCGGTTGATGCGGTCCGCGCGGTCTCCCCGGCAGTGCGGATCGCTGCGACGCGGAAGACGGCTCCGGGGCTCCGGGCGCTGGATAAGAAGGCGGTGATGCTCGGTGGTGGTGATCCGCACCGCTACTCTCTCTCTGATATGATCCTGATCAAGGATAACCACCTCGTGCTGGTACCGCTCCCCGAGGCGGTCCGGAGGGCGAGGGAAGAGAGTCGCTACGTGATAGTCGAGGTGGAGGTCGAGACGCCAGATGATGCAATCACGGCGGCCGATGCCAGGGCTGACATCATTCTGCTCGACAACATGACGCCCGATGTGGTCAGGGAGACGGTCAGGGCGCTTGCCGAGCGGGGCCTCCGGGAGCGGGTGGTCCTCGAGGTCTCAGGGGGGGTTGCCGGAGACGATCTTGCCAAATACGCCGCGACCGGGATCGATGTCATAAGCATGGGCGCGCTCACTCACACGGTCAGGAACTTCGACGTGAGCCTGGATATCCTGGAGGATGCGGACCTTCCCCGGATTTCGTAGCCGGGGGACATCCCTGAAGGGTCGTGGTTCCTGAGGTACTCCTGACGATCCTCGATCCCGCCCAACCGGAGTCGAGTTCTCTGACAACCGCATCGATCTCTCTGACCTGCTGCTCTGCTGCCGGATCACCTCTGACTGCTCGTTCTCGACCAGGTCAGCCATCGCCATGAGCACCTGGAGGGGATGACGGCTCTGGTCGGCAGGAGTCGCGAACTGCTCGATGTTCGCTTCATACCGCCCCCGTCAACCATGAGAGGTTGCCGCCGATGAAGAGGCCTTCGTAACCTCTCTCCTGTGCCTCAAGTCTTTCTTTGATGCAGCAGTGCCTGAGAAGGCGCCTCCCCTGAAAGTACCAGTCGCGTGCGTCAGATCTCGACCTGCCCCACGCAAATTAAACGCTATTCTCTTGAATTTCCACTCCCGAAGTTAGCGTTCATGGTGTTATATCCTCCACCGCGAGCTCGTCTAAGAACGGCATCAGTCCCTTGATGTAGGCTACGAGACCTCTCTCTCCTATCT
>LFRN01000275.1:319-4976 GCA_001512375.1 Candidatus Methanoculleus thermohydrogenotrophicum | reverse complement strand
TGTGGGGTCGTCTCTGACATAAACCGTGGTCGCCAGGGGCGGCACCCGCCTCCCGAGCGCCTTTAAGGTGGCTGCCACGGCGAGCATCTGGGTCCCGCCGGCGAGGATGATATCGCCGGTATAGGCACTTGCGATCCCCGCCGCCACCGGCATCATGGGGTCGCCCGCAGCGCGGAGGATCTCAAGGGGCTCTTCTGCGCCGGTCTCATCGAGCCGGGCGAGCACTTCCCTGCAGATAGCGCTTTTCAGGTCCATCGGGTTCCTGGCAAACGCGCTGCTGACTGAGGCACCATAGCCGAGCGCCCGCAGTACGCAGAGAGCAGTGGTTGTTCCCCCGGGAACACATTCTCCGAGCATCAGGAGGTCGCTGTACTGCGAGAGGAGCTGGCCGACCATCTCGCCCCGCTCAAAGAGACGAGCCGCCTGCGGAACCGCGTCCCCTTCCCGGGGGTCGGCACCCGGGCTCCCGTAGACGTCCAGGCAGGGGACGGTGGGGGTGTGGGCGAGCCCGGCGTTGATGTGGATGGGTACAAGCCCGGTCAGTTCTACCATGGACCTGGTGATCGTCGCCGGCGTCGGGCACCCGGTGGGGGTGTTCGGCCGGACCGGCATGCTCGTGATCTCGCCGGTCGTGACCAGTTCCGCATCAAGGACCGGCGTGAGCAGGGTCTTTTCAGGTGTCGGGCCGGCCCCTGATATGCCAGGAATGGTTGAGAGCATAGTGTTTGCAAGGACGAGCGCCATCACTGGGCGACGCGGCCTGATTCCAGGGTCTTCTGAGAGAAAAGGGTTTGACATCAGGTACAAGGTAGGCGCCGGGGAATAGAAGAGATTACGGTTGAGGCGCGATTCCGGTGGAACGTTGCATCTAATATTCCACACCTCCTCCTGCGTGAGACCAGGTCACTTGCCCCTATGACCGTCGCTTCACGCAAAGACACGTAGTGTGGGGGTTTCAGATGCAATGTTTCGCCAGTCTGTGACCCCGAGGGGCACATACCGGGCAATAAAATCCAAACGCGGAAATACCGCCGCGCTCAAATAATATGTAATATGTTTGAGATCGAGCACAGGCTGGAAGAGAAAGGTATCATGCGGAAGGATATCATCGCCGCCGCGATGGAACTCTATGTCTCGCACGGAATCGGGGCAGAGGAGGCTGCAGACCGACTGGATGCAAAGATCGGCAAAGCCTTCCAGGATCCCAATGTGTCGTCGCTCCTCCTCGGCGCCATCCTGCTCGAGGACGAACTCTACTGGCGGAGGAAGAACTCTGAGATTGCAGACGATCCAGTCTTTCTCCTCTCTGATGAGATCATCGGGATGACCATCGCCGAGGTGATCGGGGGGATTTACGCGCGGTTCGAGTTCACCCGTTACGACCAGAAGAAACCCGGAATCCTTGGTAAACTTGGGCCGTTCCTCGACGATGCCATCGCCGGGCTGATCGCGGGCTGCACATCACGCCTCTACAGCGAGTCGGTGTGAGATCGATCATCGCTCTCCTGCAGTTCTGCACATCACTCCCCCTCGGGAGACCGGTTGAGTTCGAGCAGTTCGCCCGCCGCTCCTACCTCTACCCGCTCGCCGGGTACGTGATCGGCGGGATAGCAGCCGGCACCGTCTGCTGGATCGAATCTCCCGCGGTGGGGGCAGCCGTCGCCCTCGCAGTAGTGCTCATCCTCTCGGGGTGCAACCACTTCGACGGCCTCCTGGACTTCGGAGACGGGCTTATGGCCCACGGGAGCAGGGAGAAGAGGGTCGCTGCCATGACCGACCGGACCACGGGAGCCGGCGCCCTCGCGGCCGGGATCATCGTCACGCTCATTGCGTTTACCGGGCTTATGGACGCCACGCACCTTCCGGCTGCCATCCTCACGGCCGAGGTCTTGGCAAAGGTCGCCATGTCCTATCTGACCACGCTCGGAGCGCCGTTCCGGGAGGGGATCCACTCTTACCTCCACGGGTTTGCAAGACCCTGGTTCCTCATCCCGGCCACCCTGCTCGCGCTACCCCTCTTCCTGCTGCCGGTCCCAGCAATGAATATCGCGTTCATGCTTGCGACAACGGCCGTCATCGTCGCCGTGATGCTGCTTCTTTCCCGGAATCTCTTCGGCGGTGTCAACGGCGACGTCGTCGGCGCCACAAACGAGATCACCCGGGCGGGCGTCCTCCTCCTGCTCGCCCTCCTGTAACCACCTTTTTTATCCTGGCGGCCGCTATTATTGTAGGATGATGAACAACTATGACCTCTACACCCGGGGAGGGGTCATCACCGAGCGGAACGCAGACTATGCGACGATACGGTTGCGGATCCCGGGAGGGGTCCTCTCCGCGGCCCAGGCCCGACAACTGGCAAAGATCAGTGAGAAGTACGGGGATGGCACCCTCCACCTCACCATGCGCCAGACAATGGAGATCCCGCACGTGAACCCCGAAAACCTCGAAAAGATTGCAAAAGCCCTCGAGAAGATCGGGACGCCCATCGGGGCGGAGCAGAACGAGGTGGTTAACATCATGGCCTGCCCCGGCACGGAGCGATGCAAGTACGCCAATTGCGAGACGATCGACCTTGCCCGAAAGATCGACGAGCGGGTCTTCGGGAAGGAACTGCCCATACGACTCCGGATCGCCATATCAGGCTGCACCCACATGTGCAACAGCCCGCTCTTAAACGATATCGGTATCATCGGCAGGATCCGGCCGCTGCGCATCCCGGGGCTCTGCACAGGATGCGGCACCTGCATGGTGTATTGCAAGCAGGGCGCCATATCGCTGAAAGACGGTATCTCTGTCCTCGACGAGAGCAAATGCGTTCAGTGTGGCATCTGCATCCACTCCTGCCTCTACCGTCTCCTGAAATCAGAGTACGACCACTACCAGATCACGGTCGGCGGACGACGCGGCGCCAACCCCCGCATAGGACGCGAACTCATCTCCGTTGAGACCGAGGAGGAGGTCGTCGAGGTCGTCGACCGTATTGTCTACTGGGTCTACCGCAGCGCCTGGAGCGGTCGGTCCCTCGCCGACCAGATGGATGAGATCGGGTTCGAGAAGTTCAGGGAAGAGATTCTGAAAGAGTTCGGGGCGAGAGAAGAGGCTGAAGCGGCCACCGGTGGATGACATCCAGCATCTTACACCGGAACCATCGCTACAAAAAAGCGCAATGAGCAGCAGGAGATCGCACCTCCCGGGTCGGGGAGGGCGGTAGCAGGTAGGCCTCCGGGTCGATGCGAACCTTCGGTCACGCGCCGGGCCCGATCAGGATCATGGGTCAAGGAGCCCCCTCCTCTCGTCGGGGGTAGTTGACGTATCGGGATATCAGTAACCGTACATCGAGCGGAACCCCTCACCGGCGTCATCCTCGCACTCGATCGCGGTGCCGTCCCTGACGAGGGTGTTGAACATGATGGCGGCGTTGAGCAGGTTCTCGTCTATGCCCACACCCCCCCGTCCGCTGGAGAGAACCTGACGCTGCGGCGTCGGGATCATTCGCTTCCCCACCCGGACCCCCGCACAATGCTTGCAGTAACCGCAGTGGGTGTAGACCGAAACCTCACCATCTGCGCACGTAACCATCACCTGATCCTTCGCGTCATCGCGGTGAAATTCAAGCGTCTTCATGATATGAAGAACGTAGATTCCCAAAGATTATGATTCTGTCGATTATCCGCGGTTTTGAGGGAATGCACGCTTTTGGCGCTGATAGAAATGCTTTATATAGAGAACGTCCTACGTATAGGATACTCGCATAAGCAGGCTGTTCGAGCTGACAGGCCTATTTGATTGAGTGGAGGATACTATCTATGGCAGTTGACAAGCCCCACATGAATTTAGCAGTTATCGGACACATCGACCACGGGAAGTCTACCACCGTCGGTCGGTTACTCTTTGAGACGGGAGCCGTACCGCCCCATATCATTGAGTCGTACAGGAAGGAGGCAGAGACCAAGGGAAAGGGCTCGTTCGAGTTCGCCTGGGTAATGGACAGCCTCAAGGAAGAGCGCGAGCGCGGTATCACGATCGATATCGCTCACAAGCGGTTCGATACTGACAAGTACTACTTCACCGTTGTGGACTGCCCGGGCCACCGTGACTTCGTCAAGAACATGATCACGGGCGCATCCCAGGCAGATGCCGCGCTGCTGATCGTCGCCGCGCCTGACGGCGTGATGGAACAGACCAGGGAGCACATCTTCCTCTCCCGCACACTCGGGATCAACCAGCTGGTTGTCGGAATCAACAAGATGGACGTCGTCAATTACGACGAGAAGCGCTACAACGAGGTTAAGGACCAGCTCACACAGCTGATCAAGATAGTCGGCTACAAGCCCGAGAATACCCGCTTCATCCCGATAAGTTCGTTTGTCGGTGACAACATCGCCAAACTCAGTGAGAACACTCCCTGGTACAAGGGCCCGACGCTGCTTGAGGCGCTCAACGCGCTCACCGAGCCCGAGAAACCGATCGATCTCCCCCTCCGCCTCCCTATCCAGGACGTCTACTCGATCTCCGGTATCGGGACGGTGCCTGTCGGCCGTGTTGAGACCGGTGTGATGAAGAAAGGGATGAAGGTCAGTTTCATGCCCTCCAACAAGGTGGGTGAGGTCAAGACCATCGAGATGCACCACGAGGAGATCCCCCAGGCAGTCCCCGG
>LFRN01000275.1:0-260 GCA_001512375.1 Candidatus Methanoculleus thermohydrogenotrophicum | reverse complement strand
CACCACCCCAGTGCCCTGACCGTCGGCTACACTCCGGTCTTCCACTGCCACACTGCCCAGGTCGCATGCACCTTCGTAGAACTCCAGAAGAAACTTGATCCCCGCACCGGCCAGGTCAAGGAGAAAAACCCCCCGTTCCTCAAGACCGGCGATGCTGCGATCGTCAAGATCAAGCCTACCCGGCCACTGGTCATCGAGAAAGTCAAGGAAATCCCCCAGCTCGGGCGGTTCGCTGTCCGTGACATGGGTTCTACCATCGC
>LFRN01000042.1 GCA_001512375.1 Candidatus Methanoculleus thermohydrogenotrophicum | reverse complement strand
CGCCTCAGTAACTCTTTACTACGCAAACGATACACCCGTTAACGCCACAAAGACCAATATGGTAGGGCGATATCTCTTCACCGGCCTGCCGCAGGGAGATTACTATCTGGCCTTTGACCTGCCGCAGGGCTATACCTTCACGGCCGCGGGTCAGGGCGATGATGATACCCGCAACAGCGATGCAGACCCGGAGACCGGGAGAACCTCACCCGGGATGCGGGGGTCGTTGTGGAGGTTCCACTCCCGGTGGAGCCCTGTTTTGTCACTGGCACGGCCCGGATTGACACCAACGCCAACGGCGCATGGGACGCAGATGAACCCGGTATGCCGGGTGTCGGCGTGGAACTCATGAGGGCTGACGGCTCGCCGGCAGGCGCAACAACCACCGGGGGCGGCGGTGGGTACACCTTCAGTGTCGACGAGCCAGGGGCCTACTTTCTCAGGTTTGCGCCGCCTGAGGGTTCAGATTCACCACACCCGACTTCGGGAGCGACGTCGACCCCGGGACCGGCACAACGGATACATTTGACGTTGCGCCGACCGCGACGGTGACGCGGGACGCTGGGTTGGTCAGTGAGGTCCCAGAGGAGGCACCGATAATACCAGAGGAGACGAAGGTCGAAGAAGAGACCTGAGCACCTGGATACCTGCTGCATCGAGGTACCTTTGCAGGATCTGCCCATTTTCGTGCATGAGGCAGATCGCCGGTCCCACGTGGAAGGATGCGAAGCAACCACATATCCTTCGTGTCTTTTCGCGTCCTTCCCACGTGAGTCAGTCGGGGGTGCCTGGAATTGTCAAATATCCTGGAGCATTTTGCCTCATCTTGCGGGTTCTGGAGCTTGAGGTGGGTGGTCAGTCGCACGCGAAGCAATGGCGCACATGGGGCTGAAGCAGAGGCTGCACCCATAAAAACCTCCGGAGGTAACTAGGCTGCTGGGTACACATGAATTTTGCGCCGGGATGGATGAAAGGAGGGAGGAGGTGAGAGTACAGCGAATAGGCATCCTAATTCAAGGAAAGGGAGGGATCTCCCATTCTCCAAACTAATGAAAAAACCACTCACCGTTGTTATGAGGAACGCATCGATCCTCACCGGTTCACGGGAGTCGCGGGAGAGCACGTCACTGGTGTTTTGCGACGTGCTGCCTGAGCATCGTCCCGGGCCTGTAGCGGTCGGCGATATCAAGCGCTGTCGCGCGCAGGGACGCGTGCTCGGTTATGCAGGTCGCCGGCGGCGCGGTCTTCCGGAGGATCGCGGAGGTGTTCTCGGTGATCTGGATAAGTTCGGTGGCTATCACAGCATCGAGCCAGAGGAGGTCGCGGAGCATCTCTTTAAGTTCTTCATCCGGTTGCATGCATGAAGGTAGGGAGCCCTTCCACATCAACCGTTGTGAACGATACCTGTCCTGATGAAGCAGACCTCTCCCTCGAGGGGACGTGCCGACGTATCGAGGCGGTGTTTGGATGGTGGCCGGGCACAAACCGGAATCCTCTTCCTTCCTGGAAGACGGCCCGAGGATCATCATGGAGCTGATCGACCGGTATCGCGGTTGCCTGCTCGGACTGGCCACCGGCGATGCCCTTGAGGTACC
>LFRN01000017.1 GCA_001512375.1 Candidatus Methanoculleus thermohydrogenotrophicum | reverse complement strand
CTGTATAACCGTCTCCTCTCGGCAAAAAAAGATGTCCGGGTTTTCCTGGAGAACAACCCGGGTTCAACTGATATGTTCCATGCTGTATCCTTTCTGGGCGAGCAGTTCCTTCACCCGCTCGCGATGGTTGCCCTGCAGCTCGATAGAGGAGTCCTTAACCGTACCGCCGCAGGCCAGTTTCGCTTTCAGGAATTTTGAGAGGTCTTCGAGGTCGATATCATAGGGATCGAGCCCTTCGATGACCGTGACCTCTTTTCCGTACCGCCGCCTGTTTATCTTTACGCTGATTCTCTGCTGTTCCTTTGCAACTTCTTCACAGATACACAATTCCTTTGGCAGTCCACAAGTTGGACATATCCCACCGTTCATTGCATGTACCTTTCAGCTCTCGTTATATATTATCATCGATCAGCAGAAGATCCCCAGGTAAAACCGGGGATGAATTGCGTCTTTGCTCTCTCGTTCCTTGTTGCTGGCTGTAGCCAGCTGTTCACTGCTTTCTGCTGATACCCCTCCTGCTGTTCCGAGACATGGTACGAGGGAGACCCGGTTGTCCCCGCTTTAGCATATCCCTGATCTCGAGGTGTTGCTGGAAGAGTTGTTTTGTCGCCACCCTTTTTGAGGACTCAGGATTCCGATCCCGTCCTCAGGTTCGTATCTCCCGGGCGCACGATCGCGAAACCACCCCCACAAACAAGAGTTCCTTCTGCAACCCTCATACCCGCCTGTCCTCCGCGCTGCCTTGAAAAGAATGGGCGATACGACGTTTGTCTTCCAGCGGGCCGGGATCACGTTCCGCGCACCACTGTAATCCTCAAGATGTCAACTCTTCTCCGGTCGAGACTTTCAAGATAGAGGCCACATGCTCAAATGTACCCGCAAGAACAACGATATCCCCCTTCATCGACCGCACGCCGGTTGGCGACACCGAGCAGGCTGCAATCCGATCCTCGCTTGTGCAGGAACCTCCCGGCAGAGATCAGAGGTTACAATCGTCTTTTCCTCCTCATGCGATCTCGCCTTCACATCATATTTCAGCGAGAACCGGAGCACCAGGCCCCCCATTATCCAGTTCCACCAACGATGCCCCGTTCTTCACTGATCTATCAGTGGTTTTAGAATACTTTCTAGCGTCTCGAGACTCTGGACGCCCACCAGTTTCCGGATAAGGGCCCCGTCTTTCTCGATAACGAGCGTGGGTACAAACTGGATGTCATATCTTGCGGCGTACCGCCGTGTCTGTTCGGAGTCGGTACCAACATCGATCTTTCTAATCTCGACCTGGTCGCCCATCTTCTGTTTGAGCTTGTCAATGATCGGTGACTGCAGGTGGCACGGACCACACCACTCCGCGTAGAAGTCCATTAAAACCGGCTTTCCCATAGGTAACCCCATTCAAACACTGTGTATGAGCGGGGCAATAAAGGTTATTGTGGGGTTGTTATTTTGAGAGGATCTCCATGATTACTCTCCCGTACGCAGGCCTCGTGATCAGGATACCAACCAGGGTACCAAGTATGGTGATGATGGCAAAGCCTCTAAGGGTGGAGAGGTCCATCAACGCCAGCGGAAGCATGGCGATCAAGATCGTCGCCGCAGCCACGGCGATGATGCCGAAGGCTCGTCCGTAGCGTTTCATGTAGAGGTTCGGTGACGGGACGCGTCCTTCGTGGAGAACCTCGTCTGTGATAATGACAAGCTGATCGATCCCGGTACCCACCACCGCAATCAGGCCTGCTATGGAGGCGAGATCCAGTTGCTGGATGAACCGGGCGATGCCGAGCAGTATGATGATCTCGGAGAGGTTGATGATGAGCATCGGGATCACGATCGAGGGCTCGCGGTAGCGGTAGTAGATGACGATCCCCACTGTGAGCAGCGCGAGCAGCCCGGCAAGGAGAAGCATCATCTTGAACTGCTCACCAAGCGCCGCCGGGACCGATCCGGATCCGACAATCTCCACCTTCACCGGCAGGGCACCGGCACGCAGGTGGATCTCGAGTGTCATCGCATCCTCAAGCCCCGCATCGCCGCGCCCGGTGGTGGCCGAGAGCGACCTGACCGGGCCCGACCGGAGCTGTGCCGCGAGGTCGCCGTTGAGCGGAGCGCTGTAGACGGTCTCGTTGTCGAGGAGCATCACGAGGTGGTGATCTCTCGGGTTGTCAACTGCTCCGTGTCTGAGAGCAGCCTCGCGGAAGGCCTCTGCACCCGCATCGGTGAGCGTGAACCCGACGCCCCACTCCTGGGTGTAGGGATCTTTCTGCGGCACACCGACGCTGGTGATCTGGTCCCCGAAGAGGACATGTTCGGTCTGGTTCCCGGTCGTCTGGATCCTGATTTCGAACATACCCTGCTTGCCGACGATCTCCTGCGCGGTCGTCATATCCACACCGGCAAGTTCTATCCGGGCATACTGCGGGTACTCGCTCCCTGTCGGGGTGAGCAGGTTGATCTTTGCATCCTGCATGCCGAGGGCGTTTACCTTCTTGCTGAGGATCCGTTTCACGTCATCGGCGGTGTACCGGGATACGCCCTTGTGGTAGGTGACGATCTTCGCGCCAGATTCCGCAAATATCGGTTCGAGATCAGCCCGGGAGACGTTCTTCCGAATCTCAAGGTGGTCTGCATCGATCTGGATGACATCAGCCTCCAGACGAGTCTGGAGGTTCTCTACGAGGTCCTCGATCGGTTTATCGGTGGAATACCCCACAACCACAGCCTGAAACTCCATCTGCAGCCATGAGCCGCCTTCGAGGTCGAGACCGAGCTGGAGGTTCCCTTCAAGCCCTTTCTCTAGGTTTAGAGGGACCAGGTAGATGCCCGCGAGGGAGCCGATGACCAGCACGACCAGCAGGGCAACTCGCCAATCTTTTATGAGATTGATGATGGTTTCACTCTTCATTTCTTACCGCTCCGAAGGACGTATTCCTTGAGAATCCCGGCGTTCAGCATCCAGGTATTCATCAGGTCGACGAAGAGCCCGATGAGGAGGACGCTTGCGATCTCGCTGATGATCTGGATCTGCCCCGCCGTGGAGACGACCCACATGGCAGCGACCGCCGAGAGCGTCGTCGTCGTCATGATGATCCCGGTTCTGAAGGCCCCGGAGAGCTTTTCGTCAAGTTTTCCCCTGCGCTTGAGCACCCGGGTGGTCAGCAGGATGTCGCTGTCCACGGAGTAACCGATCAGCATCAGCAGGGCCGCTGTCGTCCCGAGGGAGAGCGGGATGCCGATGACATTCATGATTGCGGCGGTGATGACGATATCTGAGAAGGCAGCAAGAACGACCGCGCCCGCCGGTACCAGACTCCGGAACGCGATGAGGACGACGATGGACATACCGATAAACGAAAGAAGTACGGCAAAGAAGGCCTGGCGCTGGAGCGTCTTTCCGAACATCTCCCCGATCTGGTCCACTTTCGCATCAGGATATCTCTCGTTGATGAGCACGATCAGGCTCTGGTACTGGGCATCGTCCATGGGCCCAAACTGGATATACTTCCCGTTGCCAATGCCTTCTCCCACTGATATCAGTGGGTAGCCTGAGAATGTCGCCTCGATCGTCTCTCTGCTGTCGGAGGTGAACACTGTGACCGCCGTTCCTCCCGCAAAGTCGATACCCGGCTGCAGGGGCAGACCGGTGGTGAGCGTGGTGTAGCCAAGCACCATCCCGGCAATGAGGAGAAGAACGAGGGGCAGCGTTATCATCTGCCGCGGAGTGTATTTGTTAATGTCATATCTGACGAATTCCATGCCGTAGTAGTGTACGATTGTGATAGGTTAAAGGGTTGCTCATGGGGATGACGTGAGCATCGGGTTCGGCTCGGGTAGTCTTGATATGCCCCAGAAATCATGTCAACTACTCCCTTCTCCTGTTGGGGGTATGATATCGTGAGGGGTGCCATGCTCTTCACGGGCTTTGCGATTCAACTTCTGCTCCCCCGCCGCGCAGCCTTGCGCGGCGTGGGGGAGAACCCCC
>LFRN01000015.1 GCA_001512375.1 Candidatus Methanoculleus thermohydrogenotrophicum | reverse complement strand
GTGCTCCCGCTCTACATCGTCTCCGCGACCCCTGAAGCCGAGATGCACGAGATCGCCCGCCGCAGGGACCTCACAAAGTACTTTGTCCGGATCTACGGATCACCGAAGACGAAGGCCGAGTGCATCCGCGAGATCCTTGACGAAACCGGCGCGTCGCCCTCTGAGGCCCTCTTCGTCGGCGACGCCCCGAACGACTGGCAGGCGGCATACGAGACCGGCGTGCGGTTCGTCGCCAGGGTCCGGCCCGGTGACCCGAACCGCTTCGCCGGCCGCCCGGGGGTGGAAGAGATCGTGGAGAACCTTCATGAACTCGAGGGGTACCTACGGGAGAGCGTATGCTCATCCCGATCTCATACCCCCTGAACCGGGGAACACCGCTCTACCCCGGAAGAGAACCGCTCGCAATAACCCCCACACGATCCCTCGAACAAGAAGATGCAGAAAACGAGAGCCAGATCACCTTCTCCAGCCACGCCGGGACCCACATCGATCTCCCCCGGCATACCTGCCCGGATGGGGGCTCGGTCAGGGCCCTCCTCGCGCCGGAAGCGGTCTTTGAACCCGCATGGTGCATCGAGATACCCAGGACCGGCGAAGAGCCGATCCGGATCCACGACCTTCTCCCGCACCTCGACGTCGTCCGGAACGCACGCGCGCTCTTTGTCCGGACCGGGAGCGGCCAGCTCCGGGAGAGCGACCCGGAGGCTTACGCGGAGAGGCACCCCTGGGTGCACCCCGAGGTGCCGGGCTTTCTCCGGATGCAGAACCCAGGCCTCAGGCTGCTTGGGATCGATACCCTATCCATCGCCAACCTCTCATACCCGGAGGAGGGTACGAAGGCCCATCGCGCGTTCCTCTGTAACCACCCGCACATCTTCCTGCTTGAGGATGTGGACCTCTCCTACGGCCGCCTGCTTGGGGAGCCCTGGATCTTACGGCTCTACCCGGTGGTCTTCGACGACCTGGACGCGGTGCCGGTGGTGGCGCTCGCGGAGTTTGAGTGATACCGCAGAGCGATCAGGGACATGGATAAAATATGAAGGTACCGGGTAACTCCAGAGTGAGTGGGATCTGCACGGAAGAGCCAGCCCGAGACTTAGTTGCTTAAAAACAGTGTGCGCTTTGAGAAGCGCCGTTCACGCTCACGGTCCAGACGCGGCGCCCTTCCCGGCAAGGATATCCCGGAGCCGCTCCCTACCGGTAGGTTCCGGGATAACTCTCCCCTCCTCCCGGGCGGCCTCAAGCCAGAGGGAGACAGCAACCTTCACCTCCCGGAGCGCCTCCTCCTCGGTCACGCCGAAGGCAGAGCACCCCGGAAGTTCCGGGACCACGGCGATGAACCCCTCATCCTCATCGCTGTAGATGATCTCGATTGCGTATTTATGCGGCATCGTCATCCTCCAAGAGGTTACAACTCTCAATAACTTTAAGCAGTTGGCGAACCTGATAGGGCTTTGCCTTCCCACCCACGTTCTGGAAGTTCAGTATCTCCGTGACGCCCTGCCGCACATAAACCCTGTGACTGCCTTTTCCACCCCTTAAAAAGAAACCGAATGTCTCCGCTGCACGGCAGAGGTCGTCGAACCGCACATTCTTCGGGTTGCGCTTCAGGCTTTCGTAGGCCCGTCTTCGATCCATGCCCCGGTCCCTCTCCTATATCTTCTCCTCAATCTACCCAGTTAAGGGTTTTCTTATCCCTCCCAGGCCCCGCTTGTGAGCAATGGAAGTTGTTGCCAGGTTTGGGGGGCATAGAGATCCACACCAGAATCAGCATGCACCGGATCTGCATCCTCAAATTGAAAGGAGGCTCCCCTCAGAGCCCGTAGAACCGCGCTCCTTCCAAAAAAAGGAGAATTCAGTTCCCCGGCACCATCAGGCCAAGGTCCTCCTCAACCGTCGCGTTCCCCCGGATCCCGAAGTTCTCGACGAGCACGTTGAGGACTCCGGGCGAGACGAAGGCCGGGAGGCGGGGACCGAGGGTGATGTCCTGAACGCCGAGCGAGAGGAGACTTAAGAGGACAAGCACCGCCTTCTGTTCGTACCAGGCGATGTTATAGGATATCGGGAGGTCGTTGATCCCGACACCGAACGCCTCGGCGAGGGCCTGGGCGATGACCACCAGGGAGTAGCAGTCGTTGCACTGCCCGGCGTCGAGGACACGGGGGATGCCGCCGATATCGCCAAGACCGAGGCTGTTGTAGCGGTACTTCGCGCACCCGGCGGTGAGGATGACCGTATCCCCGGGAAGAGCCTTTGCAAACCTGGTGTAGTAATCCCGATCGCTGCGCCGCCCGTCACAGCCCGCCATCACGACAAACCGCCTGATAGCGCCGGACTTCACCGCATCGACGACCGCGTCAGCGATGGCGAGGACCGGGGCGTGGGCGCATCCGGTGACCAGGTCGCCGCGGGAGATGTCCTCCGGGGGCTTGCAACGCTTCGCATGCTCGATCAGCGCCGAGAAGTCCTTCTTCCCATCCTCAGACTCACCAATGTGCTTGAGCCCCGCATACCCGACAAGCCCGGTGGTGTAGACCCGGTTGCAGTAGGAGTCCTTCGGGGGAACAAGGCAGTTTGTGGTGACAAGGACCGGGCCGTTGAACCGCTCGAACTCCTCCCGCTGGAAGGGCCAGGAGCCGCCGTAGTTCCCGACCAGATGCTCATACTTCCGAAGACCAGGGTAGGCGTGCGCCGGGAGCATCTCGCCGTGGGTGTAGACATCCACCCCCGTTCCTGCGGTCTGCTCAAGGAGGTCGGCGAGGTCTTTGAGGTCGTGGCCGGTGACGAGGATACCCGGGCGTGTGCCCGCCGCGGTGCTGACCGTCGTGATCTCAGGCGTCCCGTAGGTTGCGGTGTTCGCGGTATCGAGGAGGGCGAGGGTCTTCACGCCTACTTCGCCGCACCTGAGCACGTAGCCGACCATCTCGTCCACGGTGAGGGGTTGCAGTGTGGCGGCGAGCCCCTCCTGCAGGAAGGTCATGACCTCCTCATCCTCGTAGCCGAGGACGTCAGCATGGTGAGAGTAGGCGCCGACACCTTTGAGCCCATAGATGAGGAGTTCGCGGAGCGACTGCAGGTCAGGATCCACGCTCTCCCGTGCGGCGATGATCTCCTGCGCCTTTGCCGCAATAGCCGCCGGGCTCTCCGGGGCCCAGGTGCAGGCCGCGGGCTCCGTGTCCCCGGCCGGCGGGAGGACGTCACGGATACGGGCCGCCTCCTGGATCGCGGCCTCGAATCGTGCAGGGTCGAAGTTGACGTTGGTCAGGGTGGCAAAAAGACAACGGGCGACAAACCCCCCGGCATCCGGGTCCCCGCCGCCCTTCTTCATCGCCGCGAGGTTCCGGACCGAGAGCCCTTTGAGGGTGTAGATCAGGACGTCCTGGAGCCCGGCAGTCTCCGCATCTTTGCCGCAGACACCGCGTACGGTGCAGCCAAAACCCTTTGCTGTTTCTTCACACTGGTTGCAGAACATTCATGCTCACTCCATAGTATCTTTTTGATACAAGGTATCAATTAGATACTAGAATATAAGTAGGAGAAGGTTTCTCTAACTATACCATGCAGGATGAGTGTACGGTCAATCAGACCGTCAAATACCTGGGACGAAAGTGGACGCTCCTTATTATCCTCGAACTCTACAAGGGGGAGAACTACACCCGCCGGTTCACCGAGGTGAAGGAGCAGCTCCCGGGGATCACGGCAAAGGTACTCTCGGCCAGGCTGAAGGAGCTTGAGGAGGAAGGCCTCGTCAAGAAGAGGGTAGAGGCTGGATCAGTCCCCGTCAGAAGCGAGTACACCCTCACCGGGAGCGGGCTTGGGCTCGTCGAGGTGATCAAAGAGATCAAGCGGTGGGCACTCAGATGGAAGATCGAGAACCTCGCATGCGGGGCACAGGACTGCCACGATTGCATGCTGTGAACTACCCCGCCCTCACGGACAGGGCTTTGGGTAATCACCCCCAACAGGTCCACAGGCTCAAGCGGCGCTGATCCACATCTGCACGTATCGTGTTCGCTTCTGGGGCCATTTCATCTAATATTTCACGTGGCCTCCCATCACCTCTCATGCTCTCGCGCGAAGCGTGCTATGAGCCTTCGGCTCATAGATGAGGCATGAAAACCGGCTATGGCCGGCCCGTATTGGTTATAGCCGCCTCTTCGGGCGGGCGCTCTCCATATACCCGTAGAGTGGTTTTCATACCAGCCTTGACGCCCGTGGGATAGTTACGCCATCCTTCGCGATCTTCGCGGCTTCGCGTGAGTCTTCAGTACCAGGAGGAGGTGAACTACCCCGCGCTCTCGGGCGGGGCTTCCCGGCTATCATCCTCCTCCCCCTCGGGAGCGAGTCCCCAGGCTCGACGGTGCGTTCCACACCTGCTACCCCAACAAGATTCTGACCTTGTAGGGCGAACGTCTTGATATTGATCGCCGCGTTGATGTCACGGTCATGATGAGTACCG
>LFRN01000150.1 GCA_001512375.1 Candidatus Methanoculleus thermohydrogenotrophicum | reverse complement strand
TCGCTCCCGATAGGGAGGAGAATGAAGCAGGAAGCCCCGCCCGAGAGCGCGGGGTAGTTCACATTCCAGGTCGTTGATCCGATGGGCTCACCGTGACGACCTCCCCCGCCGGGCAGGCAGGAGATGGCCAGATAAGCGTTCTCGTTACGGAAATTGTACCGATATTCAAGGACGCCCGGTCACAAAGACCGCCGCGGCGGGTCTACTTCAGGTAGGGGCGACAATCGCAGCGGGGGTTTACTGAAAAAACGAAAATCCTGAGGCTGGTTCTGAGTGGTGAGAGGGGACTAATACCAGCAATAGATCCCGGTCGATTCCATGGCAACGACCTCGCACCCTTCTTGCAAGGACAAGGCCTTTTATCTTGCGGGGGTGTGCGGGGCGGAGCGGGAAGACCGCGGCCAAGAGGTGCGGGGATGAAAACGGCGCGCCTTCACCCCGCAAGATAAACGCCAGAGATACGGGAAGATGCTCCTGAAGATCGGGAGATTCGATCCGTCCTCAAAAATCTGTAATCGATGCGGGTATCTCAACCGGGATCTGAAACTCCCGCATCGGGAGTGGGTCTGTCCGGATTGCGGTACTCAGCATGACCGCGACATCAACGCGGCGATCAATATCAAGACGTTCGCCCTGCAAGAGCAGAATCTTGTCGGAGTAGCAGGTGCGGAACGCACCGTCGAGCCTGTGGACTCGCTCCCGGTGGGGAGGAGGATGATAGCCGGGAAGCCCCGCACCGATGAACGCAGGGTAGTTCACAGCAAGAATCCCATCGAGAGTATGGTGGAACCGACGTTTGGAGTATTCCCCAGATCACGATAGAATGCAGACCTGAAGAAACACCTTGTGGACAATCGATCCCACACTTAATCCGGGTATGCCTGTACCCCCCACGGGGCATCAGGGTTTTGGTCCGGAGAGTATCATCTAGAGGAGGAGACCACATGGATTACCTGGAGGAGTTTCCTATCCTCATCATCGATGATGAGCTGCACTCGGATACCGCAGAAGGCCGTGCGTCCCGGGAGATCGTAAAAGAACTGAAAGCCGAGGACTTCCCTGTCATCGAAGCCCTGACCGCCCGTGACGGGATCCACGCCTTCCTCTCGCACCCGCATGTAAGCTGTATCATCATCGACTGGGAGCTCGCCCCTGAGGCCGCGGACGGTATGCTCACCGCCGCAGACGTCATCACCCTCATCAGGGAACGCAACCCGAAGGTCCCAATATTCTTGAACACCGAGAAACTGGCGATCACCGCCATACCCCTCAGCGTCATATCCCGGATCGACGGCTACATCTGGAAGCTCGAGGACACGCCGGCGTTCATCGCCGGCCACATCAAGCGGGCGGCAAAAAACTATCTTGCTGACGTCCTCCCCCCGTTCTTCCAGGGGTTGATGGACTACGTCGAGGAGTACAAATACTCCTGGCACACGCCGGGGCACATGGGGGGCGTCGCGTTCCTCAAGAGTGCTGCCGGCCGGATCTTCTACAACTTCTTCGGCGAGAACGCCCTGCGGGCCGACCTCTCGGTCTCGGTGCCTGAACTCGGGTCGCTCCTGAAACACTCCGGTGTCGTCGGGGAGGCGGAGCGGATGGCCGCGGAGGTCTTCGGGGCCGACCGGACCTACTTCGTCACCGGCGGCACGTCAGCCGCAAACAAGATCGTCTGGCTCGGCACCGTCACTCCCGGCGATGTCGTCCTCGTCGACCGGAACTGCCACAAGTCGGTGATGCATGCGATCATCATGACCGGTGCCGTCCCGGTCTACCTCATCCCGGCGCGGAACGAGTACGGGATCATCGGGCCCATCCACAGCCATGAGTTCCGCCCCGAGGTCATCAGGGAGAAGATCCGGGCCTGCCCGCTCGTAGAAGACCCCGCACTCCAGACAGCCAGGCTTGCCGTGATCACAAACTCCACCTACGACGGGATCTGCTACAGCAAAGAGCTGATCGAGAAGCAGTTGCGGGACCTCGTCCCGTACCTCCACTTCGATGAGGCGTGGTTCGCCTACGCCAGGTTCCACCCGCTCTATGCCGGGCGGTTCGGGATGCACGCCCGGGACGAGGCTGGCCCGACAGTCTTTGCCACCCAGTCGACCCACAAGGTCCTCGCCGCCTTCTCGCAGGGCTCGATGCTCCACGTCAGGCATGGCAGAGGACCCGTCGACCACTCCCGGTTCAACGAGGCGTTCATGATGTTCACCTCCACCTCCCCCCAGTACACCATCATCGCCTCCCTTGACGTCGCAGCCAGGATGATGGCCGGGCACTCAGGGAAGTTCCTCATTGAAGAGGCGATCGAAGAGGCTGTCGTATTCCGAAAGAAGATGGTGATGCTTGCCGAAGAGATCCGGGCAAGCCCCCTCCCCGAGGAGAACTACTGGTGGTTCACCGTCTGGCAACCCGACTGCATCATGGATCCCGGGGCAGACGACCGGTTCCTCAGGAACCACGCTGACTGCTGGCTCCTGGACCCCCACGACACCTGGCATGGGTTTGACGGCATCGTGGAGGGCTACGCCATGCTCGACCCCATCAAGGTGACCATCCTCACCCCCGGGATACGACCTGGCGGCGGTATGGAGGACCGGGGAATACCGGCAGGTATCGTCACGAAGTATCTCCGAAAGAGCGGGATCGTCGTCGAGAAGACCGGGTACTACTCGTTCCTGATCCTCTTCACGCTCGGGATCACCAAGGGCAAGTCAGGGACGCTGCTTGCAGAGCTCTTCCGGTTCAAGGCCCTCTATGACCGTAACAGCCCGCTCGAGGAGGTCTTTCCAGACCTGGTGCAGGAGCATCCGGCCCGGTACGCGGGGCTGGGGCTCTACGACCTCTGCCAGGAGATGCACGGCTACCTGAAGGATGAAGCGGTCACCGAACTCGTCAGGGCGGTCTACGCGGCGTTGCCCGAACCGGCGATGACCCCGGCTGAAGCCTACCGCCACCTGGTGCGAGGGGAGGTTGCGGCCGTGCCCGCGAGTGCGATCGAGGGGAGGACCGTGGCGGTGATGGTCGTGCCCTACCCGCCCGGCATTCCGGTCATCATGCCCGGGGAGCGGTGCGGCCCGGCCACACGCGCGATCGTCGATCTTCTCACCTCCCTGCAGGAGTTTGACGCCCTCTTCCCCGGGTTTGAGAGTGAGGTGCACGGGGTGGATATCATCGCCGAAGACGGTCAGCGGGTCTACTACATCTACTGTGTCGAGGAGTGAGAAGGCGGCCGGGAACCTATGACTGCCCGGAAACCGGGGAGATTCTTGCTCTGCCTCCTCACTTCGGGGCCGCCTTATACTCCCGTATCAGAGCATCGCCGTAAGCCTCTCTCTTCTTTGTCGGGATGTAGTTAAACGCCCCCGCCCTCCTGAGGAGCTCTTCGCGGATCGCGGCATCATCCTTCAGGTGCAACTCCCGCACACCGTCGATGATCATCTCAAGGTGGTTGATGCCGGTCTCTCTCCCATCCACGAGGACCGTCTTGATCTTGATCGCCTCCGGCTTGATCCCGCCGCAGATGGTGCAGTAGTCGCCTTCTTTCTCGTTTGTCATCTCAAACACTACTCCCGGATCATCGTAAGCGACATCTTGAACCGCGTTATTGCGGAGAGGGCGTGGGGGACGTTCGCCGGGAAGATGATCGTCTCCCCCGCGCTCATGTGGTGCGTCTCCCCCGCGACCCAGACCTCGCACTCCCCATCGAGGATCGTCACCACCGCATCATAGGGTGCGGTGTGCTCGGAGAGCCCCTCGTCCTCGTCAAACGAGAAGAGGGTGATGCTTCCTGCGGGCTTGTTGATGATCATCCTGCTTGCCACGGTCCCGTCCTGGTAGGAGACGAGATCCGGTAGCCTGAGAACCTTTCCCTGTAACTCTGCACGTTTGTCGTTAGCCATTTGATTAACACCAGTCTGTTTCTTTATCTTGCGGGGTGAAGGGGCGGAGCGAGGAAGACCCCGGCCAACAGGTGCGGGGTAGTTCACTCTGCTGCTCTCCGTTCACCCACCCTTCTCATCTCTCCGCCCGTAGACGAGCGCCCCCTCCACCGGGCAGGCCTCGGTGCACCGGCCGCAGAGGTAGCACTCCCCGAGGCCGGCGGCCGGGCTTGCCTCGCCGGTCGGGCAGACCCGCTCGCAGCTCCCACACTCGATGCAGGCGTCAGTCCGCCGGAGCCGGTAGATGCCCCTTGCCGCCACAGGGGCGAGGAGAGCGCCGAAGGGACAGATGTAGCGGCAGAACGGCCGGTAGATGGTGGCAGAGAGGAGGACGATCGCAAGGAAGATGAAGAACGGTACGCTTGCGACCGCGAGGTGGAAGAAGGCCGGAAGACCAATGAGTCCTAGAAGGTTCACCGAGAGCCCGATGCCGGCGATGAGGAAGACGACGAAGACCCCGGCCCTGACCGCCACCTGGCCCCGGCTCCCGGCGCGG
>LFRN01000013.1 GCA_001512375.1 Candidatus Methanoculleus thermohydrogenotrophicum | reverse complement strand
ACATCAACGCGGCGATCAATATCAAGACGTTCGCCCTCCAAGATCAGAATCTTGTTGGGGTAATATCAGGTGTGGAACGCACCGTCGAGCCTGGGGACTCGCTCCCGAGGGGGAGGAGGATGAAGCAGGAAGCCCCGCCCGAGAGCGCGGGGTAGTTCACGTTTCCTGTCATACACTCTTAGTATATCGCAGTAGAACCACACAAGAGATCAAGTGAGGATTGATATGTCAGAGATTGATCTTGAAGATCTACCTGGAGTAGGGCCAGCCACCGCCGATAAACTCCGCGAGGCTGGCTATGGAACCGTCGAGAGCGTTGCAACGGCCATCACAGCGGATCTCGCCGAGGCGGCGGAGATCGGCGAGGGGACTGCCAAGAAGGTGATCCTGGCCGCCCGAAAGATGGCGGATATCGGAGGCTTCAAGACAGGCCGGGATATCCTGGATAAGAGAAAAAATGTCAAGAAACTGAAGACGCTGGTCCCCGAGTTCGACGAACTGGTCGGCGGGGGTCTTGAGACACAGGCAATAACTGAGGTTTATGGGGAGTTTGGGTCTGGGAAGAGCCAGCTCGTCCATCAGATGGCCGTCAACGTCCAGCTTCCCGAGGAGTTCGGGGGCTTACATGGGAGTGTCATCTACGTCGATACCGAGAACACGTTCCGCCCGGAGCGTATTGAGCAGATGGTCAACGGACTCCCTGTGGATGTGGATATCGGCCCGATCGAAGAAGTCCTCGAGCGGATCCACGTCGCCCGGGCGCACAGTTCCGACCACCAGATGCTGCTTCTAGATACTGCACGAGAGCTTGCAAACAACCTGCGCAACTCCGAATACCCGGTAAAACTCTTTGTCATAGATTCGTTGACGTCCCTCTTCCGTTCGGAGTACGCAGGGCGTGGCACCCTTGCTGCCCGGCAGCAGAAACTGAACCGCCATATGCACGACCTGCTCAAACTGATCGACGATCACAACGCCGTCGGTCTCGTGACCAACCAGGTGATGTCGAACCCGGCCGTCCTCTTCGGCGATCCTACAAAGCCGATCGGCGGCAACATCGTCGGGCACACCGCAACCTTCCGGCTCTACCTCCGCAAGAGCAAGGGTGGCAAGCGGGTCGCGCGCCTGGTGGACAGTCCTAACCTTCCCGAGGGTGAGGCGGCGTTCATGGTCGAACAGGCGGGGCTCAAGCAGTGCTGAGGGCGCTCGTAACCGATGTCGACGGCACCATCACCGATCGGCGTCGACGCATCAACACACGAGCCATCGGGGCTCTCCGAACTCTCGTCGATGCCGACATCGAGGTGGTGCTTGCAAGCGGAAACACCGTCTGCTTCATGGACGGACTCTGTAAGATGATCGGGACAGATGGAACCATCATCGCCGAGAATGGTGGTGTCTACCGGAGGTGGTTTGGGGGCACCCTCCACATTCCTGGTGACCAGCAGGTCTGCCTGGAAGCGTTTGAGGTCCTCAGGGATCATTTCGCCATGGAGGGTGTCAGGCTTGAACTCCTCAGCGCGCGCTACCGCTTCGCCGATGTGGCCTTCGCACGGAATATCGACCCCGACGATGCAAGAGCAGTCGTCTGTGACTACCGCCTCCCTGTCCGGGTTCTGGATACAGGGTTTGCGATCCACCTCCAGGACCCGGGCGTGAGCAAGGGAACAGCGATGCGGAATCTCGCCGAGGATATGGGTCTCCATCTGGACGATATCCTGGCTATCGGGGATTCGGAGAACGATACCGAGATGCTCAGGGCCGCGGGTGTCGGTGTCGCGGTTGCAAACGCCCCGGAATCGGTCCGGTCAGCGGCGAACTGGGTATCCCGCGAGGGGTATGGGGACGGTTTTGTAGAAGCAGTGAAAAAATATTATCCCGATCTCTTCAACAGGTAGCGGTCGACGACGATATAGTCTTTTATATCCTTTACCGCCTCAAACGGCACGAACATCCGGTCTCCATCCATCCTGTAACCATCTGTCCTGAACGTGTCGTCAGGCTTGATGATCAGGTCGATAATCTGCCCCGTGTCAAGGTCGACCATAACATTCCTGACGGTCCCGATGAGCATGCCATCATTACTCATCACTTTCTTCCTGGCAAGGCTACGAGAGAAAGTTTTGCTCATAGAGAGCGTGAGGTGTCTATAGTATTTATACTTTATAAAATTTCTGTGACTGCTCCCCCACTGATGTGGGGCATCTGGGGTAATTCGTCCCGAAGATTGCACTCCCAATCTCATAATATTGGTCGCCCGCGCTCTGATCCCGATCCATCACGAGCACTGCTGTGACGTGTTTCCAGGAGCCAGTTTCTTCCGCAATGGTTAATCGCCGCCATTTCAATGGTGCGATACAGCGCGTCCACCAGTGGTGCTACTACCATTATAGGCCGTTTTCGCTTAAGATAGTTAACCACGATCACCCGGAAGCTCACTTTGCGAACCCTCTGGCACAGTAGCACATAATTATATTTATATACCAAAAAGTACAACTACTTCCTCTATGATATACTTCTTATGCCTCATCTTCCACCCACTCAGTTCTCTTCCCTCACCCATCTCATCCAACAGACCGCTGAAAAGCAACACATCGTTGCCTCGCAAACACCCCTCACCGCCACCGTCGTTGCCTCATTCCTCGACCGGATCGAGTTTGTCGAAACCATCAATGCAGCTCTTACCTGGGACCAGAGCCAGTGGCGGGTGAGCCCTGGCAACCTGGCAAAAGCCATTGTTCTGCTTCCCTTCATCTATTCCGGGTCACGTCTCCCGATCTACAGCATCTTTGAACACTACCAGGGAATGGA
>LFRN01000181.1 GCA_001512375.1 Candidatus Methanoculleus thermohydrogenotrophicum | reverse complement strand
GGGGTCAACATGGCAGGCAGCCGCGGAGGATCGCTCGCTGCCGACCCTGACAGCGAGATCACTTCCCGGCGAAGTGGTCTTCAACTATTGATGATCGATCCGGCGCCGGTACACGCGGCCAACAGGAGCCTTCCTCTACTTTCAGACCGCAGAAGTGACCTTTATCTTGCGGGGTGAAGGGGCGGAGCGAGGAAGACCCCGGTCAACAGGTGCGGGGATGAAAGCGGAGCCCCTCCCTTTGTCACTGTGTCTAAAGGGATCTATTTATACTTTTAAACCCAACAAGGGTCAAAGAATCGGAAGAGAGCAATTCAGAGACTTGCCCGGTGTCATGAGAAGTTAGCAAACCAGCGCAACGATTCCCTGCACAAACTCTATCTTTGAGTTGTGGGCGAGAACCAGGCCGTTGCTGTGGAAACGGTGAATATTTCTGGAATGCAGGAAAACCATAAAGTGACACTACATCAGGTGCGGAACGCGCCGTCGAGCCTGCGGACTCGCTCCCGCTGGGGAGAAGGATGAAGCAGGAAGCCCCGTCCAACAGGTGCGGGGCAGTTCACAGAGACACGCAATGCGAGGAGACCAACACGTCTATATCAGTCTCACCACAGCTGGGCTCCTCATCGCCCCCTGGGTCTCCGTCCTCCATCCTGCCCTGATCGTCACGCTCCTCTTCGGTGTCTTCGTAGGTTCACTCGCACCAGACGCGGA
>LFRN01000198.1:334-901 GCA_001512375.1 Candidatus Methanoculleus thermohydrogenotrophicum | reverse complement strand
TTGACTACTTCTCAGAGGTACAGCCGGCGGCCCTCCACCCCTGCCACTGCACCGATCTTGCGGCAAAGATCGCGCTCTCGAGGGTGGCGAACGTCCGGGAGACGGGCGTCGGGCTGCACCTGGAGTACGGGTGATCACATCGGGACGGGCCCGGTCAAAACTCTATTTCGCCGGTGATCTCACGGAGCGCACGCCGAATTGCCGTCCTGACTTCTGGTTCTTCCTCAACCTGGAGCGCGCCGGAGAGGGGGCCGGTCGCCCGTGTATCGTGAAGTTTCCCGAGCGCATCGGCAGCAGTTATCCTGACGTCCTTCTTTCTGTCCGTAAGGAGAGAGAGGAGGGGTTCGACTGCGCGGCGATCTCCGATCTCACCGAGCGCCCAGGCAGCGCCGCGTCGTACCCAGTGGTCCGGGTCGGTAAGGAGGGGGAGGAGGGGGTCTACTGCCCGGCTGTCATGGAGTCTCCCAAGCGCCTGTGTCGTGACCCAGCGGACCTCAATCTCCGGGTCGTGCAGGGTGGCGATCAGCGGTTCGACCGCCCGCGGATCCGCGCACCTTCCCAGTGCCT
>LFRN01000198.1:0-240 GCA_001512375.1 Candidatus Methanoculleus thermohydrogenotrophicum | reverse complement strand
GCCTCGCCACTCGTTCAAATGGGCGCATCGTCGGCTGTACTGGCTTTAGCACCCCAAAAAACCGCCGATCACCTCATCTACTCTGGTTCCGCGCCGGGTTTCCGATCTCATTGCCGAAGAGCATCTCACAGAAGAGGGCCATAAAAATTGACGTGGCAGCGGGAGGTTTTCATCAGAGCCAGATAATCACAACAAGACAGTCATGATGAACCGCACCGCCGCGCTGAGCATCGGCATCGT
>LFRN01000236.1:3156-5732 GCA_001512375.1 Candidatus Methanoculleus thermohydrogenotrophicum | reverse complement strand
GGATATACCTCTCCCCGGCAAAGAATGTTCCAGGTGAGTGCCGGATATGAAAAATATTTCCCTCAAAGCAGATCTGCGCCGGCATGTCCGTGTCCGGCCGCCGGTGTACGGATGAACAATTTTTCTTTTCAGCCTGAAACCGAAGCATTTTAATAAAATTTCGGTTAGAACTCTCTCCAGTACACTACACCAGCGAGATACTTTTCAGGACCACAGAAGGACACATATGTGACTCCCATCAGACGCCAGGGAACTATTCATGAAGCGCCGCCTGGGTACCGGATACTCGATAGTCTCAATGACTGGTATCTCCTGATCGGTGAGGATCACGAAATCATCTGGGCGAACTCAGCCTTCCGCCGTATCCTCGCGGCGCCAACGGGCGACCTCAGGCAGGCCGTCCACGCACTCGGAGGAGACAGGGATTTTGCCAGGAGGATCCTTGCGGCACTCGAGGATGAGGTCCCCGAATTTGAGTGCCGACTCAAGGATCCAGACGGAAGAGAGCGGCGGTACCTCTGCTCGGGCCGGAGGGTGCCGTCCGATGAGGGATGGTTGCTCTCGTTCCGGGAAGTCCCGGATTCCCGGGATTACGAAAAGATCATCGAGTACACCGGGACGGCGACGATCCTCATCGAGGGTGATGGTATCATCTCGGTTGCGAACACCGAGTTCGAGCGGCTCTCCGGATACCCGCGTCACGAGCTCGTCGGGGTGAAACGCCTGACCGATTTTGTTCCCCGCGACGACGACCTCCAGCGGATTACTGGCTACCACGCCCTCCGGCGGAGAGATCCTTCGGCCGCACCAAAGAACTACTCCTTCTCGTTCGCCGACCGGTCTGGGAACATCCATGCCGTCGAGGCCACCATCGGCGTGATCCCAGGGACAACCCAGTCGGTGATGTCGCTCCTCGACGTGACCGGGCGGAGGCGTGCCGAGCAGGCACTGCAGGAGAGTGAAGAGCGGCTGAACTTTGCGCTCATGGCTGCAAACGACGGGCTGGTCGACTGGGACGTCGACACCGGGACGATCTTTTACAGCCCGCAGTGCTTCACGATGCTCGGCTACGACCCGGGGGCGTTCATGCCCACGGTCTCCTCACTCCTCTCGCTCGTCCACCCTGAGGACCGCGGCCGTGTGGAGGAGGCGATCACCGGTATGGTCACCAGAGGACGCGACCGCTGCGAGATGGAGTTCAGGGCGCGGTCAGCATCAGGGGAGTGGATCTACGTGCTGGAACGGCTCCAGGTGGTCAGCCGGGGCGCGGATGGGACGCCGCTCCGGATCGTGGGGACGCACTCTGATGTCACCGAACGAAAAGTGGCCGAGAGGGAACTCCTGATCCGGGAGATGGCGACGGAGTCATCGCTCTCCGCCATCGGTATCGCCGATCTTGACGGATATCTGACCTACGCAAACCAGGCGATGCTCGAGATGAGCGGGCTCAGCGACCCCGGTGAGGTCCTCGGGCGGCACATTGCGGAGTTCTGGGTAGAGGTCGGGAAGGTTCTCCGGACGCTTGCCGGGCAAGAAGGTTACACCGGAGAACTGACCGGCAGGCGGGCTGATGGGACAGAATTTACCGCCCACGTGACCATGAACATTGTCACCGAGAGGTCAGGGGATCCGATCTGCATCATGATCACGGCGGTCGATGTCACCGAGAAGAGGCGCATGGAAGAGGCGCTCCGGGAGAGCGAAGAGCGCTACCGGACGCTTGCGGAGTCGGCGCCTGATATCATCTTCCTCATCGACGTGGAAGGGAATATCCTCTACATGAACAGTGCTGGCGGCCGCCTGCTCGGTGTAGAGCCCGGAACCCTGCAGGGGAGGAACATCAGGGAAGTGTTTCCGCCCCGGGTTGCAAAGAGGTGGCTTGCGATACTCCAGAAAGCGGCTGAGTCGACCGAGAGACTCCTCACCGAGGAGACCCTGCTATCCAGGGACGACGGTGGTATCTGGTTTGAGACGCGCCTCATCCCGACGACAGGGAGCGACGGCACCGTCCAGAATCTGCTCGGGATCAGCCGGAACGTCACCAGACAGAAGCGGAATGAGGAGCAGCTCCGGTTCCAGGCCCTGGTGCTCGGGCAGGTGGATGACGCCGTGATCGCGGTCGACACAGAGGGGCGGATCACCTACATGAACCACGCCGCAGAGCGGCTCTACGGCATCTCTTCGAGTGAGGCTCTCGGCAGGCTCAACACGGAACTCTTCAACTACGAGTGGCTCAGCCCGGGCGACGAAAAAGAGGCCAAAAGCACCCTCCGGGATTCCGGAACCTGGCGCGGCGTCACCATCCACCGAAAGCGGGATGGGGAGACCATATTCGTCGATGTCACCCTCAGTACCTTAGAAGACGACCGCGGAGACGTCACCGGGATGCTCTGCTCTCTCCAGGACATCACCGAGCAGAAACGTGCGGACCTCGAACTCCGGATCAAGGACATGGCGATAGCATCGTCGCTTGGTGCTGTCGCCCTCACCGACCTCGAGGGAAGGATCGTCTACGTCAACCGTGCCTCCCTCGCCATGCACGGGCGGGAGCAGGAGGAGATCATCGGGAAACCGTT
>LFRN01000236.1:0-3066 GCA_001512375.1 Candidatus Methanoculleus thermohydrogenotrophicum | reverse complement strand
CTCTGCCTGATGGGCTCAGGGATCGATATCACCGAACGGAAACTGGCCGAGCAGGATCTCCGCATCCGTGATATGGCGATAGCATCCTCGCTCAACGCGTTCACGATCGCTGATCTCAACGGCCGCCTGACCTACGCAAACCAAGCGTTTCTCTCCTTGTGGGGCTACGGCTCCACAACCGAGGTGCTCGGGAAATCGGTTACTGAGTTCTGGCAGGACGAAAGCGATGCTGTGGATGCTCTCCAGACACTCCTTGATTCCGGCAGGTATGTCGGCGAGCGGATCGGGAGACGCCGGGACGGTACAGAGTTTTATGTCATATACTCAGCGAGCCTGGTCACGAACGATTCCGGGGCCCCCATCTGCCTCATGGCTTCGATCGCAGATCTCACCGAACAGAAACGGATCGAGGAGGAGATCCAGGTCCATAACCGGGAACTCTCAATCTTGAACCAAATCATCGGGGTGTCGACATCCGCAATCGACGTTGATGAAGCACTGGAGGACGTGCTCGCGACAACCATTGCCCTCCTCGATCTCGAGGGGGGCGGCATCTACCTGGTCGATCCTGACCGGCGAGGCGCGCGGCTCGTCTGCGCCCAGAACATCCCAGAGGGCTTCCCCAGGCAGCCGTGCATCCCTGACATCACCGTGCCGCCGTACGCTGAGGTGCTGGTGGCGGGAAGGGCCCGCTTCGTCGATGACGCGGGGGAGAGCGACGTACCCCCATATGCCGCCATCCCGATCGTGGCGCCCGGAGGGGTCATCGGGTCCCTGAGCGTGGTACCGCGGGAGGGCAGGCAGTTCACTGACGCCAACCGTTCCCTCCTAGTGGCCATCGGAAGGGAGATCGGGAGTTCTATCGAGCGAACCATGCTGATCCAGCAACTGGAGAGCGCCAAGCAGGAGGCAAACCTCTACCTCGATATCCTCAGTCACGATATCAGGAACGCCGAGAACGTCTCAAGCCTCTACACAGACCTCCTCATCAATATGCTCGAGGGGGAGGCAAAGGGGTATGCACAGCGACTCCGGAGCAGCATCAGGAAGAGTATCGAGATATTACGGAACGTCACGACGATCCGCCGGATCCACCACGAATCGGCCACGCTTGTGCCGGTCGACCTCGACCAGGTGGTCATGGACGAGATCGCGATCTTCTCAGAGATCGACTTCCACTACGAGGGGACCGACCTCGCGGTCATGGCCGACGCACTCCTCCCCGAGGTCTTCACGAACCTTATCGGGAATGCCATCAAGTTCGGGGGGCCGGCGGTCGAAGTCACCATCAGGGTGGAGGAGGAGAGCGGCGATGACATCCTGGTCTCGGTCGAGGATACGGGGCCGGGGATCCCCGACGAGATGAAGGAAGCTGTATTCATGAGGTTCGGGAAGAACAGGAACCGGAAGAGCGGTCAGGGTCTCGGGCTTTATATCACACGAATGCTTATTTCACGCTATGGCGGCAAGATCTGGGTCGATGACCGGGTACCGGGGCACCCGGAGTGCGGTGCGGCGTTCCGGTTCACGTTGAAGCGAGCAGCGTGAAAAGAAGGGGGGAGCCCCCTCAAAAGAGCGACCAGATAAGAACCCCGACAGAGGTGACCATGAGCGCCGCAAACGCAGCCGGATTCCAGGCGAGGACTTTGCGGCCGTCGAGAACGCTGATCGGGAGCATGTTGAAGGTGGCGATCATGGCGTTGACCCGGAGCCCGACAAGACCGATGAGGGCCACAAGACCACCGCCGAAGAGCATGAGGGCCGCGAACGGTATACAGAGGAGGAGATTCGTGATCGGTCCTGCCGCCGATATCCGCCCGTTCTCAGTCCTTGTCACGTTTCCATAGATGTAGGTCGCCCCGGGCGCCGCAAAGACGATCCCCACAAGTGCCGCCATCAACACGGCGACGAGGAGCATCTGGTTATCTTTCTGGAATTCAGCCCAGTAACCGTAGCGCATCGCGGCAAACTTGTGCGCCAGCTCGTGGAGGACGAAGGCAACCCCTACTGTGAGGAGGGACAGCACGAAGAAGAAGAGGAGCCCGACGATATTTACTCCGCCCCGGATGAAGATCAGGGTGAAGGCAATTGAGATGGCAAGCCACGCGATCAGGAGGTCCCGGCGCTCGCGTGGCGGTATTCGTTCCAGCATCCAGTATCAGGTTTGCGCCAGGATCATAAGATTCTTCGCTTCGGCCCGCCCGGGGAGCGACGGGCTGCAGGGATCGGGTGGCCGAAATGCCGGGACGACAGTACACTAATGGGCGATTTTATCCAACGTTTCTGGCGTACCTGTCGCCCCACGCGGAGAGCAAGAAGACGCGAAATCCGGGTGGTTTCTACGCCTTCCTTCGCGCTCTCCCACGTGCTTCCGCGCGAGGCTACCGGGATTGTACGGGATTACCTGGGTGCGCTGGAGCACCGGGGGAGAATCCCGGCCCCCAACCCATCAGGTTTATTCTCCCGCCGAGGCTAACCATGTAGCATGTCCCTTGATGCCGTCAGGAACGAGATCCGCGAGATCGATGAGAGAATCATCGACCTCGTTGCAGAACGGCAGAGACTGGCAGCGAGGATCGCCCGTCTCAAACAGGAGAGCGGTCTTCCCATCCGCGACGACGAGCAGCGGAGAGTTGTCCTCGACCGGGTCTTCACCTATGCCGTCAAGAACCAGATCGACCCGGTCGCTGTCCGGAAGATCTTCGAGATCTTGATCGAGATGAACGAAGAGCAACAACGGGAGTGCGCCGGGGACGGCGACCTGCCGTGAGAAGAGATGCAGATCGCGAAGAGGAGGTCACACACCCTATCTGCCGAACTTCGCGACCTTCGCGTGGGTTGATCATGAAAAGAAGGAGGATCAAAGGGTGATCATCGTCCCAACACCCTCGTCTGTGAAAAGCTCGAGGAGCAGGTTGTGCTCCCGGTTGCCGTTCACGACGTGGGCGCTCACGACACCGTTCTTGACCGCCTTCATACACCCCTCGAGTTTCGGGATCATCCCGCCAGCGATCGTCCCGTCACTGATCATCGCCTCTGCTTCGGCAATGGTCAGCCGGTGATAGA
>LFRN01000229.1 GCA_001512375.1 Candidatus Methanoculleus thermohydrogenotrophicum | reverse complement strand
AGATGTGTATAAGAGACAGGTCCAGGCTCGGGCCGCCGGCCGATGGGGGGTGCCGCGACGTGTCGGTTGCGATCATTGTGGTCAGAATATCCACATCACGGAGCGTTCTGAGGATGGGGTGGTTGAACTGCCCATGATCGTCGACCACATGTAAAGGAAGCATTGCTTATAGCTGGATGTAAAAAGGTATAGTCCTTCCCTCAGGAATACTTCCTGACGAAATCAAAGACTTTCTGTGTGATCTCTTCGGGCTCGTAACCCATGAGATAGGCGAGCGTCATGGCCCCACCAGCGCCCATTCCTTCCTTGACCTCACCGATGCAGTAACGGGCAAGACCAGCGTGGCCGATGCCGGCGAAGTTCGGGTCGACGTAGTACGCGGTGGTGCCGACGTCGGCAACCGACCGGGCGAACCCGGCTGTGGGGTCGTCTCTGACATAAACCGTGGTCGCCAGGGGCGGCACCCGCCTCCCGAGCGCCT
>LFRN01000070.1 GCA_001512375.1 Candidatus Methanoculleus thermohydrogenotrophicum | reverse complement strand
TCGGCGAAGGGCGGATAGTCCCGGCCGTAGGTCACCTCCAGCACAAGACCCCTGACCTCTCCGGCGCTCCGGTTGACGATCTCGTCCCTGACCCTGGCGAAGCAGACCCCGCTCTTCCCTGGCCCCGGGCTATCCCGGTAGCGGAGGTCGTCAAACGCCAGCTGGGCTTCCTCCCCCGCATCTCCCTCCGGGACGAGGAGGTAGCCAAACGCTTTTGACCGCTCGTAGATCGCGAGATCCAGGGGATGGAGCAACCTCCAGAAGTTCCCCTCGCTCTTCTGGAGCGGGATGCTGGTCCCGTCCTGGAGCCGCAGGGCCCACGGCCTGCTCCTGAGTTCCTGCACCCGCCGGGCGCCCATCGTCGACTCGTAGTCGGTGATGAAGAGAAGACGCGAGATCTCGGGCATATCGGCGTCCCAGGGGCGCGGGAACTCGAACTTCTCAGGCCATCGCACGAGACTGTCCCTCACCCGTTCCCGGAGGCCGTCAAGGACACTGCCCGTCGCAAGCAGCCGCCGTGATAGCTCCCTGTCTCTTATACACATCT
>LFRN01000159.1 GCA_001512375.1 Candidatus Methanoculleus thermohydrogenotrophicum | reverse complement strand
TTGTACTCCAGCATCGTGAAGAACTTACTCCAGGACACATCACTGATACTCTGTGCGAGGCAATGGTTCTTCTGCATTCCAGCAACATTCAACGATTCCACTGCAATAACTTGAGCTTGGTTCTCGCTCACGACTCGAAAAGAGAGTTTGTGCAGGAAATCGTTGCGCTGGTTTGCTATCTTCTCATGGCACCGGGCGAGTTTCTGAATTGATTTCTGCCGATTTTTCGACCCTTTCCTTTTCCGCGATACCCGACGCTGCAATACCTTCAGGCGCCGAAGGGAGTTTCTCAGGTATCGGGGGTTCTCGATCTTCTCTCCGGTGGAGAGGGTTGCAAAGTCTTTCAACCCGACGTCGATCCCGAGGGTGGTAGCTAGAGAAATCGGTGCGGGTTCGGGGGCAGGCATTCCGTCATCGACAAGGATGCTGACGAACCACTTCCCGGTCGATGTCACGGAGACGGTGGCATACTTCATCTTCCCGGTGAAGATCCGGTGGAAGACAGTCCTGACTTCTCCGATCTTCGGAAATCTAATTTTCCCCTGATCAAAGTCCACACGGTAATGCTGAGGCACCTGAAAAGACTGCACCGGGTTCTTCTTCGACTTGAACCGTGGAAATCCTTTCTTCTCCCTGAAGAACCGGGTGAATGCGTTGTCGAGGTTCTTGTTTGCACTCTGGAGAGACTGAGAGTTAACTTCCTTGAGCCATGGATGTTCTTCCTTGAGGGCAGGAAGTTGGTTGTTCAGGTCGAAACAGGAGAGTTTTCGACCTTCCTGCTCATATACTCGAATCTTTTGCTCCAGAGAATGGTTGTACACAAACCGACAGGCATGGATATGTTTCATGAGGAGCGGGAACCTGCTCCTCTGAAGGATACATCCGATACTTGTAGGCTTGGAACATACAAAAGGTCATTTGGTATACACCAATCAATATATACTCTCTACAATCTCTCTGAAAGCGCGCCGAAGGGGCGCCGCTTTCATCCCCGCACCTGTTGGCCGGGGTCTTCCTCGCTCCGCTCCTTCACCCCGCAAGATAAAAACGTTCTCCACGATTATCCTCTAGAAACCTCTTTTTCAATAAGATTTCACCAGTCGCTGCATTTCCAGAGACGAAACCAGAATACCTCCCAATACCCCGCCGGGAGCGACCCCCGGATTCCTGACCGCCCGGTTCCCCCCGGACGTGGGTCCTCTGGAGGACCTGGTACCATATATAACCATTGTGCACGTCAGCTCGATGTCAGGGCTGAAGTGAGGGATACCGATAGAAATATATGGTAAAAATGTTTTTATGCCCTCCAGAATATAATATATCTGGGATACCGGGGAGCCGGTACAGACCGGATTAACACTGGATGGGCGCCAGGAGAAATACCTCCATTCACGCTCCAACGCTCTATACCTCCCTCTATACGTCGTCATAATTGGGTACACCCATACCGTCGTACCGTCTCCCCGTTCTCACTCATCATTCTGTCATTGTTTATCTCAGCCAGCCTGAACAACCCGGATTCCCCGGTCCCATCCCATCCCTGCCAGTGGGATACCCTCGTTGACCGTCGGATACGGGCCAGATGCCGGGCAACATGAAGCAGGGGTGGACCGGGAGAGAGGTTGTTTCATGCGTGCACCACGAGGTCATGCCCATGGGCGTTTCGTGAAAAAAAGAAGAGAGTTCAAATTACTTCAGGGCCGCGGCGCGAGGAAGGGAGGATTCGGCCCGTACGTTTGCGCGGTGCGCGGTGAAGATTCATGGTTGGTGGGCGCTCGAACGGTTGCGTGTATGCAATCGGTGACCACTGCCTGCTTCCCGGCGGTCGAGACCGTCAAGCAGACCGACCTTGTGTATACCTTGCAGGAGATGTGATCCCGGGCAGGTATCCCGGGCGACAACTCTGAGATGACTTCTACACACAAAAACACCGAAAAAAGAGTACACTGGACTCCCGGCCCTATTTTCGGGCGCTATGACGTTACGCCCTCCGTTCCCTGGACTTGGGCCTGAGTTCATCAGAACCGCACTTGCGGCATCGGGTTGCACGCGGTGCGTTCCGGGCATTGCATCTCATACAGATCTTTACGTTGAGTAGACGTGCTTCAGCTTCGGGAAATCTCGCCATATCAAAAACACCACTTGCCAGATAGATACTATTCGTTCTTGGTGATATTAACAGTTCTGTCCTCAGGCAGGCCCTCTCCGTGCTCCTGCTTGACCCATGCACGGAACGCCTCAAGCGCCCGTGCCCGGTGCGAGATCCTGCTCTTCTCGGCAAGCG
>LFRN01000223.1:3405-3659 GCA_001512375.1 Candidatus Methanoculleus thermohydrogenotrophicum | reverse complement strand
TTGGTGCAGGCTATGTTGGATCACTCCAGGAGCAACCGGGCGTTGTCTTTGCGCGCATCAGGGAGCACCTCCGTGCCGGCGCCGGGCGGTTGAGGACTGAGGGGGCAGGTTTCCTCTTCTACGCCATGCTGGATGCGATCGTCGGCGGCTACTTCACCGTGATCGAGGTGTTTGGGGAGCATATCGAGATGGTTGAGGATGAGGTGGTGGCAGAGCCTGACCGTGGGACCCTGCAGGCAATCTATGCTCTGAAA
>LFRN01000223.1:0-3272 GCA_001512375.1 Candidatus Methanoculleus thermohydrogenotrophicum | reverse complement strand
TGCTTGATGTCTATCTCTCGAGCCAGAGCAGCCAGACGAATGAGATCATGAAGGTTCTCACGATCATCGCGACCATCTTCATCTCGCTCACCTTCATCGCCGGTGTCTACGGCACGAACTTCACGCACACGCCAGAACTCAGGCATCCCTGGGGCTATCCTTCCAGTGCTTGTGTCGATGGTCGCTGTCGCGGGCCTGATGCTCCTCTATTTCAGAAAGAAGGGGTGGCTATGATCGGGATCTCCACCGGGTATCACCAACCACGCTCTTGCCCTCACCCGTGGATGATACATACAGTCTCCGGGGAGACCGGGGGGAGTGCCCGGGTCTGGCGCAGGGTTCCAGGAGGGGACTTCGGCGGGGCGCGTCACCCCCTCGAGACGCACGGCCGCCTCCCGGCCCCTTTCCGGTGCTGCTCAGGCCGTCAAGAGGCGCTCCGCCGCACCAGAGGGGTTTTCCATGGAAAAATGGCAGGCCCGGCGCTGCAATGAGAGTCTGTCCTGGCGGGCGCTCTGCATCCCGGAGTCCGTCGTGCAAGTCTGGAGAAGAGCGGGGTCCGTCCGGCATACCAGTCTCCTGCAATCCCCTGGTTGCAGGAGACCGATTCAGCCTGAGGCACGTCTTTTGGGCGTCTTCCAGGGGAAGAGGTGTATGGTAACAGAGAGGTTTGCCCGCGCACCCGGAAGGTCCGGGTGCGGAGCTATGGTGTCGGGAAGAATGAGGCGGAAAAGTTACTTCGGCCGCCACTTCCTGACGAGGCGGGAAGAGAATGCTCCTTTCCTGTCAACCCCAGGGTGTATACCAAAATCTTGTATACCAAAATCTTGATACGTTACCAGCGCCAACCATAACACCGGTGTACGGCGGCTGATGTCCACACAACCAGTTTTCCCCTATCTGTGGTGGCCACAGCCGTCCTGCCCATCTAGGTTTCTCTTCCAGTTCGCCGTGCGTGGACTGTTCATCCACAGACTTATGATGTTCTTATACCTAAATATAGGTATTGTTTATTGATCAACAATAGAAGTAACATCAATAAAGGATATAGAACAACGCCCCGGTCTCACCCCGATCTCAACCATACCAGATCTCTTGATTATTTGAGATATTCCTGATGTGAGCCCGTCTGTGTGTTAAGTGCCACGGTTGCGCGGACACATGCGGGTGTTGTGGCAGCGGTGCAATGTTAATCAATACACCTTCTTACGAAGTAACTATTCAGCCCAAACCGAAAGATCTTTTTATAATGACCTCTAAATAAAATATAATGACTGCTGAAGACCCATATTCTTCGTAAAGAGAGCATCGTCCTGTGCGGGAGGGGGTGGGCCGCATATTGCGCTCAGGTATGGATGAGAACCCGACCGGTTCGCCCCGGTCCCCCTCCCGGGGGTGATCGCCAGAACCGGCCCGGGATCTGGGGGTGCGGTGCAGGGCATCCTCCTGCCTCGAAGGGTCAGGCTCCTCCCTGCGCGGTCTCAAAGCCCCCCTATCCTCTATGGTGGCTCACCAGGCTCTATGGTGGCTCACCAGGGAGTGTTTCCTGTGCACCTCAGAGGCCCGCGGAGCGGGGTTTCAGCGTCCTCCCGGACGGCATCTGATACGTCGATCATGAAAGATGCGATCTCGCCGGAGGGGAGTTTGAATATATAGTGCCAGATCCAGGGAGAGTCCTTCCCTTTCCGGTACTGGAGGGGCGGCAGGAACTCAGGTTTTTCAGTCCGCAGGACGCGGATAAGAGCGTCACGGACGTCAGGATTGGGGAGATCGGGGAAGACCTCGAAGAGTTTTCTTCCGATCAGGTCTTTCTTCCTCATCCTGAGAATCTTCTCGGTCGCCCGGTTGATATCCTTGAAGATGTACTCCCTGCCTTCGTCGATCGGTTCATAGATCAGGACACCGTTGCAGGTATTCTCGAAGAACGACCGATAACGGGTCTCCTTGAAAGCCAGTTCTTTCCGGGCCACCCGCTCTGTCGTGACATCTCGAAAGAGGATGGCGTACTCGTCCAGGGCACTTCCGCTATCGAGGGTGATCGGGGTAAAGACGACATCAAAGTAGGCCACACCCGACCTGGTGCTCGGGATCTGCTGCTCCTGCCTCAGTCGGTCAAAGTCACAGGCAATCTCTGTCTCGGCGACCTTTCCTTCCCGGATCAGTTCGAGGATCTTTCCTTTGTAGCAGGAGATATCAAAGATGTTTCCGCTCATCAGTTCCTGGAAACTCTTCAGGCCAAAGATCTCCAGTGACGCGCGATTTGCGTTGAGGATGGTGCCGTCAGCCGCAAAGAGGATGATCCCGCTCGGGACCGTCCCGAAGATCGTCCGGATCTTCTTCTCCGAGTTCTTCAGGGCCGTCTCAGCGTTCTTCCATGCCGTGATATCCCGCAGGCTGACCATGATCCCGGGCTTTCCTGCGTGGGAGACGGTGGGGGCGAATTCGAGGAGGTAGATATGGTTTGTGCTGTCCTCGATGTGCTGCATCTCGGTAAGGTAGGTACCGGATTGCTGGATTCGCTCGATGTTTCGCCTGATAGATGGATCCGAGAATATGCGGAGGTTTAAGTCGAAGAGAGATGCACCGACGATGTTTCTCTCCCGGTGGATGCCGAGGGTCTTGATGAAACTCGTGTTCACCATGAGGATCCTGAGATCCGCATCCAGGACGACGATCGCGTTTGAGAGGCGGTCAAAGAGTTCCGAGAGCGGGACCCGTTGTGCCAGGGTGTATATCTTCGATCTCCCGAACCGCCGCATGCTCACGTCCCCGCTCGACTGCAGTATATCAAGGTACTTGGAGACAGAGGCGCGGTTCATCCCGAGTTCACGGGCAATTGCGGAGATGGAGAGACCTTGTGGCGATCGCTCTTTGAGGAGGTCGGTGATCTTGCTAAACTTATCCTGATATTCGTTCATGAGTGGCTGCCCTCGGGATCTGCCGGGTTCCCCTGGATCAGTGTCAGGCAGGAGATCTTCACTTACCATTGGAGAGGGCTGGTATTTTACCTTTTGGAGCCGTCAACCACCCCCGACGAGCGGGGGGCATTCTGCCTCTTCTCTTCGTAGAATTTTCAGCGATACCTCAATCCCGGGGGACTCACGGGAAGACCCCGCGTAATAATGGAGGACACGCGCCCCTTCTCGGGACGTACACGAGTCCCTCCGCGGTGGCTCACCTTAATAACATCTGAGGGTCCATACGTCTACTGTATACCTCTGTGTTGCGATAACCAAGCAATCGGACTTCACACGAGTGCCCTGTAGGGCAGAAAC
>LFRN01000224.1 GCA_001512375.1 Candidatus Methanoculleus thermohydrogenotrophicum | reverse complement strand
CTCGCCTTCCGGAGGATTCGCCGCTGCCGATATGATGCCGTCCCCATCAAGATCACGCCCCCGCTGGAACGTGACCACATTATCGCCCTTCTTCAGGAGCGAGAGCACATCAAATACCTCGATGTCCACATACCGGGATTTGATGGGGTTGTAATATCCGGCATTGAACGATGTCTCATCCGCGATATCCTTGACCCCCGCAGGATACCCGGGGTAGTCCACATCCGGCCCCAGGTCGCGGGAGTTGAACTGGACATAACTTGGCTCGCCCCGGGTTGATGTCACAAACTTGATGGTGAGATTGGCTGCCTGAACGCCCTGAATGTCACTGACGGGAAGAACGACCGAGCATTCATCGAGCGTGGTGCTGTGTAACCCGGTGCCCCACCCCTCCCCGTGGAGGTTCTGGTTCCCTTCTGCCACCCAGTACTGCGTGGTCATGCCTGAGGCATCCGGCACCGCGGCCAGGGTCATCACCGAGTAGATACGACCGTCCAGCTTGTTGTCTGGCTCAAACCTGCTACTATTGGCGATGATGGTGTTCCTGCCGGGGGTCAGCAGTGCCGTGGTGTCATAGGCCACCCAGTAGACGCCATAACCAGTGACATAGACATTCTCGGTCCTGTCATCGCTTCCGTAGAGCGTGATCCTGGGGAGTGCCCTGCCGTTCACGGTCAGGTCCGTCCACCCGGTGTACCGGGGGGTTCCTCCCCAGACACCAACATAGGTCCGGGCCCACTGCACCTCCCCGTCAAGGTCGAACGTGAGGGTGGCGGGAGGGTCGTCAAGCCCGTATACGCCGTATGTGTGCATCCTTCCAGGAACCTCCCCCTGGGCTGTGATCTCTAATGGAATCCCCACAAAATCATATACCGCACTACAGGGCGTTCCGCAGAGCAGGACCAGGATCAGTGAAACCAGGAACGTGGTACGTTTTCTCATGCAATCATCTCAATCCATTGATCGGGAGGGGTAACCGCACCTCCCTGGCGGTGGTCAGCACTCTTATCAGCAGGGGGGACAAATCCGCCATTCTCCAGGATCATGGGCCGAAAAGCCCCCTCCGCAGGCGGGGTGAGGGCACACGATCGCTCCCCACCCTAACCAAGCACCCATACCGGGCTCTCCGGGACAGACTCGATAGCAACCGAGAGGTAGGCATCAGAGGGCAGCATCACATCCGGCACCTCAAAGAAAATCGATCCATCGATCGATTCTTT
>LFRN01000202.1:3051-3886 GCA_001512375.1 Candidatus Methanoculleus thermohydrogenotrophicum | reverse complement strand
TTGACTACTTCTCAGAGGTACAGCCGGCGGCCCTCCACCCCTGCCACTGCACCGATCTTGCGACAAAGATCGCGCTCTCGAGGGTGGCGAACGTCCGGGAGACGGGCGTCGGGCTGCACCTGGAGTACGGGTGATCACATCGGGACGGGCCCGGTCAAAACTCTATCTCGCCGGTGATCTCACGGAGCGCACGCCGAATTGCCGTCCTGACTTCTGGTTCTTCCTCAACCTGGAGCGCGCCGGAGAGGGGGCCGGTCGCCCGTGTATCGTGAAGTTTCCCGAGCGCATCGGCAGCAGTTATCCTGACGTCCTTTTTTCTGTCCGTAAGGAGAGAGAGGAGGGGTTCGACTGCGCGGCGATCTCCGATCTCACCGAGCGCCCAGGCAGCGCCGCGTCGTACCCAGTGGTCCGGGTCGGTAAGGAGGGGGAGGAGGGGGTCTACTGCCCGGCTGTCATGGAGTCTCCCAAGCGCCTGTGTCGTGACCCAGCGGACCTCAATCTCCGTGTCGTGCAGGGTGGCGATCAGCGGTTCGACCGCCCGCGGATCCGCGCACCTTCCCAGTGCCTCAACCGCCCGTAGGCGGTAGGGGGTGCTCTCATCCGTGAGCTGCTCGATATATTTTTTGATATTCTCCTCCCGTCGCTTCTCCCTGTCTTCCATAAGACGCTTTACTGAACGTTCCATATCTATACCACCATGTTCATACTCACCATTTTCTTTTGCAGACCTGATGGTATTTGCGGTATATAGTGCTGGCGCAGAAACCCTCGCCGCCTCGCCACTCGTTCAAATGGGCGCATCGTCGGCTGTACTGGCTTTAGCACCCCAAAAAAC
>LFRN01000202.1:0-2989 GCA_001512375.1 Candidatus Methanoculleus thermohydrogenotrophicum | reverse complement strand
CCAGATAATCACAACAAGACAGTCATGATGAACCGCACCGCCGCGCTGAGCATCGGCATCGTGATGAGGAGGATCAGCATCGCTGTGATGAACGCACTGATCGAGGCGACGACCTGATGCGCATACCGGGAGGACCATCCCAGCCGGTCAAAGAACCGCTCCACTCCCTCTTTCATGATGTAGCCACCGTCGAGCGGCACAATCGGGATGGCATTGAACATCCCAACCAGCAGGTTGAACCATCCGACCCAGAAGGTAAGGTGGACCGTGCCCCAGAAGAGAGGGAATGGCTCCTTCCAGGCCATCTGCTCAGGGGTGTCGGTGAGCAGGATAGCAAGCTGCTGGGTATTACCCTGGATGAAGACGTCGATCGGAACTATCGTCAGGTAAAGTGGTGCAAACAGACCCAGGTCAGCGATGTTTCCGATGTGTTCCTTCACCGCGGGCGCGCTATAGTAGTAGACCCCCATGAACCCGGAATCCCGGCCATGGTCGAGCACCTCTGGCCATTCGGCAAGGGTGAGGGTATACGTCCTCTCGACCCCATCCTTCTCAGCCTTCAGAGTGATTGTCTCCCCCGGGTGCGTCCTATCCATGATCGTCGCTACCTCTTCCTGGCTCGACACCGGGATGCCGTTCAGTTCTGTTATGACCGAGTAGCCCTGGAGTCCCGCCTTGTCCGCCGGGAAGTCTTTGTAGACCCCCTGGACGAGCGGGACGGAGAGCGGCGTTGCCATTCCCACGAGGAGGAACATCAGCCCAAAACAGAGCAGCCCAACAACGATGTTGTTGGTTATACCGGCGCCGAACATCCGTATCTTCGGCATCCCCTTCGCCGCATTGACATCCTCTTCGTCGGGCTCGACGAACGCGCCGATGGGGATGACGGCGATCAAAAGCCCCATGCTCCGCACCCGCATATCCTCAACCCGGGCAAGGATCGCGTGGCCGAACTCGTGGATGACTATCGTGATCAGGAGACCGATGAAGACGGCCGCGGTGATCGGTATCGCCTGGTTGACTCCTGGTATGGCGAGAACGTTTCTGGGATCATAAATACCGGTTGGTTCCGGGGTGTGCACCAGAAGCTGGGGGACCGCGAGGATCAGAGCAAGCGTCATGAAGACCGAGACAACCACGACCATGATGACGCCGAGCGTCGCATAGGCCCGGAGCGGACGCCGGAACTTCTGGAACCAGTCGAAGAAGCCGACCTTCTCAGTCTTGATCGCCATGATGGGGCCGAAGAACACGATGCGATCAGAAAACAACCCACGGTCGCGGATGTAGACGGCGATCAAGGTGTATGCCAGAATAAGAAGAAGGAGTACCTGGAGCCAGCTCATCATTCACGATTAGCGCGGATGAAACATAAAATCTTCCGCGTTATGGGGCAGTTGAGATCTCAGGTCCGATGGAATACCACGTTAACGCCCCAGGATATCCAGTGATCCGGCGCACGCCGGGTTCGCGCAAAGTTGTGTTGACCTCTTTCCTGCACTTTTCCTCCGCGGGCGACTGGCGACCCGTACGGATCCACGAGATAAGAAATGGAGCACTACAGGAAATCCGCAATCCTCGTCTGGCAGAGGTTCGCCACTGTCTTCCAGCTCCGGCGGGCACAGGGCGGCGGGCTCCCGTAGTTGCGGATATAGCGCCTGAGAAACTCGATCGTCACCGGGTCGGAGGGGTAACCGCTCCCGATCATCCCGTACCGCTCGCTGAGGTCCCGGATCGCTCTATCCCGGGTGACCTTTGCAACGACACTTGCCGCACCGACGATCTTGTGACGCGCGTCTGCCCGGTGTTCGGCGATGATCTCGCAGGGGAAGTCGAGGTGGTTTGAAACTGTCTTGCCGTAGCGTTCCGCGTTCACATCGCAGGCATCCACATATGCCAACCTGGGCCGGAGCCCCATGAGCGCCTCGGCGTGGAGCTCGGCCACGCACTCATTCATGCTCATCCTGCTCCGTGCCTCATCGATCCCGGCGGCGTCGATGGTGACGATCGATATCGCGAAGTCGCGGAGGAGGATCTCATAGATAGCTTCCCGCTGCTTCGGCCGGAGAGCCTTTGAGTCCCGGATGGGAAGGGGCGCGAGGTCCCCGGCATCCCGGCAGCCGACAGCGGCGATCACCATCGGGCCCAGGACCGATCCCTTCCCTGCCTCGTCTACCCCACAGATCACACCATTCTATTGTCTTCGCAAGGTATTTCAATGGCAACGGTTAAACCCGGATGGAATGTATACTATCATCGTCGGCCTGGGCGGAATCGGCCGGAGCCTGACCGCGATCGCCGTCAATGCCGGTGATTCTGTGGTCGTGATCGACCAGAATGAGGAGCGCGCAAGTGACATCCTGGAGCACTACGATGTCCTTGCCATCACCGGGAACGCGACCGACAAATCGGTACTGGAAGATGCCGGGATCGACCGGGCCGACGCCCTGGTCGCCACCACGAGCGACGACGCGGTGAACCTGATGACCTGCTGGCTTGCGAAACGCTATAATGTCAAGAATGTCGTCTCGATCGTCAACCAGAAGGAGCACTCTGATCTCTTCAACGAGGTCGGGGTGAAGATCAGCGAGAACCCGGACGAACTGGTGGCGACCCGTCTCTATTACTGGGCACGGAGCCCGAACCTCCAGCAGGTCGCCTCGATCCCCGGCGGCACCATCTTCGAGATCGTCGCCGAGGCGGGTGCGCCGATCGTCGACCGCGAGATCAGAGAGCTCGATGTCCGCGACTTCGTCTTCATCGCCATCAGGCGTGCCGGGGGCGACCTGATCATACCGAGCGGCACCGTCCGGATCCGGCCTGGTGACGTCATCACGGTCTTCACGAAAAAAGAGGCGGAGGCGGAGACCATCAAGACCCTCAACCGGCAGCTGAGACGCTCAGGTTAGAGCATCTTTGAGCGCCTTGAGTTCGAAGAGCATCTTCGGGTTGCGCTTGATCAGTTCTCTGACGAGCGCTGAGACCGAGA
>LFRN01000225.1 GCA_001512375.1 Candidatus Methanoculleus thermohydrogenotrophicum | reverse complement strand
CGCAAGATCGGTGCAGTGGCAGGGGTGGAGGGCCGCCGGCTGTACCTCTGAGAAGTAGTCAAGAACTCCCTGCATCTGCTCCTGCGGTGGGTTGAGGAGGTGGAACCCACCGATGACATCGACAACCCGATCTTCTCCGCAGACTTCGCGTGCCTGCTCAACGATCGAGCAGATCCCTGCATGGGAACAACCGGTCACGACGACAAGCCCTTCCGGGGTCCTGCAGGCAAGCGCGGTGTCGTCAGCGATGATATCATCCCTGATACCGTCGGGCGTGTAGATGTAGCCGCCTGGGGACACCTGTTCAAACTCGAACTGTCGCTCGATCTCGCCAAGGAAGACCAGATTCTCGGTCAGCCAGAGGGGTGCGGCGGTGAGGAGAACCTTTCCGTGCCGGAAGAGCTCCTCGACCGAGAGGTGACACCCAATCTCTCCGATACCGTCGCGACTCCGGGTGAGGAAGGCGTCGGGGTGGGCGATGAACGTGGGCTCGATGCGTTCCCGGCCTTCAATGATCGCTTCGGTGTGGAGGCGGATGAGGGCGTCGAGGCCCCAGGTGTGGTCAAGGTGGCCGTGCGAGAGGACGACCTCCCCGACGCGAAGGAGATCGATCCCCATCTTCTGTGCATTGGCAATGAAGATACCCGAGTAGCCAGCATCAAAGAGGACCCGGGACCCATCATCCTCGAGGTAGATCGAGAGCCCGGGTTCCGCGAGGAAATAGCGGTCGGTGAGGGTGGCGTTATCAACGAGGACCGTCAACCTCATGCGCGGCGCTCACCCCGGGGTGTAGCCGTGACCGTTTGCATGCAGATACTGGGAACGTCGCGGTTAAGAAAGTTTCCCGGAAGCAAGCCGTTCTGCCCACTACATAAATACCCGCTGTACCCTCTTACGGGGGCACGTGGGGCGAAGCGGCAGAACCCCTGCATCAACTACCCCCGGTTAAAACCGGTGGCTTGTTCCGGGACCGGACCGTCTTTGCGCGGTTGTGCAAAGACAGTGCATCGCTCTTGTCTGTCGACCTGGGGTAGGCTCTCACCTCAAACGCAGGCATTATTCGCACCAGCCGGTTGAAGCAACCGCTATTGATCGTCCGTCGCACAACAGAATCACCAGCTACTGTTCACGTCAGCGTTGATCAGAGTACCCACGGCGCTCTGATACGGTCCCAGCCTGACCTGGATCTTCGTCCCATTCGGGTCCAGTGCTGGCGGGGCATCCGCCTATATAAGGTGCAGGCTTCATCATGCTCTGGTTCATGGGCCTGATGAGGCAGCGGGACAGAAAAGTGTTTTCCCCGCCGGCCTGCACCGCTCCTCACTTACCACTTCACGCCGAAGATCGGTTCCTCCTCGACGAGGTTTGTGATCCTCCGGACACTTGCCTCCATCGGGAGGTCTTCTCCGCTATTCAACCTCTGCTTCAGTTGCTCAAGGGCTTCAGTCACCGAATCGTCCTTCGACTGGATACCGTCAACCGTCACCCGGAATGTCAGCGTCACCAGCCACTGGGTTGTTGTCTTCACCTTCTCCCCCTTGTAGTATGGACGGAGTATACCTCCGGGAGGCATCATAAAGACAGCTCATGACCCCGGCGATTTTTCTTAGGATCAGAATAGGGCTAATCCCCACATTTCAATGGTGGGCTACAGCCCGTCGACAGGAAGACATAGTTACACATGGTGTGTATAATATTGTAGAATGGTTAAGCAGGGTCCTTGGATAAGTGCAAGAGGATGCGTATACAACGTGAATTATCACCTTGTATGGTCAACGAAATACCGCCGAAAGGTTCTGGTCGGTGATGTTGCCAGGACTCTTACAAGACCTTCCATATCAATCGCTCAAGATAAGCGGTTCACTCTGAGTGCCCGGGAAGTCATGGCTGATCACGTTCACCTCTTTATCACGGCCCATCCAAAATTTGCTCCTGCCACCATTGTCAAGATCATGAAGGGGATCACCGCCAGGAAACTCTTTGAACAGTATCCCGACCTTGCGAAAACAATTGTGGAAAGACCATCTCTGGAACCCATCGTATTATGTTGGAACGTGCGGGGATACGCCAAAAGAAGAGGTTATTCAGAAGTATCTCGAGACTCAGAAAGTGATGTGACCCGACCATGCAGATGAAAGCGTATCGCTATCGACTCTACCCGACGAAATCACAGATCTCTCAGATGGAGCAGACGCTGGAGATATGCCGATCGGGTCTATAACGAAACGCTCGCGATGCGAAAGGATGCCTGGGAACAGGAGCAACGCTCTATCTCGTATTACGAGTCAAAACGCCAGATTCCAATCTGGAAAAAGGAGCATCCAGAACTCTCTCCAGTTTACTCTCAGGTTTTACAGGATG
>LFRN01000206.1 GCA_001512375.1 Candidatus Methanoculleus thermohydrogenotrophicum | reverse complement strand
AACCTGCTCCTCTGAAGGATACATCCGATACTTGTAGGCTTGGAACATACAAAATGTCATTTGGTATACACCAATATATAATCTCTACAATCTCTCTGAAAGCGGAGCCCCTTCACCCCGCAAGATAAAGGTCGCTCGCCGCGCGGTGTGAAAGTGAAGATCCTGACATCAGGCCTGGAAATTGGTCGGAAAATGAGAGGTTGCTTATGATCCCAGGAGGAAACGCCCCCGATCGGGATTTTTTTTCATGGCGGTCGTGAAGTCATGACCCGGCCAGATATCAGGATCTCCCGGAGAAACGATCCAGGCGGCGGCGCAACACCTCAGGGTCTGGAGATATGGTCTCTAGGTGGCAGATGGTGACCACCCCCCGGTGCATCGTGCCCCTGGCGCGCACCTCGTAGCCGACAGGCAGCGGTTCAGCGAGGAGGTAGCAGGCATCACCGGTATCGATGCAGGTTCCCTGCGCGGTGGCGATGACCGTTCCTTCGACCTCCACCTCCTTCTCCTCTTCAGTGAGGACAACAAGAGCGCTCCCCCAGGAGAGGTGGAGTTCAAGTTCGGCATAGCGCCCCCGCCGGGCGCTTGCATTATAGATCTCAATCCGGTCCCCGGAGATCAGGTGCTCTTCCGCCTTCCCGCCCCAGATAACGACCGGGATCTCCCCAGTTTCGTCGGCAACGACCAGGTTCCGGACCGAGGACCGCCTCCCGCTCCGGGTGATGAACGAATGGGGTGGCTGGATGCTCCGGATCGTTCCGGCGAGCGAGTATAACCCTCCCTCTTCTACGTCCGCGACGGTGTCCATCGGGATGGTGATCTCCCGGCTCGAGGGCGAGACGGACCCCGCCTCACCGAGGCTGTACTCGATGCCCTGATCGTTCTCGCGGGAAACGGCACCGCTGATGACGACGTTCTCCCCCGCTTCCACCCCGAGAAGAACGGCTGGGGCCCAAGCGACCAGCCGGAAGACTCCGTTCTCGTTCCCGATCACCGCCTCAACCATCTCCCCCGGACTCCCGTCGCGCCGGGTGAA
>LFRN01000082.1:1417-5067 GCA_001512375.1 Candidatus Methanoculleus thermohydrogenotrophicum | reverse complement strand
TCCTTCTCTTCGATGAAAGCGCCGGGAGTGCGGTCAGTGTAGAGTTCGAGGATCGGGTAGATCTCTCCTTTCCACTCGCCGGAGAGCGTCTCAGGCATCCGCCACTCCCCGGAACGCTCCTTTACCCAGACACCGTGCTCGGCGATAAGCCCGATATCCATCGCCCCGAACCAGGCATCCAGGGTATGCCGGTCCCGGCCGCTGATCACCACCACCTCGTTCCCGGGCACCCGGGAGAGTTCCTCGAGCACCTCTCGTGTGGCTTCACCCGGGACCGCCATCCGGGGTTTTGCAGCGAAGGGCACTAGCGTGCCGTCATAGTCGAGGAGGAGGAGTCGGTTCTCGGCGGTGGCATAATCCGCGACCAGGCGGTCCATGATGGCGGGGGTGACAACCTGCTCTGAGCGCTCAACCTGGATCGCCCGGGCATCGCCCAGCCGGGTCAGGAAGTCCCCGACCCAGTGCTCGATGTCGTAGCGCATCAACCGTTTCTGCATGGCCCGGTTCCGCTCGACCTGTTCCTTCTCCGGCATGGCAAGCGCGGTCTCGATCGCCTCGATCACCGCGTCCTGATCGTTTGGGTTGACGATGACCGCTTCCCCGAGTTCCTCGGCCGCCCCTGCCATCTCAGAGAGGATGAGCACTCCGGTGCCATCGGTCCTGGTGGCAACATACTCCTTGGCCATCAGGTTCATGCCATCCCTGAGCGGTGTCACCAGGGCGACGTCGGCGGCGCTGTAGAACGCCACCAACGTCTCGAATGGGAGGAAGTTGTAGAAGTAACGGACCGGGACCCAGTCAGTCGTGCCGTACTTCCCATTGATCCGACCGACGAGTTCATCGATCCGCTTCTTCAGGGCCTGGTAGCGACCGACGCCGGCCCGGGACGGGACCGCAACAAGGATGAGAGAGACCATTCCCCGGTACTCAGGTTTCTTCTCGAGCAACGCGTCGAAGGCCTCGAGCCTGAGCGGGATTCCCTTTGTGTAATCCAGGCGGTCGAACGAGAGGATGATCTTCCGTCCCCCGTAGGTCTGCCGGATCCGGGCGATCTCTCCCTGAACCGGAGTGCTGCTCGCTGCGTCGGCAAACCGACGGTAGTCGATACCCATCGGGAAGAGATCGGTCCTGACAACCCGGGTACCGGTCCTGACCTCACCGAAGGAGTGTTCGTACCCGAGGATCCGCCGGACGCTGGAGAGGAAGTGACGGACATAACCGTAGGTGTGAAAACCGATGAGGTCGGCCCCGAGCATTCCTTCGAGAAGCTCTTTCCTCCAGGGCAGGTTTCTGAAGACTTCAAACGACGGGAAGGGGATGTGATGGAAGTAGCCGATCTCGGCATCGGGCAGGCGCTCCCGGAGCATCTGCGGAAGGAGCATCAGGTGATAGTCGTGGACCCAGATGATGTCGTCAGGTCGGGCCACTTCCATCACGGCATCACAGAACTTCTCGTTCACCCGTTGGTAGACGTTCCACGCCTTCTTGTTGTAGTCTGCGAAGAGGCTGAAGTAGTGAAAGATCGGCCAGAGGGTGTTGTTGCAGAACCCATCATAATAGTGTTTGATGTCATAGGGGGAGAGGAAGACCGGGTGGCATTGCTCTTTTCTGAGCGCCTCGATGATCTGCTCCCTCTCTTCATTCTGCTTCTTCTGAACGTTCATACCAGGCCAGCCAACCCAGACGCTCTCGTAGGATTTGTAGAATGAGCCAACGCCGGTGGCAAGACCGCCGACGCTCCGTTGCAGGCGAAGGTCACCGTTCTGGCGGGAGACGCTGATCGGAAGCCTGTTTGAAACTATCAATAGCCTGTTCATGGTTTGACCCCGTTCATAATCGTGGGGTGATCACCATCCAGAGAATCTTAACCAAAATTAAGGTTTTGGAGAAATCTCGAATAATTACAGATATCATAGTTTCGGCGAACATCTTTTCTCCCCGGTTTTCGCACAGCCTCCGGATACCGCACGGGCCGCGCCTGGCCCGTCGGGGCGATCTGGCCGAGACATCTAAGGGGGAGGCTGCCGCCGGGATGCCGGATTGTGTCCCACGCGTGAAAGGCAGGCCGCGAGGTTTGCCGCAAGGAAGGCCGGTGCAGAATTCAGAAGGCTGAAACAGACGTGTCCAGCGGTATCCAGCCGGCGGGGCTGCGGACAGGCGACCCTAGAGGCCGGGTGTGCCATGCGTGAGGAACCGTCATCTATATATCCCGAAACATACACCTCTATGTTGTGAGTAAATCCTTCCCGAAAAGGATGAGGCCGCCTTGAGGCGGGTGGGACAAAGTAGGGAAGGGATCACTTATCTATTTCTGGCGCCCGTTGAAGAAATCAAGGGCAATCGTAATGTTATTTTCGATCGCAGAATAATGATCGGCATAGGGTAAGTAGTCCCTGAAATGACGATGCACAGCTCCGGCAATGAAGTCGGCCGCCTGAACGCAGAGATTCTGTTTTGAATCGACATGGTAAATCTCCAACCGGCACATTACCGGCTGACGGAAGGAACCGTTCTCAAGCGAACGATAAGCAAGGTATTTATCGAACTCTTCTCTGACCACGCCATCCAGAGACTTATCTATGATCACGTNNGATCACGTTAACATCAGATGAGAATCCGTAATCAGTTATTATTGTCGAGACGAGAGATCCGGTGAGATAGTTATACAATATCTGATGCCGATCCCTGAGGTAGCGATGAACTTGCTCTTTTCTCAGCAGTAGAAACGCGATATCGACGTTTGTTTTGGAGATGCACTCCAGAACGCGTCTTCGATATCTGTCGTCGGTATTGTGATATTTCAGTTCAGGGATTTTTTTATGCTTTTTTGGAAGCTTCTTCTTGACCCTGCTCATGCAGGTCTTTTTTATTCGTTGGACCTTTTCCGGCCCTTTCACAATGATAGCTCCGATGACAAAGTAGGGTGAACTCCGCCCTGTAAACCCAAGATCCCCGGACTCGTCAATGTAGATATTAACTCCGGAAGGAGAAGGGATTATATCCGATATTTTCTCCACCCCGGGTCGTTCACGTCTATCATAACCAATGCTAACAGTGAGTTTACCATCTAACCACATAGACACTCGCATTTGTGACGAGGCCACCGGCCGATACCGCTCGCGCGCTTTCGGGGTGACTTTCGGGGTGACCCTGACAAAATCACTTTACGGCACCAGGCAACTCCCAACCCTGTTCACCCGGGCGGGCACACCTTATCCCGAGCATAAAAGTTATATATTTCTAACACTATGTTAGATATACATAACAGGTGAATCGATGAAAACGCGATACGCGATAAAGATTGTAGCGGGAGCGATTCTCGCGGCGATAGGGGTCCTCCTTCCGTTCCTCATAGACGGAATCGAGGCACTCTCCTCAATTCTGGTGACGATCGGTTTTGTGACCATCGCGGTGGCAGGCGTGCGCCATTGGAGGCTCAAGGACGAACTTGAGAGCGATGAACGGACGAAGAAACTCGGGGCATACGGCCTCTCATACTCATGGCTGCTCACCCTCATCTTCCTCGCGGTCCTCTTCTGGGTGAACTACCTCGGGCTGCTCACCCTCCCGGTCGGCGGCGTGCTGCTCGTCACCATCCTGCTGATGGCACTCTCTGCCCGGTTTTTCCAGTGGTACCTCTTCCGGCAGGG
>LFRN01000082.1:0-1306 GCA_001512375.1 Candidatus Methanoculleus thermohydrogenotrophicum | reverse complement strand
GTTCCGAAAGATCCTGGCGTTCGAACGCTCGTATGCCTGGCAGGTTTCGTTTGGCGCCCTGATGTTTCTGCTCCTCCTCGACCTCACCGGTGCGGCCCGGCTGAGCGGGAGGGAGGTACTGGTTTCCCTCTTCTTCATCATGGGGATCAGTGCGAGCGCAGCTGAATGGCACCTGCTCCGGAAGGGGGACGTCGGGTGAAGACCCGGATCAAGGAACTCCGGGCGAGGGCGGGACTTACCCAGGAAGAACTGGCACGAGAGGTCGGTGTGCGGCGAGAGACGATCGTCTTCCTCGAGCAGGGGAAGTACAACCCCTCCCTGAAACTCGCTTACAAGGTGGCAAGGGCGCTGGGCTCCACGATAGAAGAGGTCTTTATCTTCGAGGACGAGGACCTGGTATGATAACCACGCCGGAGCCGTTGGCAGCAGGGCGGGGAGCGGAAACACGCCCACGACGCCGTCGCCATCAGGGTTGCGGAATGATATGGATCGGTAGAGATACGGGGGCAATCGTTAAGGTTGGAGTGGTAGGGAAAGGTATTCCCAACGAAATTGCGTTCACGCTCCGATAGCCGCATATTTCGAAAAAGTGCGTTTTTATTGCGCAGTAAATATATCACCCTCTGAGGTCCTGAATGTCCAGGATGGGCACACCGTCCCGGAAGTTTACTCCGGTTTTCATAGGATTTATCGTTCGTCTCCACCCCGCTCCGCTCCCCCCACCAGACTCCGCACCTCTGCCTCAAGTTCTGGCAGGAGGCGGTCACGGTTAGCCCAGGTCACCTCCACGACCCGGGTATCTGCCCGGTCCCTGAGCCGGTTGAGTCCCGGAACGCCTCGCTGTGCAATCGTCGCAACGCAGGGTGTGGCGGCGTCAAGCACCTCCCGCACAATCCTCCGGAAGACCTCAGAATAGCACTCCATCTTCCCGATCTCATCGATGATCACCAGGCGGGCTTCCGGTGCAAAAAACGGGATTGATGCCAGGAACTCCTCAAACCCCTCGATGTCGACCCCGTACCTCCCCACGCGACAGGGACCCGAAAACCCGGTGCGAGCGAGGGGGCGCCGCTCACCGGTGAGATTCACGAGGTCGAACCCCACCCGCGCCCCACCCTCCCTGACCTCGACGGTATAGAAGCCAACCGGCGAGCAATCAGAAAAACGTTCCGCAAGAAGGCGTATGAGCGTGGTCTTCCCTGAGCCTGGCCGCCCGGTTATGAGCAGATTCCCGGTCACCGCCTCCCCGCCTCCCCGGTCTGGACCCGTGGGCGGCAGACCGTGCAGAACGCTGGTCCCTTCCGAT
>LFRN01000060.1 GCA_001512375.1 Candidatus Methanoculleus thermohydrogenotrophicum | reverse complement strand
GACGGGACGGTGACCCCGGTGAGCACCGAGTACTTCGCTACAAGCGCCGACGCACACCTCGTACTTGGCCACATCACTCCGGAATACTACACCTGCCCTGCACCGGATAACGGTGAAAAAACACCGGATGCGGCGCTCCGGAGGCTTGCACGGGTTGTCTGCGCAGATATCGATGAGATAGGGAAAGACGGAGCCCTCCAGATCGCCAGGCAGTTCTGGCAGGCCCAGCGGACGTTGATCACCCGCGCGGTGGGGCGCGCACTCTTCCAGAGCGGTACCGGGCGGGTGATCACGGCAGGGATAGGAGCGGATCTCTTTGCCCGGGAACTGGGCGGCGTGACGTTGAACCAGGAACTCGGGGAAGTCTCGGCCGCGCTTCCAGCATATGCTGTCAGGGAGGTGGCACTACGAGCCGCTGGAGATTGACTCTCATCCTGCTCGCGGTGTCGGTCATCATCACGGGGGTATCGCTGGCGCTCGGCTTCCCGTTCTTCTTTCTCTTCCTATTCATACCGTTGATCCCGTTCTTCGGGAGACCGCCTTCTGTGAGGCGCTGTCCTGTCTGTGGTTGGGAAACCGCAGGCAGCGAGCGCTTCTGCCCCTACGATGGGGTCCTGCTTGTGCCTGAGGGCAGCGATGGAGAGGTTCAGGAGGGAGAGCGGTAGAGGGAGGCCGAAGAGTTCGGTTGCCGGTATCGGACCAAAGTCCCGGGAGGCGTAGTTCCGGATCGTCCCCCGGTCCACAACGATCCCCATCGCCCTGAGGTGCTGCGCTGCCTGGTTGAAAGGCATCTGCTGCGAGAGGACGAGGCAGAGATCGACTATCGGCGAGCCAAGGCGTGTACCGGGGTAGAAAGGTGCGTCTGCGTAGCAGAGATGGCCGCACTCCTGACAGTAGAAGCGTTTCACGTAGACCCTGATTGTGCGCTCCTCTCCCTGCTCAAGGATGACGGCAAACCGCTTTGCCCGCAGATCGTGCCCGGCTACAGGACCGCCGCACGATGGGCAGGCATCAAGGTCGGTGAATCTCACGCCGTCCATCGATGCCAGAGCGTTTCCCACCAGGTCGGCGAGCATGGGAGATATGGGTATCAGTCTCGTCATAAGTCAAGTCTCAGGCAGGAGACCTCGGTCTTTCAGGCCGGGGAGGAATGCCGTCTGCCTATTCCCGGCATACCATTCTGTTCTCCCGGCGATACGCGTCAGGATCGTACAATCCTCCACCTTTGCGGTTTGAGTCACCCGTCCTCCGGTGATGTAGTTGGTGTCTAATACAGGTACACGCATGGCAGGTATTCCTTTCTCCCGGTCAAACCGGGGTTACATTTCCCTTCGGAGTTGCGAGACAGGCTTAGTGCTCCTGAGAGCACGTCGGGTTTTGGCGTGCCCGGAAGAAGGACAGGCCAGGGAAACACCCGTCTGTTCTTGTAGCCCAAAACGCTGCTGCAATCGATTGGTCGCCTCCTGGTCTACTGTTTGGTCTCGCTTAGCCGTTCGCAAGCCACTGGTTTTAACCGGGGGTAGTTGCCTCTGCCAAAAATCCTCTTTTATGCCCTCACAATTGGAAGGTGTCCTCAAAGATGTTTTTCTCTCGCCAGCAATTAATTCCTCTGTTCAGGAGGTGCGGTGCAGGACGCCAGCATACCTGTGGTGAAGGGGTATGCGCCAGGGGTTGTTGAGATCCGGTCATTGCTGAAGATATGCGCATTTCCACCGATATTCGCAGAAATACTCCTCCTTTCCACCATTATTCATCGAAAAACGGCAAGTTAACCACTACTGTTAAATATTATATACCCCTATATTGGGGTATCCGAGGTTTTACCATGGAACTCAAGTTCGTACAGACGACATGCCCGTACTGCGGTACGGGATGCAGCTTCAACCTCGTGGTGAAGGAGGGTAAGGTTGTCGGCACACAACCCTACACCCGCTCACCTGTCAACGAGGGTAAGGTATGCCCCAAAGGCACCTATGCTCACGAGTTCGTGAACAGCCCGGATCGTCTCACGAAGCCGTTGATCAAGAAAGACGGCAGGTTTGTTGAGGCGACCTGGGACGAGGCGTATGACCTGATCGTTCAGAAGTTCAGGTCGTACCGGCCCGACGAGTTCGCGGCGCTCGCATCAGCCAGGGTCTCCAATGAGGAGAACTACCTGATGATGAAGTTCACCCGCGGCGTCATGAAATCCCGGCACATCGACCACTGCGCACGGCTCTGCCACGCATCCACCGTCGCGGGACTTGCCGCATCGTTCGGGTCGGGTGCGATGACCAACTCTATTCCTGACATCGCTGAGTCAAAGTGCGTCTTTGTCATCGGGAGCAACACCTTCGAGCAGCACCCTCTGATCGGACGCAGGATCGTCCAGGCCAGAATGAACGGCGCGAAGGTCATCTACGCTGATCCGAGGTACACTCCAACCGCCCGGCAGGCTGACCTCTACATGCAGTTTGTCCCCGGGACCGACGTTGCCATCTTAAACGGCCTGATGCAGGAGATCATCAGAAACGGCTGGGAGGATAAGGAGTTCATCGAAACGAGGACCAGGGACTACGAGAAACTCAAGGAGGTCGTCATGAAGGAGGACTACAGCCTTGAGAACGTCTCGAAGATCTCTGGCATCCCGGTTGAGCACCTCAAGACCGCTGCAGAGTGGTTCGGCACGATCAGGCCCGGGGCCATCCTCTACTCGATGGGCATCACCCAGCACACCGTCGGCGTGGACAACGTCCGGTCGATCGCGAACATCCAGATGCTCACCGGCAACCTGGGCAAGCCCGGTGCCGGCGTGAACGCGCTCCGTGGTCAGAACAATGTCCAGGGCGCCTGTGACATGGGCTGTCTCCCAAACGTCTTCACCGGTTACCAGAAGGTCACTGATGAGGGCGTCCACAAGAAGTTTGCCGACGCCTGGGGCTTCCCTGACGGCATCTGCGAGCCAGAGACCGGCTACGAGGTCACCGTCATGATGAACGTCCTGGTCGATAACCCCGGCGAACTGAAATGCATGTACATCATGGGCGAGAACCCGATGCTCTCCGATCCGGACATCAACCATGTCAGGGAGGCCATCGGGAACCTGGAGTTCCTGGTCGTGCAGGATATCTTCCTGACCGAGACCGCCGAACTCGCCGACGTCGTTCTGCCTTCCGCCTGCTATGCGGAACGGGACGGCACCCAGACCAGTACCGAGCGGCGCGTCCAGATGTGGCGCAAAGCCCAGGAACCGCCAGGCGAAGCAAAGGAAGACTGGAAGATCCTCTGTGAGCTCGCCGCAAAGATGGGCTACGCGGAACAGTTCCCCTACCAGGACATGGAGGAGATCTTCAACGAGATCGCCGCCCTCACGCCTTCCTACCACGGTATGTCCTACGAGCGGCTCGAACGGCCTGAAGCGCTCCACTGGCCCTGCCCGACCGCGGAGCACCCTGGCACGCCGATTCTCCACCGTGAGAAGTTCTCTCATCCGGATGGTCTCGGTGTATTCGCACCGATCGAGTGGCAGCCGCCGGCGGAGGTCCCCGACGCTGAGTACCCCTATATCCTCACGACCGGGCGTATCCTCTGGCACTGGCATACCGGCAGCATGACCCGTCGGTCCAGGACGCTCGACTCCGAGGTCCCCACCGGCTGGATCGAGATCAACGCCGGAGACGCAAAAGAGCTCGGCATCCAGAACGGAGAGATCGTCCGGGCGGTCACCCGCCGTGGTTCCGTGAACGTTCCTGCGAAGGTGACCCCTGATATCATGAGGGGTGTCATGTTCATGCCGTTCCACTTCGCCGAATGCCCGGCAAACCTGCTGACTCACAACGCCCTCGACCCGATAGCCAAGATCCCGGAGTTCAAGGCCTGTGCTGTGAGGGTTGAGAAGATCACGGAGGCCTGAACACATGGCAACAAAAGGAGACAGGATGTACGCATGGGCAGCGGATGCCGCCTGCCAGGAGAGAGGAGAGTGTGGTGGAGCAGTCACCGCTCTGCTGACGCACGCTCTCAGGTCTGGCATGGTGGATGCTGTCCTTGCGGTCAAGAAGGGGCAGGATATCTACGATGCAGTGCCGGTGTTCATCACCGACCCTGACGAGATCGCAGAGACGGCTGGATCGCTTCACTGCGGGACGCTCCTGCTCTCGAAACTGATCAAGAACTATCTGGACGGCGCCCGGGATAAGCGCCTTGCTGTGACGGTGAAGGGCTGCGATGCGATGGGCATATACGAGCTTGCGAAGCGCAACCAGGTCAACCTGGACAACCTCCTCCTGATCGGCCTCAACTGCGGCGGCTCGGTGAGCCCGGTGACCGCCCGGAAGATGATCCGCGAGAAGTTCGAGGTCGACCCTGACGATGTCGTCAAGGAGGAGATCGACAAAGGCCAGTTCATCATCATGACAAAGGATGGTGAGCACAGGGGCATCTCGATGGACGATCTTGAGGATGCGGGGTATGGCCGCCGACCGAACTGTCGCCGGTGCAAGATGAAGATCCCGCGCCAGGCCGATCTCGCCTGCGGGAACTGGGGGGTCATCGGTGATAAGGCCGGGAAGGCTACGTTCGTCGAGGTCTGCTCTGAGAAGGGTGCAAACCTCCTGAATGCGGCTGTTGCGGCTGGAGCTGTCGCCACGGAGCCCGCGAACCCGAAGGGGATCGAGATCCGCGGCAAGGTCGAGAAGTCGATGCTGAAACTCGGTGACAAGTGGCGGGCACGCTACTTTGAGAGCCTTGGCGAGGGGAAGGAACGCCTCCAGAAGATCATGGAGGACACATCCCGGTGCATCAAGTGCTATGCCTGCATCGAGAACTGCCCGATCTGCTACTGTGTCGAGTGCAGCACGAAGAAGCCCTACCTGGTCGAGCCCGGTCAGGTTCCGCCGCCGTTCATGTTCCACCTGATCCGCTACGTCCATGTATCGGACTCGTGTGTCAACTGCGGCCAGTGCGAAGAGCACTGTGCGATGGATATCCCGAACTCGCTCTATATGCACGCCCTGCAGGTGGATATGGAGAGGATGTTTGGCCACACCCCGGGTGTGGACCTGGAACTCCCGGTGCTTGCGCTCGTTGAAGAGCAGGCGGAGCGGGAGCGGCTCTTCGCGACAGGCGACGACCAGATCTTCGATATCTTTAAGTAAGAATCTCTCTCCCTTTTTTTCACCGCGATGTGCGTTCCTGTGCGGCGGATCCGGATCTTCTCCAGCAGTAGACCGCGGTGGGAAACCTGATTCTGGTCTACCGACGGGTCGCCCTGCACCTCTGTCATCCTGCAGGCAGTCGACCGGGCTCCGTGACCGGCATCTTTATCATCCCCCTCCACTCCGGTGGAGTATGTCTTTCAAGACAGAGGTCATCGAGAAACTAGCAGCCCTTATCACAGCCGCATTCGGCCTTGTCGCCGCTCTCGCATGGAACGGAGCCATCCAGGAGCTCTTCAAACTCATCTTCGGAGATCAAAGCACGCTTGTTGCAATGTTTGTGTATGCCGTTGTCGTGACGGTGATCGCGGTGATCGCGGTTATCCTGATCGGTCGTGCCGCAGCAAAGGCGAAAGGCGAGGAAGAGATGGCAGCGAAGTAAGGGCTTCCAAGCCCTTCCCTGTTTTGATCGAATCCCTGATGCCCTATGAACCAGCATGACGGTCGGGCTGAGGGGCGGGACCGGACAACGGGCAGGCAGGACATCCGCACCGGAGATACCTCCGCAAGGCCGGTCACCGTTACAGTCATCAACTACAGCGAGTCTCACCTTGAGGAGCAGACCTGCGCGCGGCTCGAGGATATCCAGGGCCTCATCCTCCGCCCGACGGTCACCTGGATCAACGTCGACGGTGTCCACGACGCTGAGGTCATCCAGGCGATCGGGAGCGCTGCAGGAATCCATCCACTGACCCTGGAAGATATCGTGAACACCAGCCAGCGCCCGAAGATGGAGGACTACGGCGATTACCTCTATGTTGTAGCCAGGATGCTCTCTCCCGACGGCGACGATGAGTTCCGGAGCGAGCAGGTGAGCCTTGTCTTTGGTGCAGGCTATGTTGGATCACTCCAGGAGCAACCGGGCGTTGTCTTTGCGCGCATCAGG
>LFRN01000047.1 GCA_001512375.1 Candidatus Methanoculleus thermohydrogenotrophicum | reverse complement strand
ACAGACTCCGCAAGCTCGGCTTTGACGTCTTCGAGACCCCCAACGTCCTCCCATTTGACGTCTGGAATTTCTACAAGCACCTCGCGCATCCCACTCGGCTCGACATGTTTGAGCGCCTCGAGGAAGTCCTCGTTGGTCACGCGGAGCTGGTCGATGATCTCGGTGGGAATCTCTTCCTCGATGTTGATATGAGGTATAACCCGGCGTAGCGCGTGCATCGCCGCCTCTTTTACGAGCAGCGCGATATCAGCGCCGACGAAACCATGTGTGGAACGAGCATACTCGCTAAGGTCTACGTCTTCGGCGAGTGGCACGCCGCGCGTATGGATCTGGAAGATCTGCTGCCGCCCTTTGGTGTCCGGGATACCAATCTCGATCTCGCGGTCGAACCTTCCGCCGCGCCGGAGGGCAGGGTCGATGGTCTCCGGGATGTTCGTGGCAGCGATAACTACCACCTGGCCACGAGCCTTCAGACCGTCCATCAGGGCCAGGAGCTGGGCGACGACCCGGCGCTCGACCTCGCCCTTTACCTCCTCGCGCTTGGGCGCGATCGAATCGATCTCGTCGATGAAGATGATCGAGGGCGCGTTCTCCTGCGCCTCCTCAAAGACCTCGCGGAGGCGCTCCTCAGACTCACCATAGTATTTGCTCATGATCTCGGGGCCTGAGAGCGTGATGAAGTGGGCGTCCACCTCGTTTGCCAC
>LFRN01000231.1:3806-5385 GCA_001512375.1 Candidatus Methanoculleus thermohydrogenotrophicum | reverse complement strand
GGACTGATAAATTATGCGATGAATATAACCTCTCTGCGGCCAAAATTCATCAAATACACAGAACCCCTCGCGTCATTTTTTATACGCCTGGGAATTACACCGAACCAGGTCTCGGTACTCTCCGTGCTCTTCGGCTTTTCTTGCGCACTCGCTTTTACCCGGCGGTGGTTTCTTGCAGGCGGTCTGCTGCTGGTCGTCTCTGCGATCCTTGACCTGGTGGACGGCAGCGTCGCCAGGAAGAATCACACAGAGAGCAAGTTTGGGGCAGTCTTCGACTGGGTTGCCGATAAATATGTTGATGCGGCGGTCATCCTCGGCGTGGGGCTCTCCGGCATCCCGATTGTCAGCCACCTCTTAGACGTCCCGGCGAGCGCAGACCTCGGTGTTGTTGGGCTCGCGCTCGCTGGATCGCTGCTCAACACGTTCATCAAACCAGTCACCTACGCAGAGATCGGCTACACAGAGAGGATCGCCGGGAAGATCGAGGACCCTCTTGAGGGAGTCGGCTTCTTCGGCAGGCCTGAGACGATCCTTGTTCTGGTGCTCGGCAGCGTGACTGGATACATAGCGGTGGCCGTGCTTCTTATCGCGATCTGCACAAACCTCTCTGCGATCCAGCGCATGGTCTACCTCTACCGGCGATACTCCTGACAGATGGTCAGCATTCCCTCTTCTTTTCAGCGGGAGAACCCGGGGATCGTCGCCGAACTCCTCCTCTATCATGCAGAGGGATAGCCGCGAAGTGAACAAAGAAACCCTCCCCTGCAACCTCGCCCGCGATCCACTAGCGGAGGGGGATTCATGCGCGCCACCTCTGCTTCAGCCTCATGGGGCTCCGTGGCAAAACCCCTTCAGGGCGCCGCCCGGGCCGAATTGGTTTCCGGCGCCCACACAGCCTTCTGCGCAGACTTCCGCAAGAGTCAGTCCGCGATCTCCTGGATTATCAAGTACCCCGGAGCGGGGAATCGGGGTCAGGGGTCTGACATCCCGGTCTTTGGCCGGATGATCTGCTCCACCTCGCCGCGGTAGAGCTGGTAGAGGCCGTCAGCGAGGTTGCCGAGTTCGGGGAGGATGGTGAAGAGAGCATAGGCGAGGATCACGAGAAATATCAGCGCCCCAAACTCAGCCATGACGTTGTGCGCCCAGAAGAAACTCTCGTACCCAAACTCGCCGTTGCTGGCGATTCCAGGAAGGTAGGGGAACCACTGCTCGGTGTAAGCTATGACCACGAAGGCGTTGCGCAGGATATTCAGGATATAGATCGTCGGGAAGACCAGGAAGAACCCGACAATCTTCTGCTGGAGTGTCGACCGGACGCCCCAGGCGACCCCGAGCATGATGGCGATGCTCTGGATGCCGGTACAGGCAAGGATGATCTCGGTCCGGAACCCGTTGCGCTCCATTACGTTCCAGGCAGTGAAGTTCACGGGATATCCAATCGCCGCCAGAACGGTTGACGTCTGGTTGGCGACTGCTGCAATCAACCAGTCCCCGAGCGCCGGTATGTAGCCGAAGGGTGCATAAATCAGAAATGCCACGGCCGCTATCATCGAGAGCTGCATCACCCGGGGATCGGCAC
>LFRN01000231.1:0-3642 GCA_001512375.1 Candidatus Methanoculleus thermohydrogenotrophicum | reverse complement strand
CCCCCGCTGCACGATCCAACCAAGAGTTAATTTTGGTGGGTATCCCATTAGCTATAATGATGTTCTGTCCGCAGTGCAAAGGCCTGATGATATCATCCGGTGGTCAGCTGAAGTGCAAAAAGTGTGGTTATATCAGGGATTTTAACGATTCCGACCGGTTGAAGAAGACAGACAAACGTGTGGAGAAGGAAATTACCATCATCGATGATGTGGAAGAAGTGGCAACGCTCCCGACCACAACGATCAAATGTCCGGAGTGCGAGTGCACGACGGCATACTGGTGGCTGAGGCAACTCCGGGCGGCAGATGAGAGCGAAGTCCGGTTCTTCCGTTGCACCGCCTGTGGTAAGACATGGCGCGAGTACGACTGATCCTCAGGCGTCACGCAAAATCACTTTTTCTTTCCCCTGTTCTGTAATCTGGGTTTTTCGGGTACGAAGACCGGCCGCTGCGCATGGATAGTGCGCTGAGTGGCTCCGTCTTTGAGATCACAATCCCGTTCAGATCTATCAGGTCGCGTTCTATATCCGGTCCCAGCCCCGGTAGTTTCCCGGGCTCGCCGACGTAGCGGTGGGTCGAGGAGCGGGGTGGCCCGCAGGAGCGTAACGAAACTTGGCCCCTCGGCAAGTTCTATCTTTGCGAGATTCGTCGTCGGCACGAGCGAGGGGTAAGAAGCGCGCCCCCCTTTCTCGGGTTTCACGAATCTGCGAGAACCAGGCAATCAGACTTCACACTCTGCTGCAGGGCAGGGACTGCCCGAACAGAATGATCAACGCCTGTGGAGATTATGTAAGACCTCGTTTGAAGCAAGGTCATTGATAGCCGGGAAGCCCCGCAACCATGAGGGTGAAGTGGTTGCGGGGATCCAGGGCCGTGCAGGGAAAATGAGATGTGAGGGAGATTCAGGATTAGTTCTTCTTTGCCTTTTCCGGGGCCTTTTCCTGTTTCCTATCAGGGGACTTCGGCTTCTTATCCTTTGCCATGAATGACACACCTCCCTCCCGAGGTGGGATATATCTACTCTTAACCGGTCTGGATATATATTTTGTGCTCCTACTTCCGTTCACTCCAAAAATAAGCAATAATTATGCCGTATTTACGGTCACCCCGCCATCCCCGGGTGGGGAGATCGCGCCGGCGGACCCGGTGCCGGGAGAACCTGGATTCCAGGCAGAGAGCGCGGCCTGACTACTACATGCCTCTCCCGATATCGGATAGCATGTAGAGCGCAATCAGGGACAGGGCCCCGATCATCTCAACTACGAAGACAAGGTCCATGACCGATATTGCGCCTGCCGCGCCCAGGGCTCCCGGGAACGGCCCGAGATTGACCTGTATGTCGGTTGAGGCCGTGCCTGGTTCTGCGAGCCAGTCGAGGAAGAGCACGGCGCCCGCTGCGAGCATGACGATTGCCATGAGGCTGAAGATGAGCAGCCCCAGGATCTCGACCTTCTGCATCGGTCTTCCCGCGATCCGCACTAATTCCTCCCTTGCTGCACCGGGGGTGATGAATGGCCGAATAATCCCTCCCGCGATCACCATACTTCCCAGGAACGCCCCGCCGGGCGTCAGGTGACCGCGCGCCGCATAAAGCCCGATTATCAGGGCCAGGATACCACCAAAAATCATCTGGACCATCTTACGCATACATCACACCTCGCACGTCCTCCTGGTACCTCTTCCGGATGGCTCCCTGAGCCGGGGGTGCGGCAGTGCACGATACCTGATCGCCGCAACCGGGAGAGGCATATATCTATTCTCTCGCTTCAGCCATGTAGAATCCTGGATATTCTCCTGCAAAAACACCAGATGTGATTCTACATGATTGAACATGATAGTATTATGATCCAGTTCTAATATTTAAATCTATGCTGTACACCCAGTACCGCGCCTGGAGGTGTTCTCGCCAGGGAAGATGACTGGCCCATCCAGGGAACATGGCAGTTGCAGTAACCCTGCGGAATTTTCCTGCGTTCCTCAAGATGCACCAAGATATTTATCAGTTTCGCACCAAGAATTACAAGAATGGCTCGCCTCTATCTCGGAAAAATCATGCTCCGCTGGTGTGACTCCTGTCATACCCCCGTGCTTGGCAGGGCCTGTGCCTGCGGCGCCCCGACCCGCCCGGTGGCAGTTACACCGCCGGGAGACGCCCGTCCTGCATTCCCCGACGACGTCGAGCGGGTCAACCGCATATTCAGCGAGCACTTCGGGGTGCCGCTGATACCAGAGGGGCATCTTGCGCTCCTCAATAAAGTGCCCGCTGAGGACCGCATGGACGAGATCATCCTCGGTGGAGCGGTCGTGGGTGCGGTCCGCTACATCCCTGGAGAGCAGCGCTGGGAGCCTCTGCCGCGTCCAAACGCCGCGATCCTGATGCAGCCGACGAAACGCTATGTCATAGTCGACGATGGTGCCATCCCATCCATCAGGGACGAGGGAGCAAGCGTCCTTGCCCCCGGCCTTGTCTCTATCGACCCGGCCGTCGTCGAAGGCGACCCGGTCTTTATCCTGACGAAAACCGGTGAGTGCATCGGCGTCGGCAGGGCAAAGGTCGATGCCGCCACCGCCGGGACGATGGAGAGGGGGGTTATCGTCCGGACGCGCAGGAACGTGCCCTCGGTCTGCATCCCGGGCGAGGCCACATGGGAGGATGCCGTTGCGGCGAACGAGGCCATTCTTGCAGAGTACGAATCCACGAGCATCCAGTTCGTCCGGGACGTGGCGGAGAAATACCCGCTGCCACCCACGGTCTCCTACTCCGGTGGAAAGGACAGTCTCGCGACCCTGCTCATCGTCAGAAAAGCGCTCGGACCGGTGCCGCTCCTCTTTGCCGATACCGGGCTTGAGTTCCCGGAGACCTACGAGAATGTGGATACAGTTGCCGCCCGATACGGGCTTGACGTCCTCAGGGTCTGTGATGAAGAGACGTTCTGGGAGGAGTTTGAGGAGCGCGGCCCGCCTGCCGTCGACGACCGCTGGTGCTGCCGGGTCTGCAAACTCCATCCTCTCGGCCATCTGATCGACGAACATTTTGGGGAGTGTCTCTCATTCATCGGGCAGCGGAAGTACGAGTCGGTGCGGCGGATGCGGAGCCGGCGGGTCTGGCGGAACGCCCGCATCCCGCAACAGCTCTCCGCAGCCCCGATCCAGCAATGGACGGCGATGCACGTCTGGCTCTATATCTTCCGCGAGAAGGCCCCCTACAACCGTCTCTATGAACGAGGACTCGACCGCATTGGATGTTTCATCTGCCCCTCAAGCGACCTTGCGACGTTCGATATGATAAGAGACGTATGCCCGGATCTCTGGTCGGCCTGGCTCGAGAGGCTCACCTGGTGGCAGGAGAGGCAGGGGTTGCCTCCCGACTGGGTCGAGCGCGGATTGTGGCGGAAACGGGGAGATGCGGATGAAGAAGAGGATAGTTATAATTGATTATGGGGTTGGGTTGGCACCTCAGCCCGGGGCCTCGAGCGAGCAGGAGGGCGGCGGCGATGGTTACGTCTGACCCTGAGGTGATCGCGTCTGCGGATGGTATCATCCTCCCTGGCTGGGGCGTTTTTGCGTGAGGGGATGGAGGTACTCGGGTTGCCTTGAGCAGATCGTCCTTGCCGCGGGTGGTGAGCACCACCATCTATATCC
>LFRN01000186.1:13979-24136 GCA_001512375.1 Candidatus Methanoculleus thermohydrogenotrophicum | reverse complement strand
GGGGTAGCAGGTGTGGAACGCACCGTCGAGCCTGTGGACTCGCTCCCGAGGGGGAGGAGGATAAAGCAGGAAGCCCCGCCCAACAGGGGCGGGGTAGTTCACTGATGAATCAATGCACTACTACACCAGTTCGTTTCGCCGCAGAAACTCCCGGATCTCGCGCGACTCGACCCAGCCCCTGTCGAGCTGTTTGACGATGCCATTGATCCGGTCTACCTGCATGCGAATCTTCTCAGACGCCTCCTCATCATCGATCAGGTCAGCCATACCGAGGATCACCTGCAGGGGCAGGCGGATGTGGTCGGCAAGGACCGCAAACTGCTCGATGTTCTGCTCAATCTGGTAGAACGCCTGCAGCCGCAGGTTCTCGTAGCGTTTCCGGTCAGAGATGTCCCTGCCGACAGTCTGGACGCCGACGACCTTCCCGTTCTCGGTGATCGGGGACTCGTTCATCTCCACGGCAGCGATCGTCCCATCCTTGCGGCGGAGTGCTACGACGAGCCCCTCGACAGACTCCCCCCGGGCGATCCGGGCAGACGCCTCCAGCCAGGCAGGCCAGGTCTCATCAAGGACGTAGTCGCTGCACTGCACGCCGATCATCTCTTCAGGGGTATAGCCGAGGATCCGCGTCACCGCCGGGGAGATGTAGGTGATCCCGCGGTCAGCGTAGCAGGTATAGATCATATCAAAACTCCGCTGGGCGATCTCCCTGAACCGCTCCTCGCTCTCCCAGAGCGCGTTCTGCATCTCTCGCCAGTCGGTGATATCCTCAACCATCGCAATAACAAATCCCTTCTCCCCCGGGTCGTGGAGCAGGGACGTGGTCAGCCGCCCCCAGATGATCTTCCCGTCCTTTGTCACATAGCGCTTCTCCTGCTGGACGCTCTCCCCGATGGGGACCCCATCAGCCTCTCTGTCGGGCGGGTAGATCAGGTCCTGGAAACGCATGGCACGGAGTTCGTCCCCATCGTAGCCGAACATCCGCACAAACGCCGGGTTTGTCTCCGTGATCCTTCCTGCGGGATCGATGAGCGCAATTCCGGTCCCTGCCTGCTCAAAGATACCGCGGAACCGCTCCTCGCTCTCCCGGAGAGCGCGTTCAGCCTTCTTCTGCTCGGTGATATCCTGACCGGTGACAGCCAGCATCCCGGCCTGCGGCCGGTAGATGTGCAGTTCGTACCACCGCTTGCTCCCCGGTTCCTGCAACCGTCGCTGCACCGGAACACCAGTCTCTGCGACCTCCCCGTAGATGACGCTGGCACCCTCGCGGATCGCCGGGAAGATATCAAAGAGCCGCCGGCCAACCAGTTCCTCCCGGCTGTGGCCAAAGACATCTGCCGCTTTCTCGTTCAACTCGAGGATCCGGTAGTCGACGGGGCGCCCCCTCGCGTCCTGGACGACCTCATAGAGGGTGTAACTCTCGAGCATCTGCTCGAAGAGGAGGCGGTACTTCTCCTCGTTCCTCCGAAGCCTCTCGTCTGCCCGCAGCCGCTCAATAGTCCGGCTGAGCCTCTCGGCGATGGTATCGATCAGGGAGCGTTCCTCGGCGAGGAACGGCCCTTCGTCAGCCGCGGGGTGCTCATGGAGGTAGCAGACTTCCACCTTCCCTGCGGCCCGACCGTGGATAACGATCGGGCTCTCCTGCCACCAGGGGGTCTCGCAGAACCCGGCCGAGAGATACTCGCGTCCGTCGAGAGTGATCCGGGCGGCAGCATCTTCAGGGTAGAGCCATCCGCCAGGGAGGACGGAGGCGACCTCCTGGAGGATTGCATCGGGCGTTATACCGGGCCGCTCGATGACGCTGGTCACGGCGTAGAGGACCCCAAGTTCCCGAACCCGGTTATCCAGGTCACTCCGCTGCTTCTGGAGCGTCGCTTCCGCCAGCCGGCGATCCGTGATATCGTTTGCGATGACGACGAGCCGGTCATACTCGGGCCGGTATGCCTTCAGCTCATAGTAGGCGTCGAAAGCCGGATCGTAGACCTCGCGGTGCACCGGCGTCCCGGTCCGCGCGACCCCCTGGAGGAGATCGAGCGCGGAAGGGCTCAGCGACGGGACAGCCGGGATGAGGTCTTCTCCGGCGACCTCATCCCGGCTGCGCCCGAGAAGTTCTTCGGCCTTGCGGTTGATCTGGATGACCCGGAACCCAGCAGGGTCACCGGAACTCCCGCGTACGATCTTAAGCAGCAGCCCGACATCGAGCATCTGGTCGAAGAGGAGACGGTATTCCTGCTCAGAGGCTTTCGTCGCCGCGTTTGCCTCCGCCTGTCCGACAGCGACCCCGAGCATCGCGGCGGCTGCGGTGACGAGGTCGCGCTCTTGCTGCCGGGCGGAGTCCTCAGTCTCCACAACGAGGTGCCCAACCGCCCTCCCCCCGGCGGTGATCGCGGCGATGATCCCGCCGTCAGCCGGGACCGCGGTCCCGGGAACGACCCTTACCGATACCTGATCCGGGTCCCGGAATCCATCAGGCAGGAGGTCAGCCGTCCGGCGGAAGACCTCCTCAAGGTTGGTGTCAGCCTCCCCGATCAACCGGGATATCGTGTAGAGGGTTCGAAACTCCCTTACCAACCCCTGAAGTTTATCCTGTTCGGTGATATCAAAGTTGATCCCGGCCCAGAAGACAACCTGCCCGGCGGCGTCCCGGACCGGGACACCCCTGCTCGCGATGGTACGGTACTCTCCATCAGGTCCCAGGATACGGTAGTTACGGCTCCAGGCCTCCCCGGTTGTGACAGAATGCTTCCATGCAGCGACCACCGCGTCCACCTCCTCTGGATGGATGTTGTTCGCCCATCCAGACCCCTGACACTCCTCGAGCATCATCCCGGCGAGGTCAAGGTAGGAGTCTGAGAGGTAGATCACTCCCCCATCGGGTCCGGAGATCCAGATGCCATAGGGAACCTCCTCGCTGGCAGACTCGGCGGGCGCTTCTGGTTCGCCACTGGAAGACGGTGTAAAGAATTCTGGTGCAGGCATGTCGTCAGGTCCTAGCGGCAGTGGAGGTGGGGGCAGGATGATAATAATCTGGTGTCCTGCGCGTATCCCGAAACTCCGCTGGCGCCCCGGGCATTCTATGTATGCGGTAGTCTTGCCGATCAGTTGGGCTGATCGACACTATAACGTTTCTACTCGGAGATCAGGTACCCTTACCCGTTATTCAGGTTTTCGGTCGGATCCCATCGGAAGCGGATCGGGGCGTACTCCAGCGCTGGCACTATCCGACCATTTCACCTCAATTGTAGGGTGCGGGAGTGTGATCACCGGCCTCACGAAAAGATCGCGAATGGTGGATAGGGGGAGCTACACAGTCTTCGCAGGCAACGCGCACTTCCGCCTGAGACAACGTAATGGGTAACTGCTCCCAAAACGGGAGGAAGGTGCATCTGGTGGTAATTCAGCCCCCAATCTGATCCACGATCCAAGACAAGCCCGCAATAGGGGGGCAGGTCCTGGCGACATTATCTCCCATCGGGAGCACTGCTGTGATGTCTTCCAGGTGATAGTGATAGATGATATTGGCAGGTGAAAACGGCCTATACGGGTACCGTACCGGTGGAAGGGCTCCGTATCCCGCCAGCGAAATGGCGGAGATCAGCCCTGTTTTGATCCTAAACTTTTGCATGAAATCCCAATGAGGCAGAGTGAGAGGCTGCATGGATGAAACCGCTGCCTCTGCGGGACCGCCGACGTAGCATTGGACCGTGGTTGGGAATCATGCCTGGGAGGGGGTCTCCAATTCTCCAGACCAGCGAGGCTTTCATGGGAAAAATCCCATCAAAATTAGGGACGGAGTTCTGTTTGTTGCGCTCCAGAACGCGACGTACCAGCAGCCATCGGTTGCGCCTGTGGCGGAGACACCACATGGGGTTTTGGATGAGATGCTCCACCATCCTTATGTTGCGCGGAGCCAAACCTCCGTGTATCTATGACGGGACCTATGCCCGATGGGCTGCAGTCTGCCTGGAGACCGGCCATGTCCGGGTATGAGGAGTGCCCCCGCTGCAAGGCCGGGGTCTGCGAGATCCACCGGCCAGTCGCCAGCCAGCAGGATATCGCGGTCTTCACGGTCTCAGGTATCCTCCTCCTCGCAGGGATATACCTCGAGTACTTCACCCCCCACCCTATCGCCGGGACGCTCCTCCTCCTCGCGGCCGCGGTCATATCAGGCTACGACGTCCTGAAGGACGGACTCCTCGCGCTCATTCAGTTCCAATTCAACATCGCTGTGCTCATCACGATCGCGGCGGCTGGTGCGTTCCTGACCGCAAACCCCGCCGAGGGCGCGGCCGTGCTCTACCTCTACGCCATCGCCGAGTTCCTGGAGGAGTATGCGGCCGGGAGGGCGCATCGCTCGATCGCGTCGCTCCTCGATATCGCGCCACAGACGGCCCGGGTCAGGCGGGACGAGGGGGAAGTGGTCGTCCCGGTTGGCGAGGTCCGGGTCGGCGAGACCGTGATCGCAAGACCGGGCGACACCATCCCCCTGGACGGCGTCGTCACGCTCGGCGAGTCATCAGTCGACCAGGCGGCGATCACAGGAGAGAGCATCCCGGTGGCAAAGGGGGTGGGGGACGCGGTCTACGCCGGGACCAGGAACACAGACGGTTATCTGGAGATTGTGGTGACGAAACCTGAAGAGGCGAGCACCATATCCCGGGTCGTGGCCCTGGTCGCTGAGGCCCAGGCCCACACCTCCTCCACAGAGGCGTTTGTCGAGCGGTTCGCCCGTTACTACACGCCGGTGGTCATCCTCGTCGCCGGACTCCTCGTTGTGGTCCCGCCGCTCGTCCTCGGCGTCCCGTTCCTGGAGGCCTTCTACCGGGCACTGATCCTGCTCGTCATCTCCTGCCCCTGCGCGCTTGCCATATCCACCCCGGTCTCGATGGTCTCGGGGATCACGACCGCGGCGCATAACGGCGTGCTCATCAAGGGCCGGGACGCCCTCGAGGCCGTAGGGCTTGCCCGGGTGATCGTCTTCGACAAGACCGGAACCCTCACGACCGGGAGGCTCGAGGTCGACGATGTCATCCCCTTCGGAGTGTCAGCAGCCGAGGTGCTCTCGGTCGCCGCGTCGCTCGAGGCACGTTCCGGCCACCCGATCGCAGAGGCAGTCCTGCGGCTGGCCGAGGAGGATGCCGTCCCCCTCCGCGATGTGGAGGAGTTTGCGTCGGTCACTGGCAAGGGTGTCCGGGGGAGGATCGACGGCGTGACCTACCTCCTCGGGAACGAGTCGCTCTTCCCGGATGCCGCCGACGACAGCGCGTGGCGGGCCGAGTATGACCGCCTAGAGGGAGAGGGAAAGACCGTCATCCTTGCCGGCACCGACTCGGCGGTCATCGGGCTTCTCGCCCTCTCCGATGTTATCAAGGAGGATGCCGGGACGACGGTCGCCGATCTTGCGGCGCGGGGGATCAGGACGGTGATGCTCACCGGGGACAACGAGCGTGTCGGGGAGGCCGTGGCCCGCCGCATTGGTATCGACGAGTGCCATGCCGGACTCCTTCCTGAGGATAAGGTGGCGATGGTCGAGCAGTTGATGGAGCGCTACGGTCAGGTGGTGATGGTCGGCGACGGGGTGAACGACGCCCCGGCGCTGGCCCGGGCGAACGTCGGGGTCGCGATGGGGGCCATCGGGTCTGATATCGCGATCGAGGCGGCCGATATCGTCGTGATGGAGGACGATATATCCCGGGTCGCCTATCTCGTGGCCCTCTCTCTTCGGACGGTCTCGGTCGTTCGGCAGAACGTCGCCACCGCAATTGTGGTGAAACTCGGTATCGCCGCCCTCGCTGTCGTGGGCATGGTCAGCCTCTGGATGGCGGTGGCGTTTGGGGATATGGGACTCTCGCTTGCGGTCATCGCAAACGCTCTCCGGATAGGCAGGCCTGACGCTGGGACCGCGCTCTGAGACGCCGGGATTGGCATGAGGCGAGGCGAAGGAGAATGCGGAATATTGAGATGCAATATCCACCACCGCATCGAGGCATTTTCATTCGCAGGTGTGGGCCCGGATTTGGCCATCTCCTGCCTGGCACGGCGGGAGGTTGTCACAGAAAGAACACGCGCAAGTAACAACCATTTTTTGTCTTCAGGATCAACGATGAGTGGAGATATGAATTCTCCTTTTAGTACGATCAATTTTACGGTTCTAATCTGTCGGAATCTGAGATTGGGTCTCAGGATGAATGTACTTTTGCAAGGGGAGCGTTTTTTGACCCTGAGAGCGCGAATCCGACGGCAAAACAAGGATGGAGACCAGGAGGGTTTTGGAGGGGGCTGAATTACCCCGGATTCGTTCCTCTCGTCGAGGGAACAGTCGCATGCCGTAGAGCAGGAGGTTGGTTGCGGGGCAGCCTCGACCGGCCTCTCCCCCCCGGCGGCGACAGCCACCGGAAATAATCAATCGCCCACCGGGAGACCTTCAAGCCCGCGGATCGCCTGCTGTAGCATCTCGAGGACCCCGGCGTCCTCATCTGCCGGAACCTCGACAAAGTGGCCGGTATCGGTGAAGTAGAGGTATGCACCAACCGGCCTGCCCAGGATCCCCTCGGCGGCCCGGCGGTAGACAGCCACCTGGAGGGCGTGTTCCTGAACCCTCTCCGGGAGGCTCTCCTCATCCACGTGGCCTGTCTTGTAGTCGACGAGGACCCAGGTGCCGTCCGGCCGCTGCAGGAGCCGGTCGATGAACCCGGTAAAGACCACGCCGCCGACCCTGGCCCGGAACGGCACCTCGCAGAAATCGCTCTCTGCGCCCTGCACCATCGGCGACCTGAGGAACTCCTCGTAGAGCCTGGCATACTCCCGGGCCAGCCCGACGTCGTCAACCCCGTAGCGCCGGAGCACCACCTCCGGGTCGCGGCCCTGGAAGACCTCGTGAATGATCAGGCCCCGGAGCCGTGCATCGTCCTCCACCTCCTCCTGCCCGCGGAGGTACCTCTCGATCTCGCTGACCGAGTAGACCCGCTCTCCTTCCTCCGCTAGGGGTGCCGCGGGGGTCAGGGGGCGCTCTACCGCGGCCGGTGCGAGATCCTCCGGGACCGTGAGGTGGTGGGGTGCAGCCGTCCGGATCTCCGCAGGTATCATGTCAGGCGCTGTGCAGACTCTAATGCGGAGCGGCCGGTCCTCTCCCGGCGGAAGGATCTCGACCGACCCGGCCGCGTATACGTCGTCGCAGAGGCCAAGACAGAAGGTGAGCCAGTCGGTCCTGGTCCTGCACGCCGCAACATTCTCCGGCACCGCGTCAGGCATAACGCCGCAGAGGACCAGGTGGTCCCGCGCCCGGGTCAGCGCCACGTAGAAGAGTCTCTTTCGCTCAGCCTCGTCCTTCTCCCGCGCTTCGTCCTTGAGGACCGCAAGAATGGGCGTATTCACACGCTCGTGGTTGTTCTCGGGATCCGGGATCCTGACACCAAGGCGCAGCCCCTCCTCGATGATGATCGTGGAGGTATCAGGCAGCGGCGGCTCCGAGAGATCGGGGACAACAACGACCGGGAACTCAAGCCCTTTGGATGCGTGGACCGTCATGACCGCGACCGTATCTGACGACGCAAGGTCGGGCTGTGCCTCCCCCTCCCGTTCTTCACCATCGATGCAGAGTTCGAGTTCCCCGACGATCTCCCCAAGGCTACTCCCACCCTCCTGGAGATCCCGGACGATACCGATGAGTTTCTCGACGTTCGCGATAACCTGCTCCCCTTCAGGCATTCCGCCATAGACCGCGTAGACCCCTGATTCAGTGACGACCCGGTTGAGGAGTTCTGCCGGTCTGAGCCTGCGGGCGATCCCCTGCCAGGATTCAAGGATGGCGGCGGCTGCCGCGACGTCGGATTCGTGCGCCCCGGAAGCAAACCGCCGCAACCGCTTCCAGAGCGTGGCGGAGCGGGGGCCGGAGTCTGCGACGGCAAAGAGCCGGGCGTCGGAGATTCCGAAGTACGGCGACCGCAGAGCGCCGTAGAGAGCCACATCGTCGCGCTCGTTCTCCAGGAACCGGAGGATGTTATAGAGGTCGTAGACTTCCTGCCGCTGATAGAACCCGAGCCCGGCATAGACGTGGTAGGGGATACCATAGCGCCGGAGCGCCCACTCGTAGTAGATAAGGTTTGTCCGGCGCTCGAGGAGGATGGCAATATCCCCGTACCCGGCGGGGCAACAGTCGCCGTCCCGGTAGACCGGTTTTTCCCCGGCCTCAACCATCTGCTGGACCTTCCGCGCGACCGCCTCAGCCGACGCCCGGCATCCGGCAGCCCTGGTGGCGGCCTTCGGGCAGAGGAGGATCTCGACCGACCCGACATCGCCAATCCTGCTCGCCCGCAGCGGTTCATAGGCAAACTCCCAGGGCCGGGCGCTTTCAGCCATCAGGGTGGAGAAGACAAAGTTGACGAACCCCACAACCTCGGGCGTGCTCCTGAAGTTGACATCCAGACAGACCTCCTCACCGCCAAGCATCTCCTCGATGACATTCCGCGTCCGTTTGAACAGGGTCACGTCCGCGTCCCGGAAGAGGTAGATGGACTGTTTTGGATCGCCGACGACGAAGAGTTTCCCCCTCTCCGCCGCAAGTTCCCCCAGGATCGCGGCGATGATGGCGACCTGGGCGGAATCGGTATCCTGGAACTCGTCGACCAGAATGAACTCAAACCTGCTCCGGAAATGCGCTTCCACGATATCATCGCGGTCGCGGAAGAGACGGTGGGTGTAGAGGATCAGGTCTGAGAAGTCAAGCGCTCCCCGCCTTGCTTTTGCGGCGTCCACGGCCTCGGAAAAGGCTGAAAAGACTGTCCCGAGGCTGTGGAGGAAGTCGAGCGTCGCCCGCGTGAAGGCGTCGTCAGGGTCGATGGAAAGCCTGAGGGTTCCGGTGCAGGCTTTGGTGAGGGTGTAGAGGGTCAGGTAGGCCTCCCGTACCGCATCAAGGTCCCGCTCGTCCCAGTGTGCCTTCCTGCCCATCCTGGACGCGTACCGGCGGTCGGCGTTGATCGCCGCGATCGCGGCAACGGCGCGGCAGACTTCTTCAGCCGGCTGGTCGTACTTAAGCAACGAAAGGTGCGGCTCGATGGCACGGAGGTAGGCCATTGCCGAGTCGGCCTCCCCCGGGTAGCGGGCCGCACAATCGGCGAGCACCTCGATCTTCGGTCGTGCGGCCATTAAAAAATCCTGCACGACCTTCTCCTTCCGCTGCCTGAGGATCTCCTGCCACGCCTCAAGCACCGCCCCCTCGTCCCGTTCAAGCGCGGCAAAGAACTCCTCTGCGGCCGCACGTTTTTCATACAGCCGCGAGAGGTATCTCTTCAGCTCATGGGCTCCGATCGCCCGGAGGGTACAGATCAGGGCGTCGCGGCAGGCCTCCGACGGCTCGCCGTAGATGAGATTGTCCATTTCCTCTTCCCGGAGCCGCTCAGCCTCCCGCTCGTCAAGGACTGAGAAACCCGGTTCGACGCCCGCCTCAAGCGGGAACTCCCTGAGCACCCGGGCGCAGAACGCGTGGAACGTCGAGATGTTCGCCCAGAGCAGGTCATCGCGGACCGCGTCCCACCCGGGACCTTTCTTCTTTGCAACCGCATCTCTGACCCGTTCGCGCATCTGCTGTGCCGCCTTCTCGGTGAATGTCAGGGCGAGGATGCCCGCGACGCCGGGCCCATCCTTCGACTCGAGCAGGTCGACGTACTTCCTGACGAGGACGTGCGTCTTCCCCGTCCCCGCCCCGGCGGTCACGCACTTGCTCGTCCCGTGGTCGAGAGCAGCCTGCCTCTGCCGGTCAGTGAGCCCCATCTGACCCCTCCCTGCAGGATGAAAACTCCCGCAAACCGTCGAACCTGCAGACCGTCGTAAAACCACAGTACCCCGGGCAGGGGCCGGCGTCCTGCCGCGGGGGGAACCGGCCGCTCCGTATACCGTGCAGGTAGTCTCTCACCCGGGCAAGGGAGGCGTCGACCAGCGCCCGGACGTCCTCGACACGGCTGTTCCGGACCCCGGAGTAGACCTTAAAGTGTTCCTTCCAGCTGGCGTCCCAGAAGACCAGCCGCGTCCGGACATCGCCTCGCCGGAGGATGTAGTAGGCGCCGGCTGCCCCGGAAAGTCCGGTGAGGGTCTCGACTGCCCTGATGTAGAGGGGGAGCTGGAGGGCCTTTCCCGCCATGACGTCCGCAAGTTTCGGATGC
>LFRN01000186.1:9669-13937 GCA_001512375.1 Candidatus Methanoculleus thermohydrogenotrophicum | reverse complement strand
GTCATCCGCCCCTTCGCCAAGCCTGATCGGGACGGCGGCGACTGCCCCTTCCCCGACCGGGAGCCCGAACGCGAACTCAAACGCCCGGGGAGAGAAGGGCGATGCTGCAAGCTTCAACTCGTTCTCGATGAACCGCTCAAGCAACCCCGGGCCGGCGTGCGGGGACCCGAGCAGGAACTCCTTCTCCACCGCCCATACCGGAGTCTTGAGGCTGACCTGCTCTGCCTCCTCCCGGCCGATGGCGAGGATCCGCCGGAGGGCTTCAGGATAGTTCTCCTCGGTGAGCGGACCGTGGCCATCCCGCTTCCATCCAGCGTAGAACCGGTGCGCTATCCGGTGGACGAGGCTTCCCCGCTCCCGGGCGGTCAGGTCGGGGTCGGGGGAGGCGAGCGGTTCAAGCGAGAGGACGTCTCCAAGGTAGAGGCTGAAGGGGCAGTCAGCGTAGGCCTCAAGCACGGTCGGTGAGTAGACGGCGTCATTCCCGAACCTCCGGGTGAGCACCGCCACCGCATCCGGGTCGTCGCAGAGCACACCGTCGTACGGCGAATCGCAGGGACCCCGGCGATGGTAGTTCTCGATATTGAACCGTCTGACCATTTCACGGACGGTGGCCGGCGGTAGGATGGCGACCGCCTCATCGAACCGGGCCCGGGCGATCATCGCCCCGGCCTCTGCCGCCGCCGCGAGGCGTGACGCGCTGAATACCTCTGCGCCCCACGGGCCCGGGGTTGCGGCATCCCTGACCACGTCGATGAAACTGGAACGTATCGTCAGGCTCCCACCGTCCGTAGCCGGAAAACTGAGGGAGATCCGATCCCGGGCGGCGAGGAGGGCCGCGGTGAAATAGTAGCGCTCTTCCCGGAGGATATCGGCCCGCGACCGCGTCCCGAGCCTCCGGGTCTCAAGGTCGGTAGCAAGCGGGAGCCGGGTCGTCAGGCGGGGCATCGCCCCCTCGACGAGGCCGGCGATGAAGAGGTGCGGGATGGTGAGGTGTGGGATCTCCCTGATGCCAATGACCCGGACCGCATGCCGCCTCTGCCGCATCCCCGGATCCATCCTGGCGGCAAGGAGCGAGAGCATCGAGAGGAACTCGGCAGGTGACACCTCCCTCTCCGGGAGTATCCGAGCCGTTGTCTCCAGCGTATCGAGGATCTGGATGAACATCGCCCGATCGCGTGCCTCCCGTAGAAGGAGGGCCGGATCGCCCACCTCAGGCATCACCGGGCAGTCCCATCGGTCAAGGAGCGACCGGTACGCGGCAAGGTGCCCCGCGATCGTCTTCGCGCCCCCGAGGGTCGCAAGATCGGCAAAGAGGCTCCTGAGCCCCTCCCGCACCCCGGCAATTACGGTGAGCGTCGCCCCACGAAGGCGCCGGACCCCCTCCAGGGTGCCGGGCGTCGTGATATCTGCTTCAAGCCTTCCGGCGAGGACTGCGAGTCGCTCGTCCCAGGAGTCTGCGCCTCCAGTGATCCGGGCTTCGCGGGAGAGCACGTCGACGATTGCTCCAGCAGGGAACTGCCCTCTGTTGATATACGGGGAGTTGAGCAGGGCGATGACGTCCTCACGGCGATAGCCGTGGACCGGGACGGCGATGACAGCGAGGAGCGCCCTGACAAGCGGGGACCCGATGAGCGCCGTCCCCCGCGAGGAGACGTAGGGTATTCCAAAGTCAGGGAAGACCTCCTCCACGTATGCCATTGCCGCCGGGAGGTCGGGGAAGGCAACCGCGATATCCCCGGTCGGGACGCCGCCGGCGATGAGGTTCCTGACCTCCTGGGCCACCGCCCTGACCTCGTCGATCCGGTCCCTCCGTTGGGTGATGCGGATGGCTCCGTCGCAGTCCCAGGCCTCCCGCCCTGAGAAGAGGCTGGAGATCCGGCGTTTCTCCTCCGGTGGCGCGCCGCCATCATCGACCACGTCCGGGCGGATCCATGTACCATCGTCGCTAAAGATCGCAGGATTGTCAGCCCAGGGAACCACATAATGGAACTCGGGCGCACGCTCCCGGATGGCAAAGATGAGGTCCCGCTCAAGCGGCACCGGCTCATAGAGCCCGTAGATGAAGACCGGGCCAGTGCGGTCCCGGCTGCCCTCAGTGAGCCACCGGGCAGCCCGGGCAAGGAGGGTGCTTTCGTCGACGAGGGCGTGTTCGTCCAGGAAACGGAGGTATGCATCGAGGACAAACGCGATCTCCGCGCTCTTTGCGCTCTGGAGGTCGCCGAGAGCCGCCGGGTAGTCCACCTTCCTCGTTATGAGAACCTCAAAAAGCGTCGCCAGTTCCTCAACGACCCCGGACCCTGGACGGTCCCCCCTGACGAGGAGCGGGAGGTCGGCAGCCCGGGCGGTGAGGATATCGGCGATGATGAGTCGGGACTGGGCTCCGGTAATGAGGCTCTCGCTCTCTGCGTGATCCGCAAAGACCCTCCGGGCAAACCCGGCAAGTGTGGTGACCGCGTCGCCAAGGATGGACGTGCCTTCAGCGAGGAGGCGGTGAACGATATCATCAGCGAGGCGCGACGTCGGGACGATGAGAACAGTTCTCAGGGGGTCCCGGGCGGCGGCTTCCCGGAACCCTGCGATGATCTCATCCAGGGCTTCCCCCGGGAGACGACGATACAAGATAGCAGGACACATCCATCAATCTCTCCTGGGGAGAGATTACGGGGTTAACCAGGATGAGCGTTGTTATTTGATCCGGGGGGCGGAGGGGTTACGTCACCATATTTAGGGGGGTGGAGGATCCCGGCCGCTCGCGAAGGGCAGGAGGAGTACATCGGTTCCGAAATATCGGAATCCTCCCGGCAGTGGACCGGGGTGGAATCACACGGCGGGTGGGGAGCTGGAGGCGGCAAGCTTTCTCCACACACGGCACGACTCGCGAAATCCCCTCCCTGTCCGGGCGTGACCCCATGATTGCGACCTCCGGAGCGAACCGCTCGGGCCCTCATCGTGTGCTCCCTGACCGGGATCAGGGCCGTTTTTCGAAGAGGAGGGCTATGGCCCAAGACCGGGCTTAGTCTCCCGAATTGAGCGTTATCCTCGTGAATACCCATACCAGAAGTTAGCGCACATGAAAGGGTCTCCCTCCTGGAGCGGGCGGAAATAGGGCCTGAAACCTCCTCAATTCTCCAGACGAGCGAGACTATTGCAATGGTGGTGCGTTACCACCCTTTCATCGTATTTTGCAGGTCCCGGTGCGTGGGGTGGCCGCCACCGTTCACGAAGCCTTAACGGAGACTGTACCACCCGGCAACCGAACTTCGCGTCCCTTGCACCTTCACGTGAGGCAACGTTGCGCCTGAAATATGAGATACGTTACCGTGACTGCTCCCCCGTCGTCACCTGGCCTTCCTGAGGGTAAAACAGAACGCGGCACCCTCCTCCGGGCGTCCGGGCACCCGGTCCTCGACCCAGATTTCGCCCCCATAGCGCGCAACGAGCATCCGGCAGATCGAGAGTCCGAGACCCTGGCTTCCTCTCCTGCCGCTCTCCCGCTCGAACCGGAAGAAGATCGCCTCTTTTGCCTCATCCGGGACACCCGGACCCGTATCGGCGATTGTGACGATTACGGTCGATTCATCGCGGTCCTCGACCGCCACCATGACCTCGACATCAGGCCCACCGTGTTTTGCGGCGTTGCCGAACAGGTTCATGAGGACCTCGGGGAGGAGGTCGTCGGCGAGGACCTCTACGTGCTGCCCATCATAGTGGATGCAGAGATCCGGGAAGTGGGTGATCTCGTCAAGAATCATAGCATGGAGGTCGACAGGTGTAAGTCCGGCCTGGCTCTCGTGGATCTTCCTGATGGTGGCGACGTTTGTTGTGATCTCGACGCTCTTCCGGATCGCATCCTTCAGTTTCCTGGCGTGCAGGGCTGCCTCACCCTCGAGTTCATCGATGAGGATATCGACGTAGATGTTCGCGACGTTATCGGCGTTCCTGATATCGTGGGTGAGGATGTCCAGGTAGAGGTTCGCCTCCTGGTTCGCCGCTTCAAGCCGGCGGTGGAGCGTCCGCCGCAGGATACCAGCCCCAATCTCCCGGCCGATCGCCTCGAGGAGCGCACGCTCTTCGGAAGAGAAGGACCCGCGGTCCCTGCTGCCGACGACGAGCATCCCGAAGATGTCTGACTCAGCAACGAGCGGGATGCAGGCGAGTGCGGCAAGCTCGGGTTCCTGGAGAAGATGGGAGGCGGTATCGTGGTCTCGCCCCCGCTCAAGGTAGCGGGGACGACCAGTCCAGAACTCATCCAGGATGCTTTCTGCGCG
>LFRN01000186.1:0-9596 GCA_001512375.1 Candidatus Methanoculleus thermohydrogenotrophicum | reverse complement strand
GCCTGCAACCGCTCCTCAGCGCGCTTTCGGTGGGTGATATCGCGCATAACGATCTGGACCGCAGGGCGCCCTTCAAGGAACGTCCGTGTGCCCCTTCCTTCGATGGGGACTGTTGTTCCATCGAGCCTGACGACCGGCAGTTCAACGAGCGGCGCTTCCTCCCCCTGCCGGTGCTGCGCGACGAGGTCCCCGATCCGGTCCCGGGCCTCCGGGTGGAAGATATCTGAGATAGCCTTCCCGACGACCTCCTCGGGGCTTGAAGCGCCAAGCAGTCTTATGGCGGCGGGGTTGATGTATGCGATCTTCCCGTCACGGCAGATCAGGGTCGCCTCGGCAGAGAGCTCGACCAGCAAGCGGTACTTCTCCTCACTCTCCCGAAGCTGCTCTTCCATGCGCTTCTGGGAGGTGATATCCAGGACTCCGGCAAGGGATCCCAGAAAGGTGCCGCCGGCGTCGATAATAGAGGTGGTTGCAACCAGCGTACTGACGCGGGCACCGCTTCTGTGGATGAACTCAAGCTCAAAGACTTCACGCGTGCCCTGCGGCCGTTGCTGTAAATATTCTTGCACGATTCCTGCACCCTCTTCGGCAACAAACGCAGAAACCGGCACCCCGATCATATCGGCGACGGGGTAGCCGAGGATATCGGCCATCTTCTGGTTGACAAAGACCGTGACTCCTAGTGCATCGGTCATCCAGATACCTTCGTTGAGGTTCTCGATGAGGAACCGGTACTTATCCTCGCTCTCCTGGAGGATCTCCTCCATCCGCCTCCACCCCGGAGCACCGGAACCCTGTCCGGGTGTTTCACGCCCGCAGTCGGTATCTCCAGAATGGCGCGAGTCGGGGCAGAGGTGGATAAGGCGCGTTCCCGGGAGCGGCCCTCCATACACGATCCGGCACGAACAGCGGGCCCGTTCTTCCCTGCCGTTGGATGACCGCAGGGTGCATGAGAACTCAACCGTCTCGAAGTTACCGGAGAGGAACCTCAGTATCTCTTCCCTGCGTGACTCCTCGCAGATCCGGGGCAGCAGGTCGCGGCGGATAAAGAGGTCCGCATCGGTTCCGCGGGGTGCGCCCTGGTTGATACCGAGAAAGCGTTGGAGATATCTGTTGATGCAAACTACCTGATTATCGGGGCTGATAATAAGCAGCCCCTCGTCGAGCGCGTCCAGGATAGCAGAGAGCACGGGGATATCGCCATGTTTTTGGGTGCATTCGTGCATCGACCGGGGACACCTTCCATATTTTCTCAGGGTTTTATTTAGTGATCTTTATTTGTGCAGGATTATAAAATCATCCCGCCCACTTAAATGAATTCGACCGGGTTACAGGGGAATCACAGGAGCCCTGAAGGCCGTGTGGGCAGACCCGGTCAGGACAGTGGGCAGTATGCTTGTTCCCCTAATAAATAAATCGGTTTATTTCCTCCCGCAGGCTGGGCGACGGGGATCTGCCTCCACCGTGACGGCGGGAGAGTATCAGGATCAAAACAGGGCTGATCCCTGCCATTTCGCTGGCGGGCTACAGCCCGTCCAGCGGTACCATTCCAGGCCGCTCTCGGCTACAAGATTTTTTCACGATCACCTACCAGCGTTGCAGAAGAACAGAAACGCATCTCAGCGGTGTTCCCGATGCGGAATGATTGTTGCCAGGACCTACTCCTGCCCGCATTGCGGGCTCGTCCTGGATCATGGATCAGATTGAGGCTGGATTACCCCGGATGCCTCCCGACGAGAGGAGGGGAGCAGTCACCTATGAAACCCTCATGAGGCAGAGCGCGAGGCTGCACGGATAAGAACCAACAAACAGGTATGCCGTACCCTTTCTGGGTGGTCGAGCAGGTCGTCAGTTTTCTGGAGCCCGACTCCGTGCATAAAAACTGCCTTCCTCCGGGCCACTCCCGGGAAGTGGACCATGGTGAACGATCATGCCGGGCCAGAGAGCAAGTCCCCCCACAAGCAGCGACGGGGGCCAGATCCGGGAGCCTCCCCCTGCCAGAATCCCACTGGTTTAACCTGAGACGCCGTCTCATGAGATCACGGAGGCTGGAGGTGGTGCGCGGCGAATCCGGCCCGGGACGAGCGGGTCGAGGCGCTCCAGCGGCAGGGCAGGACCACCGTCTTCCACCTCAAGGACGATCGGCTCACCGGGGCTCTTGCGCTCGCCGATATCATCTTAGGGGAGGCTATTTGCCGGCTCAGGGGATGGATACCAGATCCATGATGCTCTCCGGGAGGAACTAGACTCGATGAGTAAGGGCGCGAGGGTCCAGGAGGTGCAGCGCCGCTACCGCTCGCAGCCAGCGTGCTCTTTGGCGCCGGTATCGTCCTCACCCCGGCAGCCGGGGTGGTGCTAATGAGTGCAAAGGCACCATGATCGTTGCGATCAACGCTCAAATGTTCCGGTACGGGCAGCCTGCCACCCGCGGGCGCGGGGTTATCGGTTGAACCGGCTAGCTCAACGCAATCAAATAGGGAATGCTATCCAGTCTCTCCAGGAGATGAGTTCCCATGAAGCACGATACAAAAATTCGAGTATCCCCCCTCCTGATCGTCCTTGTCGTGATGGTTCCTGCCGTGCAGGCCGCCCTCATCGTCGACGCCGGAGGCGACCGCATCGCGCTCGCCGGTGAGCCGGTCACCATCCTCGCCACCTGCAATGGCACGGACGTTCTCGACGCGCTGAACTTCTCGGCCTCCATTAACTGGGGCCCAGCGACGACAACACCGGAGATCGTGCTTGATGACGCCTACAACGGCACGATCCGGGGGACCTACACCTACCTCACTGCCGGCACCTATGCTGTCATGGTGGAGGTCGCAAACAACGCTACCGGCGCTCTTGCCTGCGACACCCTGAACGTGACCGTCAGCCCGCAACCGCGAGAGGCAAAGGTCGCCCCGAAGACCCTGAACCAGAAGAGCAACGGCATCGCGACGATCTTTGTCAGCCTTGTGGAATGGCTCGGGTATGATGATGCCGACCGCACATACGTGACGATACCAGACTCTGAAGAATTTAGAATCGGAAACGCAACGCCTGAGAAGGCCAGCTCCTGCATGAAGGACGGCGGCATGCTCATCCTGAAATACCGGCGAGCGGACCTCGACCTGAACGCCGGTGACAGCAGCCTGGCCGTGACTGGCAACGTCACGACAGAGGACGGTCCTCTCTCGGTATCCGGCACCGGTGCCGTATCCGTGATCAACCCGGGCAACGGTGGGGTGGATGCCGGCGCCGGAAAGGAGAAGAAGGCGAATGAAAAGGTTAAGAAGAAGTTCAACGAAGAGCAACAGAAACCCGGCGGAAAACCAAAAGGACAGTAGTGGCGCACCTGGGGCAGGGAACCCCCTCAGTTTTGCGATCCGCAGGCCGTCAACTTCATCGCGCCTGGGTACAAGCATCCTCTCCTGGAGAGGAGGGTGGTCCCCACCTCATCAAAGGTGGGTGGGGATGATTACCGGGATTTCAATAGATAAAAAAGGATTAATCGAGGGCTATGAAGGCCTGTTTCCCGACTTTGGCATAGACACCACAGACGGGACAGATATAACTCTCAGGCAGGTCCCGGAAAGCCGTCCCTGGGGGTATGCCCCGTTTTGGCTCTCCGCGCTCCGGGTCATAGATATACCCACAGGCCACACAGAGATACCGGCCTGTCCGTTCTGCCAGGAGCAGGAACGATCTCGGTCCCGCTCCGCAGACGGGGCAGGTGTAGTCTGTCGGCAATTCTTCAAAGGCGATCCCGGGTGGAATCTTCTGCCCGGGCTCCCCTCGCACAGGGTCGTAGATGTAACCACAAACTCCACATCGATATGGTTGCGCGCTCTTTGGCATTGCGATCTCCTCGAGGAAAAGACGTACCGCTTGCGCCGGTACTCTGCGCGCTAATGATGAGGGAGGCAGATATAATTCTTTCCTCCCTGCGCGCTCCGGGAAGATACACCGCCGGTCTCTGGTATCAAGGGACTGCGCTGCGCCCGGGCAGCCTGGTACAGGCTCGCACAAAAGTATTTCATGTATGACAACAGATCAAGTAGGGTGGAACGGGGCGCGAAAAGGCTATCAGTGCATCTTGCACATCCGTTCCATGTTCACCACGTTCTTCCCCGGGCGAGGGTTGCCGAGCCAGGTCAAAGGCGCAAGGTTGAGGGCCTTGTCACGCAGGTGTTCGAGCGTTCAAATCGCTCCCCTCGCATTTGTTTTCTCGGGTAATCCTGTAAACTACCCTACCCTTACGAAGAAAACCGGCAGAATGCCCTCGACTTCAGTCGTGGGCTGAATGTCGTCCTCAGATACCTTTATTACGCGTTAGATCATGTAACACAGTAATGCGTAAAACGTATCGTTATCGACTCTATCCCACAAAATCTTAGGTGACTCTTCTTGAGAAGACGCTTGGAGGTATGCCGATGGGTCTATAACGAGACACTCGCATTACGAAAGAACGCGTGGGAACAAGAGCAACGTTCTCTATCCTCCTATGATACTAACAAAATCCTGACACAGTGGAAGAAAGACCACCCGGAACTAAATCAAGTCTCTTCTCAGGTCTTGCAGGATGTCCAGATGCGCGTCGATCTTGCGTTCAAAGCCTTCTTCCGACGGGTAAAGGCAGGAGAGAACCCCGGATACCCCCGGTTCAAGGGGAAGGGGCGATATGGAGTTTCACGTATCCACCGTTTGGTTTCCACCTCAATGATGCCGGCACGCACCTCTCCGCATCAAAGATTGGTGATATCCCTATCGTCCTCCACCGCCCGATTGAAGGTAACATTAAGACTCTCACGATTCACCGTACCGCGACTGGAAAGTGGTATGCCTGTTTCTCGGTCGAGTATGATCCAACACCTGTGCCACAGAAAGGTACTGTGGTCGGGGTCGATGTCGGTCTCGAATCATTCGCCACCCTCTCGAACGGAGAAAAGATTGAGAATCCCCGATTCTTCCGTACCGACGAGAAAGCGCTTGCGAAGGCGCAGAGGAAACTTTCAATAACGGAGAAAGAAACTCCTGAACGGAAGAAAGCCAGAAAGGTTGTCGCACGCATCCATGAACGGATCGCAAACCGTCGACTTGATTTTGCTCACCAGACCTCCCGGATGATGGTGGATCGGTTCGGCACGATCGTGTTTGAGAACCTGAAGATCACAAATATGCAGAAAAAGCATTGCCGATGTGGCCTGGAATCAGTTCATCACGATCACAGAGAGCAGAGCGGAAGAGGCTGGTTCTCGTGTGATCCTGGTGAATCCCAGAAATACATCACAGCAGTGTTCCCGATGTGGTATGATCGTCGCTAAGACGCTCTCTGACCGGATCCACTCCTGCCCGCAGTGTGGGCTCGCGATGGATCGCGACCAGAACGCGGGCGTTCAGCATTATGAGATTGGGGCTGCAATCTCAGGGATAATACCCAGGATGCCTCTGATTTCAATCTGGGGAGCAGTCACTTACGGATGGGGTTTCCGCTGTCATCCCCCTCCCCATCGGGAGCAGGTCCACCGGCCCGAGCGGCGCTGATCCAGCGCCTGCAAGTAGTTGTGTTCGACCTCCTCTTGGCGTTAAGATGAGCCGTGCGGGGGATTCGTGAACCAGAAGATGGGGCGCCCCCTTGTATCCCCGGCTTACGCGAGAAGTCTTTCTGCTCATGTCCCGTGAGTCCCGCAGAGATAACCGGGGACTGCCCCCACGGACTAAAAGGAGAGATAGTACCAAACTGGAATAGACCAGGCTCATACGAGCGCCGCGTGACGCCGCTGGCACCGGGCTCGCAACTCATCCCACTCATCGGGGTGTTCTGCAGCCCATGCAAGGATCGCCTGTGCAACCCTGTCCCGCGACTCCGGATCGCCCTGGTAGTCCACCAGGATACAATCAACCACCACTCCAACCTCTTCCTCAGGATTCTTGCTACTACCTGCCATGGTACACTCCTGGGATACGTCCCCGGGCGCTCACACGGACTGAGAGATCTGATACCATATAACCCTGATCATCATGGATGTGCGGGCGCCGGAAAAACCAGATCTACCTTAAAAGGGATGCCAGAGACCCGTATGCGCTGCCAGGGTTCATGCCGGCCGACTGCTGACCATCCCCGCTCTTGGAGCGGGCCGGCACGAACCTCTGCCAGTATCCCGGAGCACGATACCGCCGCAGGGGTTATCGTGCTCCGGGGAGAACGAATACGAGAACGGCCATGAAACTCGGCGTGCTCTTCTCGGGCGGAAAAGACTCCCTCTTCGCCTGCTGGAAGGCGATGCAGCATGAGGAGGTGGCCTGCCTGGTCACGGTCATCTCCCAGAACCCGGAGAGTTACATGTTCCATACTCCGAACATCCACCTCGCCGGACTGCAGGCTGAAGCAGCGGGTCTCCCCCTCGTGGAGATGGAGACCGCTGGCGAGAAGGAGGCAGAACTTCTGGACCTGAAACGGGCTCTCCTTGAGGCCATGGACCGGTTCGGGATCGAGGGGGTCGTCACCGGGACGATCCTCTCGGTCTACCAGGCGACACGGATCCAGCGGCTCTGCCGTGAACTGGACCTCTGGTGCTTCAACCCCCTCTGGCATGTGAACCAGGAGACCTACATGGAGGAACTCATCAGTTCCGGATTCCGCGTCATCATCGTGGGTGTCTTCTCCTGCCCTTTCGATGCATCCTGGCTCGGAAGGGAGATCGACCGCCGCACCCTCGACGAACTCCGAAGAGCCGCCAAAAAATACCAGATCACCCTCACCGGTGAGGGGGGAGAGTTTGAGACCTTTGTCATCGACGCTCCCTTCTTCTCCCGGCGGATCGCGATCGAGGAGGTATCAAGGGTTTACCAGAACTACAACGGCGTTCTCCGGATCGAACGGGTGGAGCTGGTAGAGAAATGATCCTGGTCATCGACCTCTGCTACCGGGATGGTTCGCTCTCCCGGGACGAGTTCGTCGGGCCGGTCATGCGGACTCTCCAGGAGGCGGGAGCGCAGTTCGCTGTCCGTCACTACGCCGCCGTCAGCGCACCTGACCTCGAGGCCGCGAATGCGGTGATCCTCTGCGGAACAGCATTAAAAGACACCGGATTTATGGAGCACCCCGGGCGATTCGGATGGCTTGCAGTGTTTGAGCGCCCTGTGCTCGGCATCTCCTCCGGCATGCTGACCCTCGCAGGAGCCTTTGGCGGCGTCGCCGAACCGTGCCCCGGGATCGGTATGACCGATGTCCGGGTGATCGCACCCGACCCTCTCTTCGATGGGAGGGAGACCTTTGCGGCATACGAACTTCACGAATTCGCTGTGCAGGTCCCCCGGGGGTTCATACCGCTCGCCGTCTCAGACCGGTGCGTCCAGGCGATCCGTCACCGCTCGCTCCTGCTCTACGGTCTCCTCTTCCATCCTGAGGTCAGGAGCGAGTGGATCATCGAGCGGTTCCTCAGGCTGGCAGAGCCGGCCTTGAGCGTGTGACAGCAGCAATTACACTCATTACCCGGTGCGCCTCCACGAGGATGAGGTCGAAGCCACGCTGTACCCGGACTCTGCCGGCAGGGGTGGGGGTTGAGTGACCCGCTCGCTCAGGCTGCTCGTCATCACCAAAAGCCCGGGCGACGCCCAGGTGCTCCGAGAAGCCCGATTCCCGGCCGAGGCGTTCTGGTGCAGGCGACCTCTCGATGGGCTGGACGTCCTCCCGGAGCGGCAAAGGGCTCGCGCTCTAGATTCATCCGCACCCGGGTCGAGCGTTACGGAGAGTGCCGCCTTCCAACTCACGCTCCTGGCATGCCCACCCATCATCGGCCGTACTGATTGATCGTGTTGATCAGGGCCGCGAGTCCTTCCATCTCTTTCTCAAGCACCTCTGCCCGGGTCATACCCATGCTGGTCTCTGCATCGGCGGTCAGCATCTCGGGGCCGCGCACCACCTCACGATCGACACCATCGGCTGAGAGGATCTCCCGCGCCTCGGCATCATGGACGAACGCCCGGCCGGGGATGATCACGACATCCTCGAGTTTCTTCAAGTTCACCGCGGCGAGGTCGTCGGCAGTGATGAGACAGGCGATCTCCTTCCTGACACTGACGACTCTTGAGCGCCCACCGCGGATCGAGAGGAGTCGCTGGATGTAGGGAGCTGCCACGCTCCCGGTGATCACCGTCGCGCGTTTCCGGACCCGGGGGAGTTTCCGCAGCAGGTCAGGTTCATGGAGGATCGCAAACGGCGACCCTATTGAGGGGTCCCAGAGCGGGGTCCCGCTGATCTTCATCGAGAACTGCTCATTGAGGTCAGTGACGATATCGCGGAACTCATCGACGGTATGGACCTGCTGGCCCTCGATGAGCGGCGCGTTGCCGAGGATGAGCCCCTGGTCGGTCCGGTTGGCGAACCGCATCAGGATCAATCCTTTTGCGCCCCGCTCCTCGAGCCACGCACAGGTCTTCTCGAGGGTTTCACCATCGTTGACGCCCGGGATGACGACCGCGGCAGCATAGACGTCGATTGCCCCGCAAAGCCGGTCAAGGACCGCGAGCGAGGCCTCTGGCGTGGGGTCGTTCATCCAGCGTCGCCGCAGGTCGGGGTCAGCGGCAAAGACGGTGTAGGAGACCTCGGTGAGACGATTCTCGATGAGAAAATCGGCTACGCCCGGGTCGTCGAATCCTTTCCCGCTGGTGTAGCCGATGTGGATCGGGACCTCCATGCTGGCGAGCAGTTCGACCAGGTCGTAGAACTCCGGGTAGCAGCTTGGGTCCCCGCCGCCGCTGATGGTGATCCGGTCGACGTCGTCGGTCATCAACTGGAGGTTCGCAAGCGTCTCATCAGCGACGGCCCGGAGGTCCTTGAACCCGGCATACTGCTCCCGGACGCCGCGGGTGCAGTAGTCACAGCCTTTCTGGAAGGGGAGGCAGTATTTACAGCCAAACGAGGTCGTTCCCTGGACGTGTTTGAAGTAGCAGTACGAACAGAATCCCCGGCAGTCAAGGCCGGGCCGGCCCCCGAGATCGACGGTGAGATGAGACATCTTGCTGGTACTCTCTGTGCTCCTGCGTTATGAATATTGCAGCCCCGTCTCGGAGTTCGCCTCGCGCGGCCTGCATAACCTGTTTTCCGGCGGCACCGGGCACCTTTATGGTCTGCCGGGGTTAAGTAACCGCGGAGGGTGGTGGGTGTGCGAACGAGTCACCGGTTGCTGCTCAGGTACTACCATGATCCCGGTTATGACTTCTCCCGGGTGCGGATCGAGTACGTCGACCGCGGAGCCCCGGAGGATCGCTCGGTGGTGCAGGGGGACCGGATCCTCGCGCTCGACGCCTGGTACCTGGAGGTGGACGCCGGGGGCCGTGTCACCTGCATCCCCTACCACCGGATCCTCCGCATCCTCTACGACGGCGAGGTCACCTGGGAACGCGGTGGCCGGCCGAAGGATCCCGGGGAACCATGAGGGTGAATCGGCGCCACCTTTTTTACTGCAGACGATCCACAATAGGGTATGCCCCAGTGGCTTAGCTGGCAGAGCGGGTGACTTGTAATCACCAGGTCCCGTGTTCAAATCACGGCTGGGGCTTTCTATCTTGAGTCCAGAGCCTCTAGGTTTCATTCGCGGCTCTGGCCTTCT
>LFRN01000266.1 GCA_001512375.1 Candidatus Methanoculleus thermohydrogenotrophicum | reverse complement strand
TCGCGGTCGTAGCGATGCTCATCTACCTTTGCGGGGCTCTCGGGGGAGAGCGTGATGGCTCCATCCGCAAGGGGAGGAGGTGAAAGCGGCGCCCCTTCTTCACTTTCACGGCACATGGCCATTCTTAATGTTTAGAGGAGGGTCAACATGACCCTCTCGTATGCTGCGGAGGTACCAGTACCGGTTGTATCCGACGAAGGTTCAGGAGACCCTGATCGCCAAACACCCTGGGTGCTGCCGGTATATGTACAACCGGGTGCTTGCCCGCAAGAACCAGGCGTATCACGACGAGAGTGTCAGCCTGTCCGGGTATGACCTCATGAAGCAGCTTCCGGCACTCAAGGAAGAGTTCCCGTGGCTGAAAGAGGTCAACGCCCAGTCGCTGCAGCAATCGGTCAGCCATCTCTCCCGTGCGTTCACGAACTTCTTTGCTGGTCGTGCAGAAGTGCCGACCTTCAGAGTCGAAGTACGAGAGCCGGAACCAGGCGTTCATGGTCCCACTGGCGTATACCGTGGACTTCGAGCGGGGCACGGTGAAGCTCCCGAAGATCGGCGTGGTCAAAGTCAAGTACCACCGCACCTTCGCGGGGGCGATGAAAACGCCGCGATCAATATCAAACAATTC
>LFRN01000100.1 GCA_001512375.1 Candidatus Methanoculleus thermohydrogenotrophicum | reverse complement strand
AGGAGAGGTTTCGACCTTCCTGCTCATACGCCCGGATTTTCTGCTCCAGAGAATGGTTGTACACAAACCGACAGGCATGGATGTGTTTCATGAGGAGCGGGAACCCGCTCCTCTGAAGGATACATCCGATACTTATAGACGTCACGCTGCCTTCCGCAGTATCTTCTGAGCGGTGTTATACGGCGTAAAGAGGTGCTCCACCTCTCGTCCCAGGTACTCTGTCTTTCCCATGACATAGTAACCATCAGTGGCAAGTGCGGAATGAAAGAGACGTGCAAGCTCGTTCTTCTGCTTCTCGGTAAAATAGATGGTGACATTTCGGCAGGTGACCATATCGAGATACCGGGCGATAGGAACACCTGACATCAGGTCATGCTGCCGGAATTTGACGAAGTTCCTGATATGAGGGCGGACCTCAAACGTGCCATCATCATGGCCGATGAAGTGTCTCCGGATCCGGCGCTCATCCACGTTCTCGAGCGCTTTCTCGTCGTATATGCCAGCCATTGCTTTCTGTAGCGCCCCGGTATCGATATCGGTTGCGTATATCGTTACGTTGACATCCCTGCGGAGTGCCGTCAGTTCGTGCGCGAGGATCGCTAACGAGTAGGGTTCCTCACCCGTAGCGCAGCCGGCACACCAGATCCTGATAGTCCTCTTGCTGCGGGCCAGGTCAGGCAGCACCTCCCGCTGCAGCACCTCAAAGACCTCGGGGTCGCGAAAAAACTTGGTGACGTTGATAGTAAGGGCGTCACGGAGCAGATCAATCTCCTGCGGATTCGCGAGGAGGTACCTGTGGTAGGCTTCGTAGTCAGCGCAGTTTGTCAGGCGCATCCGGGAGAGAATACGTCGTTTGATGTAATCCTCCTTATAGCTCGAGCACTTGAACCCGACCAGCCTCTCGATGCTCCTCTGGAGCGAAGCAAATGCATCCATTGACGCCCATTTCCCACAATCAGATAGTCACCTACTGGACATTCTGGTAGTTTCCAAGATCGTTGATCACTTTCTGGACATCGAGCCAGATGATGAGCGTCTTCGCCTTCTCACCCCCTTCATGCCCGATCTTGATGATCCCTTTGACGTAACTGCTGATCGACGACGTAATACCTTCATTGATGCGTTCGATATCCTCGTCGCGGACCTGGATGACACTGTGAACATCGTCGACAATGATGCCTACATTCGACCCACCAGCCACATCCGGCATCAGCACGACGATCTTCTGCCCCTCCACATTCCCGGACTCAGGAAGCCCAAGGAGGTTTCGAAGGTCGATGATGCTTGTAATCTCGCCTCGTAAGTTGATGATGCCAGCAAGGTACCGGGGAGCACGGGGAAGGGGAGTGATCGGCATCATCTCCACGATCTCCCGCGCTATCTGGATATCCAGTGCATAATGTTCTTCGCCGAGCTGGAACTCTACCACATCTATGGATGCTGCCATCGTCTCTCCTTAGTTGAGCTTGAACTTTCTCATCAGCTTATCGAGCTGGTCGGCCATATCTGCCAGCTCGTGCGCCGCGCTGCCGACCTCCTGGGTTGATGCACTGACCTCCTCTGCAAGTGCGGCCATATCCTCAGTGCGATCCAGGGTCTCCTTGGTCATGTGGGTGGACTCATCCATCTTCTGCATGACATTGTTGGTGGAACCAGCCTGATCCTCGGTTGCCTTTGTTATCTCGGTGATACCGTGAGTGACCACTTCCACACCATTGACGATCCGGTTTAAGGCCGCGATGACCTTGTTGACGCTCTCGATACCAGCCTGGATCTCCTGGTGGGACGCCTGCATGGAACCTGCAGTCTTCTCGGTGCTGGCCTGGATCGTCCGGATCAGGTCCTCGATATCCTGGCTTGCCCGCTTGGACTCGCCTGCAAGGTTCCTGATCTCCCCGGCGACGACCGCAAAACCGCGGCCATGCTCCCCGGCGCGGGCCGCCTCGATCGCGGCGTTCAACGCAAGGAGATTGGTCTGGTTGGCGATATCAGTGATCAGTTTGACAATGTTGTTGATCTCCCGCATCTGCTCGTTGAGCGTGCTGATCTCAGCCACGGTCTGTTTGGAAATCTCCTCAACCAGGAGCATCTTCTTCGTCGCAACTTCCCCAAGAGAGGCCGCTTCGTTGCCTTCCTTCGACGCTCTTGCAGCATGCTCCATGACCTCCTGCGACGTGCTTGCGATCTCCTCGATCGATGCCGAGAGATCGTTAATATCCTTCCCGATCTCTTCGACCGCGGCGAGTTGCTTCCGTGCATCCTCCGACGACTGTTGCGTCGATACCGCGACCTGTTCCGTGGCACGGATGATCTCGTCAGAGCTCTTGCTGACTTCCTTCGCCGTCTCTTCAACCTGATGGACTGCTTTTGCCACCTCGCCGAGGAACGCACGTATGGCGGTCAGTGAGGCGTTGTAATCGCTCTTGACAATATGGAGCGGGTCATCGCCCTCTGCCTCCACAAACGCCGTCAGGTCACCTTCTGCCATGGCAGCGAGCGCCTCTCCGAGTTCATTGGCGCTCTCTGCGAGTCTTTCACTCTCCCGCCTGGCGGTCTCCATCAGATCCCTGATCTGGCCTTCTTTCTCCTGCTTCTCAGTGATGTCGTTATAAACAATGAGGATGCTCTCGATATCGCCCTTCTCGTCGAGGAGCGGGATACCATACTGCTCCAGGATATAAGTGCCGGTGGGAAACTTGACCGTAACTTCGCCATAAACCTGTTCTTTCTCAGTGAGTACCTTCCTGATCCCTTCCCCTTTCTGGTCAAGGACCTTGAAGTCCCGGAGGGTCATCGTGGTGATACGCGACCGGTCGATACCGGTCAACCGGAGATATGCCTCGTTGGCCGTGAGGATCTTCATCCCGGTATCGACGACAAGGATGGGCATCGGGTTTTTCTGGATGATCGTCTCAGACCGCCGTTGCAGTTCGGCAACATTCTCCATCTGGGCCCTGATCTCTTCCTCCCCCTCCCGCTGCCGGGTGACGTCGTTATAGACGATAAGGACGCTCTCGATATCGCCCTTCTCGTCAAAGAGCGGGATACCATACTGTTCAAGCGTATGGGTGCCCGAGGGGAGCTCGACCACAACTTCAGCATACGCCTGCTTCTTCTCCCGGAGCACCTGCCGGAGGCCGGAACCCTTCTGTGACGTCACCTTGAAGTCTCTCAGGCTTCTGCCGACCACCTGGTCCTTCGGGATCCCGCTCATATCAGCGTATGCGGCATTTGCCATGGTAATCTCGAGCGTTGGATCAACTACCAGAATGGGCATCGGGTTCTGCTGGATGATCGTCTCAGACCGCTGTCTGAGGGCTCCCGCCGCCTCCAGCTGACGCAGAAGATCCCTCTTCTCCTCTTCTTTTTTCTCAATCAACGCATTGATCGAGGCGGCCAGGGGCCTGAAACCCTCTGGAACGCTACCAGGGTCGATCCTCACCGAGGCGTCGCCACCAATCCCTGCTTTGAGTGCTGCCTCGATCGCTTCGGGCAATACCACCGGTCCCTGCCCGACCATGCCCGGCACAACCGGTCCGGTAAACAGTGTCTTCCTTCCAGGTCTATCAGTCATCGATTACATCCCCCTCATATCTCTCTCACTCAGTTCCCGAATCGCGGTTGCTATTGCTCGGTACTCCCTACCAGCGTCGCAGTCGGGCGCGTAATGAGAGATGGGAAGTCCATGCTGCTGTGTCTCATATATTGCAGGTGAGTAAGAAACTGTAAACACCTGCTTGAATGCTCTTCTGACCTCGTCCTCAAATTTCTCTAGCCTCTCCCTCTCCTTCTCCTCTTCTGCTGAGTGCCCAAAGAGGACCCGTTTCAGGAAGAGGGCAAGGCCGCCTCTCCCGGCATCCCGATCGCCGGAGCCTTTCCAGCGTGTCAGAATGGCGAAATCTGCGGTTATGTTCTCCCCGAGCATCTCCCTGATGTCGCCAAAGATTGTTGAAAGTGCTTCCATGCCTTTGAGAGCGAAGGTGCCGGGATCGAGGGTGACAACGGTGTGGTCAGCAGCGACGAGGCCGTTGATGACAAACTGACCCATACTCGGGGGCGTATCGATCAGAATGAAATCGTAGACATTCCTCACCCCGGTGAGAGCCTCCCTGAGCAGCCCCGCCCGATCCTCAATGCTGTAGAGATAGGGTTCAACCCCAACAAGATCAAGGGTTGCCGGGGCCAGGTCGACCCCGGAAGCCGTGGGGACGATAACATCGTTGATCGCTACGTCGGGATATCCCTCAAAGATGCTCATGAAGACGTCATACATACTCAACTCAAGGGTCTCAGGGTTAATCCCAAGCCCCACGGTGGCATTGGCCTGCGGGTCACAATCCACTACCAGAACCTTCATACCATCTTTCTGGAGGAATCCTGCAATGTTGAGGCACGAAGTCGTCTTTCCTGTGCCCCCTTTGTGGTGAGCAAACGCTACAACTGTAATAACCAGCACCCCTCAATACCTCTATGTGCAATAGATTCTATTAAACCTATTTCTCACTATACCAGAATATCCAGGGCGGGTTGTTTATTTTGAGTGTTCTGGTATCCTCCAGCACAAAATAACGATCTTAAATCCGAAAAAATGCCGCGCGGAACGAGGGAGGGAGGAGTTGCACCAGCAAGTCCTCAACGGGAGGAGCGTACACCCCTGTGGCGGCACGTAGCAGGGTCCCGCTCCCCGTGACCTGCCGCTTCCCTGATACTCTGTACGCGCTCAGAGATAGAGGGGTGGTAGTTGGAATCTGAACGGAGGAGACCGGGAACCACCCGCAGGAGACCACTCTGTTTCTTGCGGCGTGAAGCCAGCGCCCCGGCCCGCAGGCTGGAGAGCAGACCCTGGAGAAGGGAACCCGGATCCCGGATCTGGTAGCAGCGTCGCATCGCATCTGCTGCGTATCGGTCGGCGATGAACTCCTCATCGTACATGCGGCGGTAGTACGCCCGGTAGCCGAAGAGAACGCCCAGGACGAGTGAGACGATGAGGGATATCTTTGCGATGAGCAGGCCGCCCGCCTGCAGGGATGACAGATGGAGCAGGATGAAGTAAGGGAGAATCGGAATCACCAGAAGGGCAGAGACCAGGGGAGAACCCACCCTGATGTGCCCTTCCTCGTGGAGCAGCGCGAACCTGAGGGCGTCATCGTCGGCCCGGGAGAGGTTTCTTTCGTAGAATGTACGCCGATAACGAATGCTGTTGAGCGTGGGACACCCCCGCATGGAGAGCGTGAAGGGACACTGTACCAGCCTTCTCCCGCGATCGATCAATCCTATCTCCTGGAGTTCCCGGAATATCCGGTATAAGCGGGAGTGATCATTGGTATCAGGCATCTGGATTTAGATATAATAATAGAACTATATTAAAGATTCGCATAAACGTGACCGCGACCAGAACCGACTTTTTATATAATTTTTCGTGAACAGCACCCTGTTTCAGGCAGCCGGAGGTTCCCGGCCCTCTCCCGGGGAAGAAGTCACCCCGCCCCGAACCCCATCCCGGAGCACGATTAACCGCCATGAATCACTGCTCCACCGGCAAATCTGGAGAACCTGCTCATGCACGCGGCCCCTCGCTGACGCCGACGCCTCACGAAGGAAACAGGCAGAATGCCCTCGACTTCAGTCGTGGGATGAATGCCGCCAAATAACACAATCTGTTTGTGCAATGCGTAAAACGTATCAGTATCGACTCTATCCGACAAAACGCCAGACCTCAACACTCGAGCGAAGTCTGGATATCTGTCGGAAAGTCTATAATGGTACGTTAGCGTATCGAAAACATCTTTATGAGACTGAAGGCAAATCGGTTTCGTTATACGACACCAATAACCTTCTCCCACAATAGAGACGTGAGAATCCAACCCTGAAGTCAGTTCATTCACAAGTTCTCCGAGAACGTTGGTTCGAGTGGATCTTGCATTCAAAGCCTTCTTCCGACGGGTGAAGGCCGGGGAGAATCCCGGATATCCCCGGTTCAAGGGGAAGGGACGGTATGACAGCATCACGTATCCCCGGTCGGGCTTTTATCTCAACGATGCCGGTACGCACCTCTGCATCGAAAATTGGTGATATCCCGATCGTTCTTCATCGCCCCATTGAAGGGACGATCAAAACATTAACGATCCGGCGCACTGCAACCAGGAAATGGTATGCCTGTTTCTCGGTCGAGTATGAACCCGCTCCTGCACGAGAGAAAGATACCGCGGTCGGGGTCGATGCAGGTCTCGAATCATTCGCCACCCTCTCGAATGGAGAGAAGATCGCGAATCCCCGGTTCTTCCGCACCGACGAAAAAGCGCTTGCGAAGGCGCAGAGGAAACTTTCAAAAGCGGAGAGTGGAACTCCTGAACGGTTGTCGCACGCATCCATGAACGGATCGCCAATCGGCGCCACAATTTTGCTCACCAGACCTCCCTCCCGGATGCGCGTGTTTTGAGGACCTGAATATCACAAATATGCAGAAGAACCATCATCTGGCAAAAAGCATTGCCGATGTCGCCTGGAATCAGTTCATCACGATCACAGAGAGCAAAGCGGAAGAGGCTGGTTCTCGCGTGATCCTGGTGAATCCCGGCGAATCACGTCTCAGCAATGTTCCAGGTGTGGTATGTATGATCGTCGCTAAGACGCTCTCTGACCGGGCCCATTCCTGTCCTCACTGGGGGCTCGCGATGGATCGCGACCAGAACGCGGGCGTTCAACATTATGAGATTGGGGCTGCAACCTCAAAGGGAGTAGTATCCCGGGATGCCCCTGACGAGAGGAGGGAGAGCAGTCACATAGCCAGACGGAGCTTCCCGGCAACCATCGCGTTTGGGGAGATCCGCACAGCACCAACCAGAATCGAGAACTTATCCAGAGCCTGTTTTTAACAAAATTTTAATATTCTCAGCCTAAACTCTCAACAAGTAAAGGAGGTGAGTATGGTAGTGCCAAAATCTCGGTATATCCCATATTGCCCGGGCAGACCGTTCCCTGGCTCTCTACCGCTCGGATGTCCCGGAAATATCTAGTGTTTCTGATACCGGTCCTCGCAGTCCTCGCTGCGGCCGCCGGGTGCCTCTCCACAACGTTCCAGGAAGTGACCTATGAAGGTGACGCGCTGGAGATCTTCGTGGAGAATACTGATAACCCTGTTGAGAACGCTGTGCTCCAGGTAACAATCATGGAGGTGGAAGCGCTCGAACAGAACAAGGTTTTCTGTAAAGCACGGTATATCAACCTTGACCACGGGCAGAACGAGTACACGATCCCGGTGGACCTGGAACCTGGCTCATACAAAATCTTTCTGACCATATTCGTCGGCGACGAACGGAGGGCGTCCGTCATCCGCAACCTGGAGGTAGCGCCCTGAACCGGACAGGACTCGCAGCAGCACGAGGGCTTGCACCGGCGGATACCGTATTCTCTGGCGGCGTGGTCTTTAACCCCTTTGCATGCACCTGGGAGCGCGTGGACTTCGCGGTGAAGAACGGCTGCGTTGTCGGCCTCGGGGACTACCACGGGAGGCGGGAGTACAACCTCGACGGTGCCTACGTTGTGCCCGGGCTGATCGACGCCCATGTCCACATCGAGAGTTCTCTCCTCACACCGGCTGAGTATGCCCGGCTCGTCCTTGCGCGCGGCACGACAACGGTCATCGCTGACCCCCACGAGATCGCCAACGTCTGCGGAGTGTCCGGGATCGAGTACCTGCTCGCCGAGGCGGCACGGACGCCGCTGGACATCCTGCTCATGCTCCCGTCCTGTGTCCCGGCAACACCGCTCGACGCCGGAGGCGCCCGGCTCACGGCCGACGACCTCGCCCGGTTCCGGGGACGGAAGGGAGTCATCGGGCTTGCTGAGGTGATGAATGTCCCGGGCGTCCTCACCGGCGCCCCGGACCTCACCGAAAAGATGCGCCTCTTTGAGATCATCGACGGCCATGCACCACTCCTCTCAGGAAAGGATCTCAACGCTTACATCTACGCAGGTATCCAGAGCGACCATGAATCGACAACATTCGCAGAGGCGAGGGAGAAACTCCTCCGGGGGATGTACATCATGATCCGGGAAGGCTCGACCGAGCAGAACCTTCGTGACCTCATTCCGCTCGTGGATGCCTGCACAGCGGCGCGGTGCTGCTTTGCCACCGATGACCGGCACGCCGATATGCTCGCCGGAGAGGGGCACATCGACGACTGCATCAGGAAGGCGGTAGCATGCGGCCTCGAGGTCGAGCAGGCGCTCCGCATGGCCACGCTCTCCGCTGCCGGGCGGTTCGGGCTCCATGACCGCGGCGCTATCGCTCCCGGGAGGCTTGCCGACTTCTGCGTCGTCGACGACCCCGACCGGTTCCGCGTCCTGCGGACGTTCAAGCGCGGCGTCGAGGTGATTGATACCGGCTACCGCCCACCGGCCTGTCCTGCGGTTCCCCTCCGTGTCCGCATGCCGGAACCCGGGGATATCCAGATCAGTGGCCGGGGAGAGGCGCGGGTGATCGGTATCGTGCCCGGGCAGATCATCACACGTGATCTGCGCTATACGGTGGATGCCGACGCCATCCCGGATACCAATCGTGACATACTCAAAGTGGTCGTCACCGACCGCTACCGAAGGAGGGGCTCCGGGGTCGGGCTCGTCCAGGGTTTTGGCCTGCTGGAGGGGGCGCTTGCCGGGTCGGTATCCCACGACTCCCACAACATCATCGCCGTAGGGGCCGATGATGCCGTGATCATCCGCGCCATAGGGGAGGTAGTCAGGCTCGGTGGCGGGCTCGTGGTGGTCTCCGGCAACGATGTGACTGCCCTGCCGCTCGAGTGTGTGGGGCTTATGTCGGTCCTTCCCTACGAGGAGGTCGTGCGGCGCCTGGAGGCTCTTCTGGAGCATGCCCGGCACCTCGGGGCGGTCGAGAACCCCTTCATGTACCTCTCGTTCCTCGCCCTGACCGTCATCCCCGAGGTGCGGGTCACAGAGCGGGGAGTCTTTGACGTCCGGGCCTTTGCGGATGTACCGCTCTTCTGCAGGTAAGGGCCCATCAGAAGGCGACGATGACCGCCCCGGCAACCATCATCGCCGCGCCGAGAGATCTGGCCTGCAAATGCCCTTCGCCAAGGATAAAGATCCCGTATATGACGGTAAAGAAGGCGCTCAACCGCTTTATTGCAATCACATAACTGGCAATCTGCAGAGAGAACGCCATGTTCGTGCCGACGGTGCTGAGGGCAAGCGCCGCACCGGCAGCAAGGAACAGCGCGGGGTGCTGCTTGAAAGTTATGGCGGGCTTGGAGCCCTTGGCCAGAGAGACCGCAAGAAAGACGCTCCCCGCCATCAGGAGGACGACGCCCATGCCAAAGTAGGGGTCGGAATTCAGCAGGACCACCTTGTCGTAACTCAGGCTGATGCTGAAGAGGAACGCCACGATGAGCATGGCGCGGATACCTCCGGTATGCATCATCTTCCGGACCGGGTCAAGCGGTTCTTCGAGGCTATGTGATGTTGCGTTCAGGACGTATGACCCGGCGACGATGAAGAGAATACCCGCGAGACCGACCATCGACGGCGTCTCGCCGAGGATGACGTAGGATGTGACAACGAGAAAGACCGGGGTGAACGAGAGCATGGGGACCGTGAGCGAGAGATCTACCTGTCTCAATGCCTTAAAATACAGGGCTGCAGCCAGTATGTTGGTCATCGCGGCGATCAGCGCAGCGGGGAGGAAACCGGGGCCCAGATCCGGAAACCCCCGGGCCGAGGAGACCGAGAGGAGCATGGCCGCCGCTGTCAGGAAGACGCCGGAGGCGAGGAGATGCGGATCAGCCTCGTTGCCCCACTGCTTCAGGAGAGTATAATAGGCCGCTTCGAAGACCGCTCCAGATAGAGCAAATACAACCCAGAGCATGCAGTGGGCTGCTACCCCGCCACCCTCTATATAATATTTTGCCACGCTACCCCGAGGAGGGACGACCACCCGCCCCGTTCACCACAGTGACCCGGACACGGCGCCGGGCGCGAGAACGGCGATCACGAGGATAAGGAGGGGCTGGTGCAGGAAGTAGATGAGGAGCGAGTGGCGGCCGAGAATCGAGAATGGTCGGGCATACACCGGTTCTGCCGCCCTGATCGAAAACCTCCGCTGTCCGTCAGGATAGAAGAAGAATCCACAGGTCATCCCGATGAGAACGAGGCCGAACCAGGGGAGGAGCGGCACGTAATCGAGACTCGCAAAGGATGCCGGGTGGACCCCAAGCCAGAGGAGAAGCCAGGGACCCGGGACAGCATTTGTGATGTAGCCAGCGATGATACAGGCGATGCCCAGAATGAGGTTTCTCGCGCCGAACCGCACGAACAGCGGAGCCAGCAGGATCGAGATCCCGATGAAATGCAGGATGCCAAAGACTATGTAGACCGAAGGGACGAGGACCCGGGTGATGACGGTGATGACAAGACCCAGGGAGAATATCTTAAGACCACGCCGGATGTACTTGAGCGCAAGGTCGCGTCTTGTGAGTTGCGGCGCAGCCCGGGCGTAGCTGATGGTGAAGGAGACCCCGACAATAAAGATGAACGTCGATGCGGTCAGGTAGGCAAGCATCCTGAGAAACCCGCTGGAGACGTTCAACGGCAGGACTCCGAGGAAGCTGAGGTCAAATGCGGAGTGGAAGATGATCATCGTCACGACGGCGATACCGCGGACGAGATCTATCTCCCAGTAACGTTCCGCAGACATCGCTCCCCGCCGTCAGAAGAGTCTCCTGAGGATGGGGGCACCACAGTCAGGACAGACCTTCATCCCGGTGATCTCCCTGCTCTGCTCCTCGGTGGGTTCATTATAGATCCGGGAGAAACCGCACCCCCTGCTGCACTCAAGAACGATGAACGGGCTACAGATCCGGCCCATGCCCCTCTTCCCTCAATCTCTCTACCGCATGCCGTCAGATAAACATTCGCCCGGGAGGCGGGAAA
>LFRN01000034.1 GCA_001512375.1 Candidatus Methanoculleus thermohydrogenotrophicum | reverse complement strand
CCCTGAACGCTCATGGACACCGCCCGATCAGGTGTTCCACCGCCGCACGGAACGCGCTGAACTCTCCTGAGACCCCCGGCCCGCGGGAGCCAGGATAGCCGTTTGCACCACGCGCAACGATGCGGCGTCCATCACTCTCCAGTCGCAGGTGCCAGTAGGTGACGTCGCAGCAGGAGTGGGCAGAGACATACTCAGGCTCCCACTCCCAGACGCCAAGCCGGTCTGCGGTCGCCAGGAACTGCGCCCACTCCTCTGGTGTGGGGGACGCCTCCATCACGACCCCGGAGTAGCCGCCGCCACTCGCCCACTCGTAGAGGAGCCGGCCGTCCACGAGCCTGACGTAGAGCGACGGTCCGACACTTCCGCCGATGTAGAACTCGAAGGCTTCGGGGAGAGATGGGGCGGTGCACATACCCGGTTATATGAGCAGCAGGGTCAAATACCCTGCGACAACGAACCCCATACAGCAGATCCCGGCGATATCAGCCATGCCAGGGGCAAGGTCACGCATCGGTGTCCTGGTGCCGGAACGGTAACCCCGCAGATCGATGGTCAGTCCGAGGATCGTGGCTTTCGCAAGTGAGTTTGCAACCAGCGGGATGAAGATGGGAAAGAGACCTCTGACCTTGCCGACAGGACCCCTCCCCGGGTTGTAGGCCCGGGCGAGTTGCGCCTCGTGAATCCGCTTCCCCTCGAGCTGCAGGCTCGGGATGAACCGGAGCGCTATCAGGAACATGAGCGTGTAGTCTACCGGCATCCTGAGACGGTCCATGAGATGGACCAGATCGCGCGGTTGGGTGGATATGACCAGGATCTGGAAGGCGAAGATCATCGCCGCAAACCGGAGCGACATCGCGAGCGCAAGGTCGACTGCCCCTACCGTGACCGGGAAGGCCCCGCCGATGACCGGGACCCCCGGCGGAACCAGGTGGCAGAGGGTCTCCCCGCCCGGAATGGTCAGCACCGTGAGGACGAGCAGGCCTGCCGCAAGCACGACGAGCAGTGGCACCTGGCGGAGGAGGTCGCGGGCAAGCCCTCCTGCAACCGCTGCTGCCACGATCGCTCCTACAAGAGCCGCAAGCATCACAGTATCACTCGTCAGCACCGCGAGAGCCACGACGACGACAACAAAGATCAGTTTGGTGAACGGGTGGAGACGGTGAAAGGCGCTCTCCCGGGTGACGTACTGCATAATCTCAGTCATGGTTCCTCCTCAGGGGTTCTTTAATCAGGAACGATTCGGCCCGCTTCCATCCTGACGATCCGGTCCGCGTAGTTCTCTACCAGGCGCATGTCATGCGAGACCATGACGATCGTGTGGCCAGCCTGCCGGAGGCGACCGATGATCGCCATAACTTCTGCCGATTCCCGGGCATCAAGCCCTGTCGTGGGCTCGTCGAGGACGATCACCCGTGGCCGCATGGCGACGACGCAGGCTATGGCCAGGCGCTGCTGCTCGCCCCGCGAGAGGGACCGCGGGTAGGCCGCCTTCCGGTGGAGGAGGCCGACCTCGCGG
>LFRN01000170.1 GCA_001512375.1 Candidatus Methanoculleus thermohydrogenotrophicum | reverse complement strand
CCGGTGAACGTGACACCTGCCCTTGTTGTCTCTGACCAGCCGATAGTAAACGACACGGTGAGCGTTGACAGTGCTGTGATCAACCAGACCGGCTGGTTAAGCATCCAGGCGGACCTGAACGGAACGCCAGGGGAGGTTCTGGGGTACACCCCGCTCAGCGAGGGAGTGAATGAGAACGTGACTGTGACGATCGAGACCGCGAATGTTACACCGGTTCTCTACGCCGTTCTTCACGTCGATGAAGGGGAGGAGGCAGTCTTTGAATTCCCGGGTCCCGATGTACCGATCCTCCTGAACGGCAGTCCAGTCCAGCAGGCCTTTAACGTGACCGGGGGGTTACCGCCGGTGCCAGCACCAGCAGTAAACGTGACCGAAGCGATCGTTACAGAGCTTTCGGAAGAGGAAGACCTGACAACGCTGGTCGGAATCGTGAATAACTCCACCGTCACCCAGACGCTTGAGGCAAACGAGACCTACATCATATGCGCGCCGACCGACGAGGCTTTCGCAGGTCTTGGCAACGAGACACTCTCGATCATCCTGAATGATACAGGGCTCCTGGACAGTATCCTCGGGTACCATATCATCCCGGGAGACTACACGCTCGAAGAACTCGTACAGATGTGCCAGAACACAACCGACGGCCAGATCATCCTGGTGACTGTTGAGGGGTCGAGCGTGAACATCTCAGTCGACGATGCAGGCCGGCTGGTCATCAACAACGCTGTTGTCCTGACCCAGATCCGGATCACGAACAACATCATCGTCTACGTCATCAACAATGTCCTGATCCCACCAGGAGTCCCGATCCCGACACCCACGCCGCCACCAACACCCACCCCGCCGGTGAACGTGACACCGACACCGACCGTAACGCCGACACCGGAGGTGGTGCTGGGCATGGATCTCCAGCTCTATGACGGCTGGAACTTCATCTCCATCCCAAGACCGCTCTCCGCGGGCAACGATACCGCAATGGCAGTCTTTGGAGATCTCGACACCGCCGGACGGCCGATCTACACCTATGCTCCCGAAACCGGATTTGAGCCCCTGGGCTCGGACGCGACCCTGGAAGTCCTTGATGGATACTGGGTCTACTCAAACGGGACCACGACCGTGCGGCTGAACTTCAGCACCGACCCGGTAATGGCCCCGGCATCCAAGACGGTGAGCGCGGGCTGGAACGCCATCGGCTTCTCTGACCTGACCCCGGCGACTGCGAACGACACGTTTGCATCAGTGGAGGACAGCTGGGTCTATGTCGTCGGTTACGATGCAGAAAACCAGAGTTACCGGCCAGCGCTCATCAATGACCGGATAGGAGACCGGGGAGAGAACCAGAGACTCTTCCCGACCGAGGGTTACTGGCTGTTCATGCGCGAGGATGGCAGACTGGCTGCCATCAGCGCCTGACTTTTTTTGCAGAAACGCTTATGCAGCAGAGTCGTATCACCCTCCAGCACCGTGGTCGCCCTGGATCTTCCGGCAGAGCGTTGCGAGCGCCGCAAGCGACTCGTAACCGCTCAGGCTGATGGAGTACTCACCACGATCTTTTCGCTGGCAGATCAGGCCGGCTGCCAGAAGTTTCTCGAGGTGGAAGAGGAGGTTGCCCCCGCGCAGGCCTGTGATCCCCGCAAGGTCGGAGAATGACTTCTCCTCGCGGTGGAGCGCTTTGAGGATCCGGACCCGGTGCGGGCTGCTCAGGGGGTAGCAGACCCTGCTTGCGACATCCTCCGGCGAGAGATCCTCGATGATGGACCCCTCCCCCTCCTCGTCCCCGAGGAGATGGAAGGCCGCAAGCATCCGGAGCTGGCGGTCAAGCTGCCTCTCTGCCTCCTCAAAGCAGTTGATGCAATGATCGGTCGGGGCATTCTGCCGCAGGTCCGCGAGTTGTTTCCGGACGGCGCTTGCCTGTATCTCCCCGGTCTCCAGGTGCACAAGCGCACCTTCGAAGAGAGCGGCAAACGCAGCCCCGCACCGCCCCTCAAGGGGGCAGCCCGATGCCTCGCGGGCGATAAGGTCACTTGCGTTCTCGATATGCCCGCGCACGGCGGCCTCGGCGCACTGCTGCCGGAACTCGGCAAAGAGTCGGTCAAGCTGCCTCTCTGCCGGAACAGCACACCGCCGGAGGTCACCCCGGAGTCTAGCGATCTCATGCCTGAGTTCGGCGATTTCTGAAGTCTTGGTCGTATTCTCCATGATGTAACGCACCTGTTCACGTGATGGGGCGACACGGGTCGCCGGGTCAGAGACCTGTAGCACTACCGCCACAACTACAGTTTTCTGACAATTACCTATATTAATCTGTAGTTCAGTAGAATCTACTGGTGATAACTGATGGTTGCACTGACTGAAGAGATGAAGGCAGCGTTCCGGACGATGAAGGCCTTCCCGGTCGCTACCGCCTCAAAGGACGGATGGCCGAACGTGGTGCCGATTGGGTTCGTAGAGCTCGTCGATGATGAAACGATCTGGATTGCAGACAACTACATGAAGAAGACGCTCGCAAACGTCCTGGAGAACCCGAAGGTATCCATCTACGTCTGGGGAGCCGAGACGAAGGGCTGCTTCCAGGTCAAAGGAACCGTCGAGGTCAAGACCAGCGGCCCGGAGTTTGAGAAGATGCAGCTCGCCGTCCGGTCGAAGATGGCAAAGGCCCCGGCAAAGAGCCTCCTCATCATGAAGATCCAGGAGATCTACGAGTGTACTCCCGGCCCGAAGGCGGGAGAGCGGGTCGCCTGAACACCAGCAGCCCCCCCCACCAAGCGGTCCCTGGGCCCCGTGCACCACTGGACCCTTAAAAGGCGTTTGATCCCCTCCGGCGCTAACGCCCATGACGCACAGCGAGAGGCTGAACTGATGAAACGCCCGGGGGAGTCTCTCTCATTTCTCCTGATGCGCAAGCCCTATCCGGGCGCGATGGAGCCGATGGCTGGGAACTACCCATCACCTGGCCCCTGCCATCTCTCCTTCTTCCAGCACGGGTTCAATTCATTTATCGGTTCTGGGGGCCAATTTCCATGCCAATGAGTCGGTACGCCAGCGGGGACGTCATCCTGGCCGCCATGCGCATCGGGGGCGTTGGAGAATGGAAGGTACGCCCGGGGGTGGTGATCGCGGAGGAGAACAGCGGAAGCCTGCTGGTCTGCCCGGTCTCGAGCAAACCCCCTTCAGATTCGCCCTCGGTCCCGCTCTCGATCGACGACTTTGCCCGCGGCGGGCTTGACCTCTTCGGCGAGAGGTTTGTCCTGATCGGAGATCCGTTCACTCTCCGGCCAGCCAACGTCATCGGCAAAAAAGGCTCTCTTACGCCCGAGACGCTCGCCGTCCTCCGGGGGGCTGTGCCGGCGGAGCACCACCCCCGCAAAGGGAGGCGCCGGTGACCGTTCAGAGTTCGTAGCGTTTCAGGAACTCACGTATCTTCCGGGACTCAACCCATTCACGGTCGAGCTCGCTGATACGCACGTTGATCCTCCGGACCTGCTCCCGGAGCTTCTCTGCGGTCTCCTCATCGTCGAGCAGGTCTGCAATCCCCATAACCACCTGGAGCGGGTGGCGGACGTGGTCAGCAAGGACGGCGAACTGCGCGATGTTTCGCGCGGTCATATCAAAGGCCTGCTCCCGGAGTCGCTCGTAGAGGACCCGGCCGGTGATCTCTCTGCCGATGATCTGGAATCCCACGATCACCCCGTTCTCGATGATCGGTGACTCGTTCAACTCCAGTATGGCGGTCCCATCATCCTTACGCCTGACCTCGTTCTGGAGTCCCTCGACCTGCTCGCCCCGGAGCACCTTTCGTCGCCCCTCGTCCCACGCCGGAAGGCTCGAGGGGAGGATGTAGTCTTCCAGGTTCGCCTCTGCCACCTCCTCAGGACGGTATCCGAGTATCCGCTCCACCGCCGGCGAGGCATAGTTCACTTCCTCGGTCAGGTATGACGTAATGATGATATCAAAACTCCGCTGAGCGATCCCGCGGAACATCTCCTCACTCTTCTGGAGCGCTGCTTCCGCCCGCAGCCTCTCGATGACCCGGCCAAGCCGCTCAGCGACGGCGTCAAGCAGCATCCGCTCTTCCCGCAGGAACGGCCCTTCATCCGCCTCTGGCTTCCCGGAGAGGTAACGGACCTCGATCATACCGGCACAGGTACCGTGGACGATGATCGGGCTCTCCTGCCTCCAGGGCGTCTCCTTCGGGTCGCCTCGCAGGTACTCCTGGCCGTCGACCACGATCCGCACCGCGGTGTCGTCCGGGTACTGCCATCCCGAGGGAAGCGCATCAGCAACCGCCTGCAGGAGCGCGTCAAGCGTTATCCCCGGCACCTCGACGAGGTGTGTGACAGCATAGAGGCACTGAAGTTCATTCATCCGCTGGCTCAGGTCGTAGGTCCGTGTCCGGAGTGCCTCTTCCACACGGCCCCGTTCGGTCACGTCGAGCGCAGTCCCGGTGATGCCGACGATGCTCCCGCTGGCATCCTGGAGCGGCTTGAGGGTCAGGTCCCTGATATGCACCCTGTCCTCGCCGGTGAGCGTCGTCTCCGCCCGCACGGTCTCTCCCGTCTCCATGACCCGGCGCTTGAGCCCGGTCAATCGCGCGGCATCATCGGGTGGGAAGATGTCCTGGTCCGTCATACCGAGGATGGGGGTATCAGCAGGTCCCAGTTGCTGGTTGTACGACCAGATGTAGCGGAGATCGCTATCCTGTGCAAAGACGACCACCGGCGACTGGTCAAGCGCGGACCTGAAGTGGTACGCATCCACATCTCCGGTGGCATCCCTGATCCTGATGACCCAGAATCCGGTCTCCGTGTTGGCTGATACGGTTGATATCGAGAGCCAGCGCCGGGTGCCGTCGGGAGCACAGGTACGGCAGAGGAGCGAAGGCAGGTCCGTGTTGGTCTCGAGGGTCCACAGGATCTGTTGTCGAGAGGCTTCGTCCTGGAGAGCTGGTAGAAGATATCTGTTGAAAAGGGTGGATATATCCATTCCCCGGGGTATCTCTTCTCCGATATCCAGGACGTGAAGAAATGCTGGGTTGCACCAGGCGACCCTCCGGTCATCACCTACCACGAGGAGGCCGTCGTCCAGCGCATCCAGCGCGAGAAGACCGCACGGTGCCCGGTTCTGATCTGAAGTTGTCATCTCCCTCCTGTAC
>LFRN01000025.1 GCA_001512375.1 Candidatus Methanoculleus thermohydrogenotrophicum | reverse complement strand
GAAAGAGAGACACCCCCGCCTCAGAAAAGAGTTCCTCGACCTCGTGCGGCACAACACCTGCCAGGAGCTGTGCCGCAAAGATCGCCTGCGCCGCCATCATGTCAAACACCCTCTCCCACCCGGCGTCGCTGAGGGGGCTGAGGCGGATGGTGACACGGTACGGTCTCGCGGCGGATCCCTGCACCTCTGCCTGCACCTCCCCTCCCCTGATCTCGATACCGATCACCTGCCCCTTCCTTGCATACCGTTTCCCGCGCTGCAGCCGTGAAGCGTTTCCCATCTCCTCGAGCACCTGGATGAATCGTTGCGACCACCACTGCTCGCCGATCGCTCCCCGCCTACTCCGTGCCTTGAGGCCGCCCTTCACCGGCCGCGGGACGGATGGGGGAAACGGGGAGTAGTACCATGGCTCCATTCTTCACCCCTCCACAGCGTCCCGGCGCAGAGTCAGCAGGTCGCGGAGCTGGTCGGTGGAGAGCGACCCGATCCAGTCCTCTCCTTTCCCGAGGACCTGGTCAGCAAGTACCGTCTTCTCTTCGATCAACATGTCTATCTGTTCTTCAAGCGTTCCCGAGGCGATCATGAGGTGCACCTGGACGTCGCGGGTCTGCCCGATCCTGAAGGCCCGATCGGTCGCCTGGTTCTCGACAGCCGGATTCCACCACCGATCCAGGTGGAAGACATGGTTGGCTGCTGTCAGGTTCAGCCCCGTGCCCCCGGCCTTCAACGAGAGAAGGAAGAGGGATGGTCCTCCCGGCTGCTGGAACCGCTGCACCATCGCGTCGCGTTTCGCCCGGGGCGTCCGGCCGTGCAGGTAGAGGACGGCAGTGCCGAACCGCTTGCGGAGGTAGTCTTCAAGGAGCGTTCCAAACTCCGCAAACTGTGTGAAGATGAGCGCACGTT
>LFRN01000171.1 GCA_001512375.1 Candidatus Methanoculleus thermohydrogenotrophicum | reverse complement strand
TCTTCTTGCAGTCATCGGTGATCTCAAGCGTCTCATCACGGAACTCCGTGCTGAGAATGCTCACCTAAAGGCCCGGATTGCCGACCTCGAATCCCAGTTGAACCAGAACAGTCGCAACAGCAGTCGCCCTCCCTCGATGGATGGGTTTCATCGACCAAAAACATCACGGAAGAAGGGTGAACGCCCTCCGGGTGGTCAGAAGGGCCACGAAGGTCATACCCTTCAGTTTGTTCCAAACCCGGATGTGGTCATCGTCCATACTGCTTCCACCTGTTCCCGGTGCGGGGCATCCCTGGAACATGTCGACCCATCTGTCGTAGAACGACGTCAGGTTTTTGACATACCTCCTCCCCGGATTATCGTGACTGAACACCGTGCAGAACACAAACGGTGCCCCCATTGTGGGTGTTTTCACCCAACTGAATTTCCTGTCGAGGTAGCGCACCCCGTGCAGTATGGCATCAACCTGAAGGCGCTCCTGGTCTATTTCTGCATCTACCAGCTGCTTCCCTATGAACGAGCCTCTGAGATGGTTTTTGACCTCTTTGGCCACTCGTTGAGCCAGGCAACTGTGGTTGCAATCACGGGCGAGTGCTCTCGAAACCTGACCGGAGTTGAAGAACATACCCGAAACCTCCTGCAAGATGCACAGGTTCTCCATGTCGATGAAACCAGCATGCGGGTGGGCGACACGCGGCATTGGCTGCATGTCGCCAGTACCGACCTCCTCACCTCCTACGGGTGCCATCGAAAACGAGGAGCGCAAGCAACCGACGCCATGGGGATCCTGCCCGCATTCCAGGGAACGATGATCCATGACTTCTGGGCGCCATACTTCAGGTAT
>LFRN01000145.1:11296-12495 GCA_001512375.1 Candidatus Methanoculleus thermohydrogenotrophicum | reverse complement strand
CCGCGAGGTAAGGATGGAATTGAACGGCTATAATATGCTGGTGACCGGGTGGCCTCCTGACCGGAGGCACAGCAGGAATACCGGTGAGTGGCCACCGAAAGGAATTGTGCAACACAGCATGGACCGGGGAAATGTTAAATAGTCTCAATGCGCATCGCCCGCTCTGCGCGAAGGTGATGCTTACCTTCGAAAATATACCCAGACATAGGTGGTTGTAATGGCTGAAACAATTCTGGAACAGCAGGTACGAAGGGTGGGGGAGCAGAGGCTCATGTCATCCGACGATATCGTGGGGAAACGGGTGAAAAACCCTGAAGGTTACGATCTTGGTGAGGTCTCAAGCCTGCGGATTAGCCTGCCCACGGGGAGGGTAGTATACGCGGTACTCAGGGCCGGGGGCATGTTTGGTCTTGGGGCAAAGCTCTTCGCGATCCCTATCGAAGCAATGGTCTACCGACCAGGCGACGACGTTTTTGTGGTAAATATAAGCAAGTACAGGATCGACAATGAGCCCGGCTTCGTGGAAGGAGAGTGGCCCCGGGAGGCAAACTGGGACCTGATCGAATCGACCCGACCCATAGGTCCCCCGAGCCAGGAAGAAGCGCGGGCTGTGACCCGGACGGAGCCCCCGCCCCGTGAGGTCGTCACGACGGAGCGGATGGAGGTGCAGGAGAAGCCCACCGGTGAGGAGGTTCTGGTGGTAGTGGAGGAGGCAGAGGCCGAACGCCCTGTTGCGATCCCCGGACCGTCTCTAAAGCACCTCTCTGCCGCCGATCTGCAGGTCTATCTCGAGGGCATGAACTACCCGGCAGAGAAAGCGGACCTGATCAACCAGGCGCGGGAGCGTAACGCTTCCGCGGATGTGATTGCGACGCTCGAGCAGTTCAGCGAGAAGACCTACCTCTCCGCCGCAGATGTGACCGAAGAGTTCGAGAGAGTCAGATAACTCCAATCTTTTTTTTGCCGGTGATCGATTCATCCTCGGGGAAAGAGCCCGGTCCGATTTTCTCCTGATCCCGACCCGCTTAAGGTTGGTGAGCCCGATAAACGGCCGCACTCTGCGCATCGCGAGGAGATCCGGTCCGCGCCCTTTGGCCCGATGTCCTTGTCGGTAGTTCTTCACCCCGGCGATGTTCCTGAGGCGGTCGGAGGACGTCGTCTCCAGGTTGGTGCTGATCCTCCTGCTCGCTACCCGGGCG